>JACPRC010000078.1 GCA_016190175.1 Planctomycetota bacterium
GTCGCGCGCGTCCTGCGCCTCGCGGGCGGCAACGCCGCCGAGGCGGCGCGGCTCCTGGGCCTCAGCCGCGCGCAGCTCCTCGAGACGATGGAGAGACTCGGGCTGCCGTAGAGCAGACCGGACCGCTCGGAGCACCCGCGAGGCGGCACGCGGGGGACGAGTGCTCGACAGGGGCTATCCCCAGCGGGGGGACGGGGGCTTCCGCACCTCAGGCGACCGGGTTTCGGATGTGCACGCGAAACGCCCTGTAAATGCAGGCGTCGGCCTGGAGCATCCGGAGTTCCTCGGTGAGGATCTCCGAGCGGCTTGGTCGAATCGCCGTCCTGAGAACGTGGTCGTCCTCCGCCGGATACCGGCATCTTCGCGCCTTCTCGCGGTCCGCCCCGGACCACTGCTTCCTCCAGTTCCAGATCGGCCCGCCCGGGGAGTCGAGGAATGCGAGGAACCTCGTCATCCAGTCGTTGTAGGGTTTGTGCACCTGCCGCCCGTACTCCGCGCGCAGCTTCTTGCTGATCAGAATCGCAAATCGACCTGCGATTGCGCCCTCGAGGAGCGCGAGGCGCTTCACGAACTGGCTCCCTTCCCTCGGAGGATGTCCAATCAGCGCGCTGGCTTTCTGCACGACCGTTGTGTCGATCGCCGCCTCCCTCCTCTTGTTCAACGCGCCTTCTCCATTCGGTCGCCCATCTCATGCAGGATTTTCATTCTCTCGTCATTCGCCTCTTGCATGAACCCGGACGGCCAATCCGCCATTTGGCCCAAATCGTCTACCCCGATCGTCCGGACTTTGCTCTCCCCCTTGCCCGCCCTATCTACCTGAATCACGGCGACATCGGAGGGTGCAAGCGAACTTCCTCTTCGGCCATTTCCGGCGGCCGTCAAGATGCGGTGTCGGATTCTGAGAAGGAGATTCTCGCTGTGGGTTTCGACGATGACCCGCTTTCCTGAAAGCACAAGGTCGATCAAGAAGTCGGCCATGGCAAGCTGAGCATCCGGGTGCAAGTGAATCTCGGGTTCCTGCACCACGAACGTCCCACTCGCCGGCGTACGCAGGCCCTCCACTACCACGGGCAGGGCTTGCCCGATCCCGAATCCCACGTCGCAGAAATGGGCCCATCGGCCGGAATCCAAGTCCTTCATGCGAACTTCATAGGACCGACGTCCACGCGAACTGCTCCTCAACTGGAGGATGCGTACACGACCGATGACCTTCAGCCAGCGATTGACCGCGTGAACCAGGTTGCCGCGCTTTCTGGGGGCGGTCGAATCGGCAATGAGGGCCTGAACGACATCCGCTCCCGTGATATCGACGGTTTCCACCGACGGGGACTTGAGACCGTAAGTTCGCTCCGGCTGCGCACGGAAGGAACCGACGGCTCGGATCCCGCGGAGTTCCTTCTCAAGTGCGGAAAGAAGCAGCGGCGCCTTTTTGCGTGCCCGGTCTTGTGTGCGAGAAGGGCGGCCCACCTTGGTCGGATTTGATCCGATAATCGGCAAGATCCCGGACGCCGGGAAATGGAAATCCGCTGCTTTGGAGTACCCCTGCCTCTTCCTGTCGATGAAGAGCACGAACGGTCCGCTGTATCCCACCCCGCGCCTGAGTTCGACCGGCGCTTGGCCACGCATCAAGATTCCCATCCGGACCAGCTTGGGAGACTGCACGAGATCGTCGCATGTGAACTCGAACTCCACGCTTCCCGCGGCGGCGAGGGTTTTGACTCCAATGGCAATGGAAATGTGGTCGGTTTTGCGGTGTCCGTGCACCAAGTCCGCGTATGAACCGGCAGGATACAGCGTCCCTTCCAACGCGAGGCGTTGGTTCTCCTGCGGGTTATCGAGCGTCTGACGGAGGAGTGCGAGGCCTTGGAGCAGGGAGGACTTCCCCGCGTTGTTCCGGCCAAACACGACCGTTAGCGGAGCAAGTTGGGTTTCTTCCGTGTCGGCAAAGCACTTGAAGTTCTTGAGACGCAGACTCGTAATCGGCATGTTCGGATTCTATGCCGGGACAAACCCCCTGCGCAATGGAATACGGGAGACCCCGGCGGGCACCCCGGGGGCCCCCCGGACTTGCGTCCCGATGGGAATAGGAACTCCAAAGGCCGATTCCGCCCCGTCGGGGGGTATTATACCCCGTTCCGGAGAGGGCCGGGAGCGCGAATGAGTGGGGTCTTCGGCCTCGCCGACTTGTCCGCCGAAGCCCTGGCGAAGGCGGGCGACCGCGCAGGTGGGGACGGGGAGAGACCCGGGCGGGCTGGCGGCTTGGCGGGGCAACAGTTCATCCCCTTCAAGTGCCGGGCCGGAGCACCTCGTTGTGACCTTCCTCGCGCCCCGTCTCGAAGGCCCCCACAGGCTTGCGTCCCGAGCGGTCAAGGGGTCCTTCGCCCCGCGACGGATCGCCCCCTCGATGCGAGTCCCTTTCAGCTCTCGCTTGCCTCTCTTGCCGTCTGGACTCGCCTCTCGTGGCCGCCCCCCCGGACCGACTTCGGCGCCCGCGACCTCCGTCCTGCCCACCATTCCATAGCGGTCGCGCCGCGGAGCGGCTTCATCCAACCCGGTCTTTCCTGAAATCGGGCGGCTGCGCGACTTCAGGAAAGACCCTCTGCATTATGCAACTGCGAATCCTCCGGGGCGTGCCGTCCGGCCGACTCTAGTCGGCCAGGCACGCCCCAGGCCACCGCCTTCAGGCGGTGGTCCTTCATTTTTCCTCCCCCTCATCAGCCTGTTCGGTTAGGCCCTTTAGAGTTTCATCATATGTCTTGATCGCGTGCTCGGGCCACCTCTCCCGCGCCGCCTCGATGTCGCGCGCGAAATCTGCCAGAAGGTCGGGAACGTCCTTCAGCATCGAGCGCACGCCTTCGCATATCTCGTCGAGCATGTCATCGATCTCGGTACCGACGTCCTTGGTGTCACGGCCAAACCGGATGATCCGCTCCATCGTCTCGAACTGCCGCCTGGCGTCGCCCAGGGTCAGTTCGTATCCCCTACGTCCGAAGTCGAAATCCCAGAAGAGATCACTTACGCACGAGGCCAGCCGGGGGTTGGCTATCGCCAAGAGGGCAGTGATGTCCGACCGTATTGCCTTGATGCTCTCGAAGTCAGAGAGCACGCGATTCACGCCAGCCGGTACATAGCGAAGCCGGAAAAGCAACTCAGGGATCTCCCCATAGGTGAACCTGCCTCGCAAGCTACGGCCCGTACCCGCGTACTCGAGTGCCCACCGGTATCCGGCCGTCCGAGGCACCATTTCACGATCAATTTGCTTCATAGCCTCGCACAGCGTCTCGCAGATTGTGGTGATCTCGGCACAGCCATCAGCGATCGCCTTGTCCGCCCTCCGCTCGCGCTTCCGGATATGGCGCTCGAACAGGAAGCCCATCACGACCGCGGTGAGGACGCTGCCGATGAGTCCGAAGATGAGGTCGGACCATCGCTGCTTGGCTTCGGACGCGACGAAGAGGACGTACACGAGGTTCCCCAACACGGCGCCGACGACACAACCGACTACGAACTTGAAGGTAAAGAACTTCCTGACCAGCGCCCTTGCGCGTTTCTCCATGTCCGACGATGCCAGGTAGCTGTCGATCGTTTCTTCGTCGGTGTCCTCGTCCTCGCTGCTCATCCTGTCCTCCCCTGTCGCGCTCCAGGACCGCTCTGGACTCAATACCCTGCGTGCATTCTATCCCCCCGTGGCATGATGCGACCGGACAAACCCAGTGTCGTCCAAGCTCGAGTGTAGAAACCAGTAGGCACGCTAGGAATTTCAGAGGCCAATTCCATCCCGCCGGACGGTATCATACCCCCACACGCAGAGCGCGGGGAGGGCGAAAGAACCGGGGGCGGGAGACCCAAGCGTGTTGCGCAGGCAAGAGTTCATCCGTCGAACGTTTACCCCCGGGAACGGAAAACCGAGCTATTTCCGCGTCTCGCCGTCCGCATTTGCTCGATGCCTTCTTGGCGACGCGCCGAGGCACCGCATCCAGCTCGAGGCCGGCGCGCTCCGCCGCGTCTTCCAGGAACGGGAGTCCTTCCACCGGCGCGGCGAGACGGTCGAGGAGATGACCTACTCCTCCGCCGTCGTGCCCATCCTGGGCTCCGAGCGCGTCCTCGGGGCCGTCTACGCCGACGACCTCAAGTCGATGAGCCCGATCCGCGAGCCGGACCTGCACCTGCTCGCGGCCCTGGGGAAGGTGGCCGGAGCGGCGATCGAGGGCGTCCGCCGCGCGCAGCGGCTCCAGGAGGAGAAGGAAAACCTGCGCCGGCTCGTCGCGGAGGAGACGGAGATCGTCGGCGAATCCGCCGCGATGCAGGACGTCATGGATCTCATCGGGTCGGCGGCGCAGGCCGACGGGCCCGTCCTCGTCCGCGGAGAGGGTGGCGCGGGCAGGGAGATCGTCGCGCGCGCGATCCACCTCAACAGCCGGCGCGCGGGCGGTCCCTGGGTGACGCTGCACTGCGCGGCCGTTCCTCCCGAGGGGGTCGCGATCGAGCTCTTCGGCCACGAGAAGGACGTCTTCCCCGGCGCCGACGTGCGCAAGAAGGGCCGTCTCGAACTCGCCCACGGGGGGACGCTGCTTCTCGACGCCGTGGGAGAGATGGACGCCGGGTGCCAGGAGGAGGTCGCGCGCTTCCTCGAGACCGGGACGTTCCGCCGCGCGGGCGGGACGGAAGACCTCCGCGCCGACGTTCGGATCATCGCGGGCACGACGCGCGATCTCTCCGACGCGCGCTCCCGCGGGACGTTCCGCGACGACCTCCTCTCCCGCCTCGGCGCCGTCGAGATCGTGCTGCCCCCGCTGCGCGAGCGGCGCGAGGACGTCTTCCCGCTCGTGCGCCACTTCCTCGACCAGTTCGGCGAGCGGATGGGGCGGCGCATGGAGGGGCTGACCCCCGAGGCGGAGACGCTCCTCCAGGGCTACGAGTGGCCGGGGAACGTCCGCGAGCTGCGCAACGTGGTCGAGCGCGCGATGCTCTCGACGACGGGGACCGAGCTGAGGCCGGAGGACTTCCCGTCGCTCCTCGCGGCGCGCGCCGGGGGACGCGAAACGGCGCGCACGCTCGAGGAGGTCGAGCGCGAGCATGTCGCGCGCGTCCTGCGCCTCGCGGGCGGCAACGCCGCCGAGGCGGCGCGGCTCCTGGGCCTCAGCCGCGCGCAGCTCCTCGAGACGATGGAACGGTTGAACCTGCCGGGGTGAGATCAGGCCGCGTTTTCCGGCACGTCCGGGATTCTCGCGGGGTACAATTCCGCTACGGCATGAGACCGAGCCCGTACAGAACCGCCCTGCCGACGCTGGCCCGATTGCGTCATTTTCGCGCCGGAGATTCCATGGCCGCATACAAGAAGAGGCTTCCCTCCACGGAGGAGTTGCTGGACCTCGCGAAGAAAGTCCACGCGGAGTCGGCGCGTCTCGGGATCCCTTCGGCCGTCCTCGGCGGGCTGGCCATGAACCTGTACGGTTCCGCGCGGCTGACGAAGGACGTGGACTTCGTCTCAGATCGGTTGATCGATCCTCCGCCCGCGGGGTTGTCTCCGATGCGGAAGATCGCCTTCGGAGGCGAGGTCTACGGAACGGATCGCGGGATCGACGTGGACTGGATCGTCCGGGAAGACCACTACGCCGGACTCTACCGCGAGGCCCTTCTCGGTGCGACGACGGAAATGGAAGACCTTCCCGTGGTCGGGATCGAGTTCCTGGCGGCGATCAAGTTCGCCGCTTCGGTGCGGAACCCGAAACACTACGACGACCTGCTGTTCCTCCTGGTCCACCCGGACATCGACCTGACGAAGACGAAGAACATCGTCTTCAAGCACGTCGGCGGAGCGTTCGGCGTCGAGCAACTGGAGGCGGCGATCGACGAAGCGGTCTGGAGGAAGGGGTCTTCCGAAGGACGGCCGTAGAGGCGAGCCGAGGCGCTCCGCCCCTACCCCGGGGCCGGATGTGAACTTCATTCTAAGTTGCACTTAACGATCCGCCCCCGCCGGGCTAGAATTCTGCCGATTCACATCATAGCGAGGGGATATGGGAAAACTGGGGCTGGCGGCCATCATCGCGGTCGCGGCACTGTCGGCAGACCCCGCGTCGGCGGGAGCCCAGAATGCTCTGGGTTCCGCGAGCGCCATCGACGAAGTGCTGGGAACGGCAACCACGTGGGAGTGGAAGACTCCGGCCGACATCGCGAAGACGTCGAGGGTTATCACGATCCTGCGCGGCGGCGGCCAGGTGAAGATACAGGTGCTCATCGATGAGACGTTTAAGCCGAACCTGACGGCGCTGCTCACGCTCGCGCAGGCGTTCCCGCCGGTCGAGACCCAGGAGCATCTGTGCCGGGAGACCCCGGACACGCCCAAGGCGGGGATCAAGTTCGTGGGCGAGGCGTTCGAGAGAATCGTGCCTCCCGACGCGGTGCTGCCGCCCAATGCGACACCCGCACAGAATATCCAACCCCTGCTCTCCAAGAGAGCCGGAGGGAACTACACTCTCATCTTCGCCAAGGCGACCGTGCAGCAGGCCTCGGGACGGTTCTACGTCAACGGCGAGGCCCACCAGGTGCTCCGGGAGTACAAGATCGTGCTCAAGAAGGCGAACGGAGCCAAGTTCACCTACACGCCCACCGCCCGCAAGAAGTACATGACGAAAGAAGGGGAAGTCATCCCCACGGCTCTTCCGAGGTTCGACGGGAAACGGATCTACGCGGGGCAGTTCCGGGTCTTCCACGAGGTCGGAAAGCAGAAGGTCCACGTGGCCGTCGTCGCAGCCGACATGCCGGGGGCCCTCCTTCGGTCCGAGACCAAGAAGCTCTCGGAGACCATCGCGGAGAGGCTCGAAGGCGATGACGAGTTGGAGATCGACGCCCGGTTTGCGACCTACTTCTTCGAGGATCAGGAAGCCTCCGGAACCGCGAGCCTCCTCACCCACCGCATGGACTGGAAGATGCGAGTCGAGATCAAGATCGGATCGCCCAGCTTCAGCCTCGATACCAAGGGCAAGTCCATTTTCGACACCGACACCAAGATTGCAGCCGATCCCTCCAAAGGCGATGGAACGCCGTATGCCGGCGCGGAGAAGAACGATCCGGGCAAGGACGACGGGTGGGATGCGAGCACCGGGCAGTTCGACGTGGTGAAACAGTAGCGCCAACCTGTCCCGGAGGAGTGCGTTCAAGGAGCGCATGAGAGACGACCCCTATCGGAGACGGCGGTGGACCGTCCGTCTCGTGGCCGCCTTGGGCCTTGCGGCCCTCGCGGCCGTGGCCTGGCGCGGGGGCGACGCGGCACGGGCCCCGAAAGCGGCACCGCACCGGCAGAACGAAAGTCCTCCAGCCGGAGAGGCGCAGCAGTACGCATCGTCCCCGGCGCAAACCGCACCTCTGACACAAGAGCAGAGAGATCTTGTGCGCCGATTCCGATCCCTCGCCGTCGAACTCGAATCCGGCGCCCCCGTCGAGCGTCAGTTGGAGCGGACCTTGGCGGAAGTGAGTCGGCTGATCGTGGCTCGAGAGACGCGCGAGGCGGTCCTGGCGCAACTGGAGGGCTTCCTGGACGGCGCCTCGCCGCTGGTCGAGATGCTGATCGCCACCCTTGCCGGCGGCGTCCCGAGCGAGCGCGCCTCCAGGATCGTGAACCGCTTGCTGGATTCGCCCGATCCCAGGGTGGTCGCAGGGGCGGGTAAGGCATCAAGACTGCTTCCGACGGACGAGAACGTACCGGACATCACGGACCCCGAGGAACGTCTGAAGGCGGCCGGTCCAGGGCGCCCGGTCGCGGGGTTCAACACGAAGGAATACGATTTCTTCTGGCGCGAGTTGCTTTGGACTGTCGCGTATGACTACTTCAAGTCCATGCCGTTTGCCGGTGGCTTTTTCGATCGATATCCGGAAGAGCATCAGCCCATAGCCGGCTTCAACGTGCCTCGGGACCGATGGCTGTATGCTTACAGCTTCACTCACGATCTGAGGAACGAAGGGGCCCGGAAGAAGGTCATCGAAGCCTTGGAGCGGACCCATTGGATGGAGGCCCGGTGGGAACTGTTCGAACTGGCCTCGTGGAGCAACCAACTCGAGCCGTGGCCGGATATGGTCGGCTTCTACAAGCGTGCGGCGTTGGACGTCTCGGAGGCCGGGAGGATCCGTAGCGACTCCCTTCACGCACTGGGAAAGTCCAGCACGGGCGAGTACCTCGAAGTCGTTCGCCGCGCGTTCCTGACGGAAGTGTACCGCCCCGGCGGCAATCCGGAGGTCACGCGAGAGGCCTTGTACGGGCTCGCGCGCCGGGATACGAATCCTCTTGAACAGGATTCCTCCCTCGATGAAGCGATCGTGCGCTACGTCGAGCTCGCGGCGACGGACGCCGACTTCGACAAGGTGATCGGATTGCCGGACGCGCTGGACACGGCCGGCCGTCTGCGAGGCGCTTCTCTGAAGACCGCGCTGGAGGAACTGGCCGCCCGCGTGGAACGGGACCATCCGTCCAGCGCCCGCCACATCCGCGAGTTCACGGCACGCCGGAGGTAATCCCCGCGCCCGGCTCACCCCGGCTCCCGCATCGACCAATGTTCCAGAGGACTCCGCAGTTGCTCGCCGAAGCCGAGCCGCAGAGTCGCGACGATCCGCTCCCAGGCGGGCACCGCCCACGCCGCGTCGTCCACCCAGTAGTAGAACGTGAGCAGCGCCTGGAAGCGCCCGTTTTCGGCGATGAGCCAGCGGCCGCGCGCGGGTCGGCGGCGGCCGCGCTTCGGGTCGTCCGACTCGTACGGGTAGTCCGCCCACGCGAGGCGCAGGTCCCCGCGATCGACCCTCGTCACAGGCGCGCCGCGCCCGTCGGGGCTCGTCTCGAGAACGCGCCGGAGCCGCTCCGAGACGTCGAATTCCCCGGGCGGGATCGGGGGCGGCGCCATGTACGACGCCTCCAGGAGACACTCCTCCGTGCCGTCCTCCAGCCGCAGGAAGCCCGCGGGGTCCGGCTTGACCGTCCAGTCGCGGGGGAGTGCGAGCTCGACGTTGCCCCGATCCAGGATGAGGATCTTCTCCGCCACGACCTTCATCGTACCCCGCGCGCCGCCCGCTCGTCCAATTTCTCCGTCCCGGCCCGGCCCCGTTGCTGATATGATTATGGGCGGCCGCTTGCGCGGCGCGAAACCATGCAACCCGAAATCTGGGGCGACTTCGAGGTCCACCCCGACCAGCTCCTCGGCCGGGGCGGCGCGGGCTCCGCGTACCGCGGGCGGTGGATCTCCGCCGACCGCGAGGTCGCCGTCAAGGTCCTCAAGAAGGACCTGAGCGACGACTACGACTTCGCGAAACGGTTCAACGCCGAAGCCCCGACCATCGCCAGCCTCGAGCATCCCAATATCGCGCGCGTCTACACGGCGGGCGAGCATCAGGGTCTCTATTTCTTCGCGCAGGAGCTGCTGGATGGCGAGGACCTCGGCGCCTACCTCCGCCGCGAGCACAAGTTCTCCCGCGAGGAGATCCTCCGGGTCGCGACGGACGCGGCGGCGGCGCTCGGGGCCGCGTCGCAGAGCAACATCCTCCATCGCGACCTCAAGCCGTCGAACCTCTTCCTGACCCGCGACGATCAGCTCAAGCTCATGGACTTCGGACTCGCGGGGGGCAACATCGGCGGATCCAGTTCGCTGCGGTACGCGTCGCCCGAGCAGGCGCGGCTGCAGGCGCTCGACGTCCGCAGCGACCTCTACTCGCTGGGCGCCGTGCTCTACGAGCTCGCCACGGGCTTCCCGCCCTTCACCGGGGACGACGGCGAGGCGCTCGTCGATCGGATCGAGCGAGAGGACCCGCCGCCTCCGAGGAGCCGCAATCCCGAGCTCGATCCGCAGATCGAGGCGTTCATCCTGCGGCTTCTTGCGAAGAAGCCCGGCGACCGGTTCCAGACGCCGGAGGAACTGGCGCAGCATTGCCGGGCGGTCCTCGAAGGGACGGCCCCCCCGCCTTCCGCTCCTCCCAAGGCGCCCCAGGGGGTCTTCGACCGCGAGAAGCTCGATGCGGTCGCGAGTCCGACACGGGACGAGACGGTCCTGGTCCCGTCCGAACCGCCGCCGAAGAAGAGCCACACCGTCGCGTTCGTGTTCCTGCTGCTCGTCGGCATCGGCGTGGTCGGCGCCGCCGGCTGGTTCGGCTGGAAGAGGCTCCAGCAGGTCGGGGATTCGGGCCCGACCGCCAAGCCCGCCAAGACGAAGAAGCCGGAAGACCCTTCGCGGAAGGACCCCACGAACGGGGACGGCAAGAACGGCGTAAAGCCCGATCCCGCCGCGGAGGGGAAGGCGGCGCTCGCGCGGGCGGACGAGGCGATGAAGCGGGGCGACTGGGACGCCGCCGGGCGCGAGATCGAGGAGGCCGAGAGGAAACTGCCCGAGGACGATCCGGCCCGCGCGGAGATCAAGGCGAAGCGGAAGCGGATCCGGGGCGAGCGCGCGCTGGCGGCCGGCGAATCGGCGATGGCCGCGAAGGACTGGGCCGGCGCCGCGAAGGCGTACGAGGAGGCGCTGGACGCGCTTCCGCAGGAGGACGAACGCCGCGCGCAGATCGAGAAGAAGCTCAAGGAGGCGCGCGAGAAGAAGGCGGAACCGGAGGCGGTGCAGGTGTACCTGACGCGCGCGGAGGATGCGCTCGTCCGCGAGGACTGGGACGCCGCGCTCCGCGAACTGGCCGAGGCCGAGAAGAGGCTCCCGCGGGGAGACCCGCGGCTCGCGAAGGTCAAGGAGATGAGGGCGTCGGCACGGAAGGGGATCTCCGACCGCGCCGTGAAGGCGGGCGACGACGCCGCGGCCGCGAAGGACTGGGCCGGCGCCGCGAAGGCGTACGAGGAGGCGCTCCAGGCGCTCCCGGAGGACGACCCCGGCCGCGCCGCCGTGGAGAAGAAACTCGCCGAGGTGCGGAAGAAACTGGTCGATCCGGAGGGGGCCGGGGCGTCCATCGCGCGCGCCGAGGAGGCGATGAAGCGGGGCGACTGGGATGCCGCGCTCCGCGAGTGGGAGGAGGCCGAGA
Organism: Planctomycetota bacterium; assembly: GCA_016190175.1. Lineage (GTDB taxonomy): Bacteria > Planctomycetota > MHYJ01 > MHYJ01 > JACPRB01 > JACPRC01. The sequence continues at coordinate 10,999 of JACPRC010000078.1, forward strand.
GGAAACTGCCCGAAGGGGACCCGCGCCTCGCGGACGTGAGGGCGAAGAAGGCCCAGGCGCGCTGCGAGCGGGCGCTGAAGGCGGGCGACGCGGCGGCGAAGAAGAAGGACTGGGGCGCCGCGGTCCGGGCGTACGAGGAAGCGCTCCGCGCGCTGGCGGAGGGCGACCCCCGCACGGCCGAGGTGCAGGCCAAGTTGACGTCGGCCTTCTACAACCGGGCCGTCAAGGCGGGCGACGACGCCGCGGCGGCGGGGGATTGGAACACCGCGGTCCGCTCCTACGACGAGGCGATCCAGGCGCTGCCGGAAGGGGATTCGCGCCTCGCGGACGCGGAGGCCCGCAGGACGACCGCCCGCTACCGCCGCGCCCTGAAGGCCGGGGACGACGCGATGAAGGCGAAGGACTGGGCCGCCGCCGCGCGCTCGTTCGAGGAGGCGGCAAAGGAGCTCCCCGAGGGGGACACCCGCCTCGCCGAGGCCCGCAAGCGGCTCGACGAGGCGCGCTTCCAGTCGGCCTACGAACAGGGCAGGGAGAAGCTCGCGCGCAAGGAATGGGAGGCCGCGATCCGCCCCCTCGAGGAAGCCCTGGGGTTCCTCGCCGCCGACGACCCGCGGCGCGCGAAGGTGACGTCCGAGATCGCGCAAGCCCGCTTCGAGGTCGCCTCCGCCCGGGGAGACGAGGCGTTCGAGCGGAAGGACTGGGCCGCGGCCAAGAAGGCCTACGCCGAGGCGATCGAACTCCTGCCGGAAAGCGATCCGCGACGGACCGAGATGCGGCAGAGACTCGACCGCGCGGAATTGGAGACGGCGCTGGAGGAGGCCGAGAAGGAGCCGGACCTTGCCAAGCGGGTGGCCCTCTACCTCTCCGTCCGGTCCAAGGGGCTCGCGCGCGTGCGCCCGCTCCTGCGGGCCGCGGCCTTCGATCTCGCGAAAGAGCGCACGTCGCGGAAGGAATGGGGCGCCGCCGCGGAGGCGCTCCAGGTCGCGATCGAGAACGAACCCGACGCGATGGAACGCTCGCGCCTCGAGCGCCGGAAGAAGGTCTGCGAGCGGGTGCAGGAGGCGCTCGACCTGGAGAAGCAGGAGAAGTGGGCGGCGGCGAAGGAGATCTGGGTCGACCTGCTCGGCGGCGAGACCTTCGAGTGGCGCGTCTACCTCCAGGAGCGGCTCAAGGCGGTGAACGAGAAACTCGACACGGGGATGACGGGGGACGACCTCAAGGCGCGCGAGGCGTTCCAGCGGCTCACGGCCGAGGCGAAGCGGTCGTTCGAGAACGGCGACTGGGCGGGAGCGCATCGCAAGATGGATGAGGCGGCGGACGAAACGTACAAGCGGTTCCACGACGCGCAGTTCGGCCGCGACCGCGCCCACTACCGCACGGCCGCGAACCCGCCGAAGGGCACGGTCTACGTCCCCGGCGGCCGCTACACGATCGGGGACACGGGCGACCGCGGCATCAACGGGCCGGCCTGGGAGGCCGACCTCAAGCCGTACCTCATCGACGTGCGCGAGGTCGCGAAGTCCGAGTACCGCGAGTTCCTGCGCGGTCTCGAAACGCAGGGGCACAAACTCTGCCATCGCGACGAGCCGCGCGGGCTCACGCACCTGCCGGAACGGCGCTCGCCCGGCGAGGGCCCCGTCAACTGGGTGAACTGGTGGGACGCCTACGCGTACGCCGCATGGAAGGGCCGGCGGCTGCCCACCGAGATGGAGTTCGAGGTCGCCGCGGGGTACGACCCGTCCTCGCGCTCGCGCCGGACGTACCCGTGGGGCGACGCGTACGGCGACGGGCGCGGCGAGAGCGCGTTCGGCCTGCGCGGCCTGGACAACGACGTCCTGGAATGGACGGAGTCCGAGTACCAGCCGTATCCCAACTCGAAGTACACGGACGACAAGTGCGGCCCCGAGCGGAGGATCCTGCGGGGCGGCGCGCGGACGGCCGGCGAGCAGCGCAAGAACCTCCTCAAGACGACGTACCGTACGTACTGGCCGCGGGCCCGCGGCGAGATGTACACCGGCTTCCGCTGCGCGCAGGACATTCCGGAGAAGTGAGTCTCTGGACTCGCTCCCGCCCGCTTGTATACTGAACGCTTGTGGTCAACAACGCCTGGGGCGACTACGAGGTCTTCTTCGACCAGGTCCTCGGGCGCGGCGGCATGGGGACCGTCTACCGGGGCCGCCAGGTCTCCCTCAACCGCCCCGTCGCGATCAAGGTCCTCAAGCGCGACCTGACCGAGAGCCCCGAGTTCGTCCGCCGCTTCCACCGCGAGGCGACCCTCCTCGCCAAACTCATCGACTCGCGCATCGTCCAGGTCTTCGGGGCCGGCGAGGCGGAGGGGCAGCACTTCTACGCGATGGAGTTCGTCGAGGGCGAGGACATCGCCTCGAAGATCCGCCGCGGGCACCAGTTCTCTCCCCAGGAGATGGTCGAGATCGCGCTGGCGACGGCGGAGGGCCTCAAGGCCGCGTGGCGCGAGAAGATCATCCACCGCGACATCAAGCCCTCGAACATCATCATCTCGAAAGA
>JACPRC010000082.1 GCA_016190175.1 Planctomycetota bacterium
GGCAGCTACACCGGCCCTGCGGGCCGGCTCCGCTGGACAGCCCCGCTCCATCGCGCGCGACACTCCGTGTCTCGCGCGACGGGCGGCCCGCGGCGCGCCATTGCACCAGCGGAACGCGCCGCGGGCGGCTTATACACGAAGGTTCTCGGCCTGCGGCCGAGAACCTTCGTGAATAAGCCGGACTAGGACCTCCTCTCCAGGCCCGTGAAATCGGCGGCGGCATCCTTTCCCGCCTCCACCGTGACCTCGATGGTCTTGCTCTTCAGCTTCTCGTGGAAGAACGTCAAGCGGTATTTGCCCGGAGGCACGTTCCGGATCACGGTGGCACCCTTCTTGTCCGTCGTTCCGAAGTAGGGGTTCGGGCAGACGACGATGTAGGCGTACATTTCCGTGTGCACGTTGCAGCGAAGGGAGAGCACTCCGGCCTTGTCCGGCGTGACGTGCTTCACCACCCCCGCCGCGTACTCCCCGAGATTGAACTCAAAGGGGGAGCCCTTTTCCGTGTACACGTTGTGGCGGACGTCGTCCGTGTTCGGGAAGTCCACGGTGGAACCGACGAGGACGGGAAGGGCGTGGGGAATGAAGATCTTGTTTTTCTGGTCCATCCTGGGGTTCTTCGTGGGCGGGACGAATTTCCGGTCCTTGACTTCCTCGATGTAGACGACCCCCTCGGCCAGCTTGGCGTAGGGGCTCTTGAGCACTCCCCGGATCGTTCCCGTCGCGCGCTTCAGGTCGGCGATGCACGGACACGCATCTCCCTTCCCGTCGCACTTCGTGCATTTCCGGGCGCACTCCTTCGCGCATGCGCAGGTCGCGCTGTCGTACCAGACACATTCGCAACCAGGCTCGTCTTTGGTTTCCTGCGAGAACGCAAGCGTGGCGACGACGGCAAGGAGTCCGATCATGCGCAACCTCCGGGGGGACGCAGCGCAACGTCCGTGCCAGGCCCGGATCGTGGATTGCGCTCCGCTGGATGGGGCACCCGGGCCGCCGAGCTGGTTCTCCCTGGATCGGCCCTTGAGGACAGGGGGGCGGAGCGCGATCTAACCCGTTGCGTCAGAGACGGCTGGGAGAGGTGGGAAGTTTCGTGCCATCGGGAGCGGCGGACCAGCTACGGCGCGCCGGTCGTCTCACGGTCTTCGTCCGCGATTCCCCATCCGCCGAGTTTCTCGCGCAGAGTCTTGCGACTGATTCCAAGCCTGCGCGCCGCTTCCGACTTGTTCCCCTTGCAGTCCTGCAGCGTGGACAGGATGTGGAGACGCTGAACGTCGTCGAGCGTGACGGAATCGCCGCGAGGTGTCGAGCTCCGATACAGGCTCAGCGCCGCTTCCGCCTGCGCCTCGATCGACAGGTGATGAGGAAGCACCCGGCCGTCCGAAGCCAGGATGGCGGCGCGCTCCATCATGTTGCGCAATTCGCGCACGTTGCCGGGCCACCGGTATCGGATCAGCGCCTCCCGGACCTCCGCGCCGAGCTCGGCGGGCACGCCGCGGATCTCCCGGCTGAACTGCCGAACGAAGCGGTCGGCCAGAGGCACGATGTCCTCGGTGCGCTCCCGCAGAGGAGGCACTTCGATGGCAAACACCTTGAGCCGGTAGTAGAGATCCTCCCGGAAACGCCCTTTCCGGATCTCAGCCTCGAGATTTCGATTGGTGGCGGCGATGATGCGCACGTCGACATGGAGGTCCTTCGTCCCCCCGACGCGACGGAAGGGCTGCCCTTCGATCACCCGGAGCAGTTTCGGTTGGACTTCCGGCTTCATCTCCGAGACCTCGTCGAGGAAGAGCGTACCCCCGTCCGCCAGTTCGAAGAGGCCCGTGCGCTCCTGCCGGGCGTCGGTAAAGGCGCCCTTTTCGTGTCCGAAGAGCTCGCTCTCCATCAGGCTCTCGGGCAGCGTGCTGCAGTTGACTTTCACCAGCGGCGAAGGAGCCCGCGCGCTGAGTCGGTGGACGGCGTTGGCCACGACTTCCTTGCCGGAACCCGTCTCCCCCAGGAGCAGGACGTGCGTGCCCGGGCTCGCAGCCACCTGGGAGGCGAGAGTCATCACGCGTCGCATGCCCGGCGATTCGACCACGACCTCCGTGAGCGCCGAATCCGCGCCGTGGCGGAACCGTTGGAGGTCCTTTCGAATTCGGCGGGCATCCAGCGCGCGCTCCGCCACAAGGTCCAGTTCGTCCAGCTCGAACGGCTTGTGGACGTAGTCGTGCGCTCCCAGTTTCATGGCGTCGACGGCCGTCCGGACCTCCGGATACGCCGTCATGACGACGACCGGAGCGTGGTCGGCGGAGACCTCCCATTCCTGGAGAAGCCCGAGCCCCGTTCCGTCCGGCAGGCGGAGGTCCAAGAGCACGAGATCGATGCGTTCCTTGCCGTGAGCTTCCCGCGCCGCCGCGCAGGTAGGGCAAGCGATGACCCGCCACCCGCGGCCCGTGAAATGCGCGTCCAGGGACTCGCGTAACGAGGATTCATCCTCCACCAACAGCAACGTCGTCGTCATTCTCTCCGCTCCCGTGGAGGAAAGAGAAGCGTGAATGTGCTGCCGCTTCCCGGCGCCGATTCCACCTGAACGCTCCCGCCGTGCTCCTGCATGATCTGCCGGGCAATGGCCAGACCCAGGCCCGTTCCCGAAGGTTTCGTCGTAAAGAACGGATCGAAGATCTTCTCGAGGTTCTCGGGCGGGATTCCGTCGCCGTCGTCGGAGACGAAGAGGCGCGTCCCGATCCCGTGAGGACCCCACCCGACGCGGACGCAGCCGCCGGAAGACACGGCGTCGAGGGCATTGAGGACGAGATTGAGCACGACCTGCTGAACCTGGCCGGAATCCGCCCGGATCCGACAGGAGACGCTCGCCGGCTCAATGACGATACGCGCCTCTTTCTTCTCCGCCTGTTTCTGCAGGAGCTGCGCCACACCCTCGACGATTTCCCCGGGCGAGACATCCGAGAAGGCCGGCTTCCGCGGCCGCGCGAAGGAGGAAAAAGTGCTGAGGAATCCGGACAAGCGGTCGATCTCGCGCACGACCCGATCCAGAAACACTTCCTGCCCCGGAGCGCACTGTTGCCGCTCCTTCATGACCTGAATCGAGGTCTTCATGGCCGCGAGCGGATTCGCGACTTCATGCACGACTCCCGCGGCAAGCTGACCGAGCGAGGCGAACTTGTCCGCGCGCGCCAGATGCGCGCGGGTTTCCCGCTCGCGAAGCACGGACTCGGTGATGTCCACCCTGAGTTCCAGTACCCGGCCGGGCTCCGGTGACCCGTCGAGAACCGGCGTCGCCGCGATCTGGTAGTACCGCTCCGCGCCCCGCTCATCGGGCCGCATGACGATGCTCTTCCTCGGATGACCGTCCCGGAGGACCTCGTTCACGGCGCAATCGCCGCAAAGACCTTGCGCGCCCCAAAGCACGTCATGACACTTTCTGCCGAGAACGGCCTGGGGACCGCCGATCCGACGGATCAGTTCCTGACTGGCCCAGGAAACGGTCATGTCACGCTCGATCAGGAGCAACTCGGCGCCGATCGTGCCGACCATGCTCTCGATCTTCTGCCGCTCCAACCGTTCCCGTTGCTCGGAGTTGCGGAGTTCCTCGGTCTTCTCGGCAACCGCCTTTTGCAGTTCCTCGTTCCATCGGGAGAGCCTCTGTTGCGAATCTCCCAGCTTCGCCCGCATCGACTCGAAGTGGGCGGCCAGATCTTCGATTTCATCCCCCGTGCGCACCTCGATCGGATGGTTGAAATCCCCTGTCGCCGCGGAGTCCACGCCTCGCTTGAGGGCCCGGATCGGCTTGACCAGGTACCGCGCCACGAAGATCCCGAAGCACGTCGATGCGATCGTCACCAGGGAGATGATCAGGATGATGGCCTTCGTCGTCGACTTTGTCGAGTCGACCACTGGTTCGTCCCCCACGGAGAGCATCAGGATCAACCGGCGCTCGTACCCCTTGTCTCCCAGGCGAATTCGGGACAGCGATGCCCGTTCACCGTTCCTGAGTCGTACCGGCTCGGAGGTGGGCCCGGAGGTGTCCGCCCGCCCGCCGTACAGCTCGTCCTGAATTCGGGCGCCCGTTCCGAAGATCCGATGGGCTGCCTTGTCCTTGCTCGATCCGGCATAGAGCAGATAGGTGCCGTCGGCATCGAGCAGGGTCACCTCGTAATCGCCGCCGGGAGTGCGAAGCAGTTCCGCGAAGTAATCCGCATAGATGTTGATCACGATGACTCCGACCAACCGCTCGGCTGCATGCACCGGCGCCGCATACCTCAGCACCGGCCTGTGAGGGACCTCGATCCGTCCGTGCTCCTCATTCAGATCGAGACTTGAGACGAAGACTCCGCCGGGCGGCAGCTTGGCGGCCTCTACGAAGTAGTATCGATCGGACTTGTCCTGGAGCTGGTCCAAGGGAACAGAGTCGGGAGACCCGTTCTTGCAATTGAGCCGGACGATCTCCCTGCCGACCGGATCCAGGTAGCGGGTCTGGTAGTACGCGCGGCGCCCCGAGGAGAAGACGAAGAACTCCTCCTCGACTCGTTTCCGCTGCCGTTTCCATGCCATGTCGTCTTCGCGTCGGTCGATGGACGCCAGATCTCTCACCGACGACAGGGTGAGGAGGAATCTGAGATCGGCCTTCACGCCGTCCAGGAACATCTCGGCTCGAATCGCGAGGTGGTCGCCTCGGACCGCCAGTTGTTTGTGGATGCGGTTCGTCAGCGCCTGCCGGGCAACGAGAATGCTGACCAGACCCACGAGCGCGGCCGGTCCCACCGACAATAGAAGGAAGGGAATCAACAGCTTCGCCTGGATGTTGACGCGCTGAAGGCGCTCAAGCCACGAACTCCGGCTTCTCGTGCCCATGCAATCTCTTCAACGACCCGAGAGAAAGCCAAACTGATGGCCGGGACCTTCAAGATCCCGCAGGTTTCCGCACTGCCTCTAGCTTCGTTGTGGTTCGTTGAATCCCTTGTCTGACTCTTCGAGCAATGCACTTGCCAGCCTCATCCTCGATGCTCCGCTGTCATTCGCCCCGCGAATATTCCCGCCTGCGGCGTATTTTTCCGTATGAAATCCGCCTTCGCCCGACATTATTCTGCATCAGAATCTGCAGAGGGTGAGATGCGTACTGCTTGGGCCCTCGCCGTGTGGCTGACCGGATGTGCCGGGCCGATCAGCCGCATCGATCCTGCCGCCACTCATGCGGATGCCGGCACCGGGAACGTGCACCCGCCCGCCAAGGGAGCGCTGGTGATCCACACGGAGACCTACCTCTTCCTCGACGGCGACGTCGCCCGCTATCCGCATACGGGCTATTGGATTCACGATGCTGAAGGGCAGAAGCTCCGTTTTGTTCCGAATCACATCGGCACGAGCGATCAAGACCCTACCCCCGTGACGATCGCCCCGGGCCGGTATCTGATCCGCCTGGAGTCGATCGACGCGTCGCCGCGGGTCTTCTGGGTGACGGTCGAGAAGAACCGACTCACGGAGATCGAAGCCTCGGACATTCCCGCGAAGGGCGACCGATAATCGGGAGCGACGCCCGGCAAGGAGCCCAATGGGCCGGAGCCCGCGGCGGCGAACCTCGCGGACGGCCGATCACTTCCAGTACGTTTCCAGCTCAACCCCGAGCCCGTGCGCGATGCGGTTGACGAAGCAGAAGTAGGAGACGACGAGGTTGGTCTCCAGAATCTGCCGGTCGCCGAGTCCCGCGGCGCGAAGGGCGTCGACGTCTCCCGCTTCGATGGACTGCGGCGCCCGCGCGAGCTTCACCGCGTATTCCCGGATCGCGTCGTCCGCCGGCGACTGCGGGCGACCGCCCGCCTTCCGGAGAGCCTCTCCGTGATGGCGCACTCAGTACCGGCATTCGTTGACTTCGGAAACGGTGACGGCGATCGCCTCGCGCTGCGCGCGGCTCAGTTCGCCGGGGCCGAACATGAGCGTCCGATAGAGCGCCATGTGCGCATCGAGCGCCTCCGGAAAGAGTCCGTGGACGCTCAGGATGCGATCGACGCCGTGCGGTCCGCGCCATCGCGCGAAGACGGGATCATCGGAATCCGGTTCACGAATCCAGCTCATGGTTTCCGTTCGTTGAGGTCCCAGTCGTACTCTAGGTATCGGATCGGATACCCCGCGTCGCGAGCCTCCTTGAGTCCGGCCGCCAGGGGCTGGGCCGCCAGCGGCACAAGATAATCGAGGATGGTGCCCGCCGCGTTCCCGGGCAGGAAGTCCTCCTTATACCATTCGAAGATCTTCGAGAGAAGCACCCGGCCGTCCTCGATTCGGACGTTTCGCGGATCGTTGACGAACTCGCGCGCCGCGCGATCGAGCTCCTCGTCCGACCAGTCCGTGGCGCGAAGTGCGGGGCAGGACCCCGAGGCGCAGTTGATCGCAAAATGGATGCGCGGGTCGCGGATCTGTTTGCGAAGGACGTCGTTCTCGATCTCGTAGAGACTCGTGACGCGCCCGCCGACGACCACGCGGCGATCGTAGAAGAAGCCCTTGCCCGGTTTCACGTAGGAGGTGAGGGAGAGGCGGACGTCGCGCACGCTTTTCAGCGGCCAGAGGTCCAGGACTCCTCGGAGGACCAGCGCGTTGTAGGCCGTGATCCAGTAGGATCGCTTGGAAGCCCCGGTCGAGAACAGCTCAGGGCGATTCTCCGGGCTGACATTGGCCAGGAGGATGACGAAGGCGTCCAGCGCCGCGAGATCCTCGGGCGAAGACTTCCAGGAGGCGTAGTCCACGCGTCCGTGCGCGTCGACGTACTTCCGCAGGAGACCGACAAAGGCGGCGTCCGAATACTGCTTCACTTCGATCCTCGGGTAGTCCGGTTTCCCTCGCGGTTCGGTCCACAGGATCGCGGCCGCCACGCCCGCGACCAACAGGACGGCCATGATGCACAGGATTCGACCTCGCTTCATCGATTACTTTGCCTCACCGACTCTCGAGCCGCTGCGGTGATTCCACTCGGCCTCCTTAATTCCATCTTGCCCTCTGCATCGTCCGCCTCGGGCAGCGTCTTCCGCGCCACGAGTCCAACAACTTTCTTGCACGGGCTATTCCCTCTCAAGATCCCTCGACGAGCACAGCGCGGCGGCCGCAACCAAAGAGGGTCGCCGCGCATCGGATCATCGAGTCATCGGGTCATCGAGCCATTGGGCCCGCCCCCCAGCCCCCTCGGGGGGCGCTCAGGGGGGAAGTCACGATGACCCGATCACCCGATGACTCAATCTACGGTTACCATTTGGAGCCCAACTGTTTCCCCGAATCGTGACGGAATATCAAGCATCGCGAGGATTGTAGATCACGGAAGCACGCGCTTCGAGGGGTCGGTCTCCACGGGGACGATCCCGTCGCGGAATGCTCTTCATGGCGCCTCCCGGGTCGCTCTCAACCCTCGCGTTCCCCGCCGCCTCATGAGGCAGGCCGTCGCGGTCGCCAACGCGAGAGTGAATGCGATGACGATCCAACCGCGCGGTTCGGGCGGCCGGGGCCAGAGGCCGACCCCGACGAGGAGAGCGCACATCGCCAGGAAGGTGACCCGCGATCTCCGCGCCGGCCGTCGCACGACGCCGACGTAGAATGACGCCGCCAGGAGAACGATGGAGAGAGCCGTGAAGATCCAGGAGCATCCCGCCAGGAACCCCAGCAGGACGGCGCCCCCCACGCCCGTGGAGGCGAGGATCGGCCCGAGGATTCAGCAGAATCTCAGCGAGAGAATCGTCGCGAGAATCCCGGCCGCCGATCCAACGCCCCTCGAGCTCACGGCCGCTTACTTCCGCTTGTTGAGCGGGCAGCAGTTCGGACAGGGCAGTTCCTCCCCGGTCAAGGGGCAGACATAGGCCGCGCTCTTCGGCACATGCTTGGCCTTCGCCGTCACTCCGTAAGCCACGCCGCCGGCGGCCAACGGCAGGGCCAGCAGAGCGGCCCACAGCCACTTCCTCTTCAACATCACGCACCTCCACCCTTATAGAGTCTCAAGAGGATCGGGCAGGAACACCCTGCCGCTTTCCCCCTGGGGAATCCCCTCTTGAGCGCGCGCCTCAGCCGGGCACGCAGCTCCCGGAGCGCCCGGATCGCCTGATCGACCTCCTCGACCTTCCGATCGAGAAGGGGGAGAACCGTCTTGCAGGCCGAGCCGTTCCGCGCGGCCGCCAGGATCGTGCGGATCTGCGGCAGGCTGAGCCCCGCGAGCTTCGCAGCCCTCACGAGATTCAGGAGATCATGCGCGCCTTCGCCGTACTCCCGGAACCGGGACACGGGGTTCCGCCTCGCCGGCCGCAGCAGTCCGATCTTGTCGTAGTAGCGCAACGCGTCGATCGAGAGCCCGCTCCGCTTCGCCAGTTCGCCGATCCGCATGCCGCGCTCCCTTCGCATCCCTATAACGACCCTGGAGTCGACTCCAGTATTCAAGGAAAAGAGCGGGTCCGGCAGATCGTGATGCCGGAGAAAGCGGCACGGTTCAAGCTGGGGCCCAGTCTGGAAACACGCCGCAGGCACCTTGCCCCGTTAGACCGGCGTCAGATCAGTCTAACGGGGCTTGCGTCGACTTGATCCAAGATGCCGGATGCCGGCCCGATACGCCGCGTCGGAATCCGGTATCCGGCATCCGGAATCCGGGGCGGCGTCCTCGCCGGAGCGCACGGCTCGGTCCCGGAACTGTGACCCGTGTTTGAACCACGCCGAGAAAGCAAATCTACTCGATCGCCCACGCGCCGAACTCGAACGTGGCTCGGTGGCGGTGGCCGCAGGAGAAGGTTTGCTCGTCGCCGTGCTTCACGTCATCGGGCAACAGTACGGGTTGGCACGTCTCGGGGCAACTTGCCCGCGGGACGATCTGAAGCCGGAGCGGATCGCGCCGGACCCGCAGCGTCGTCGCCGCTCAGTTCGGGCACTCGAAGAGATATCCGTTTTTCGCGTCGGACGGAATCTCGATGTCCTGCGCGCAGCCCTCGCAGCGGATCCTCATGCGATCCCGAGCGCCTTCTGCAACTTCGTGCGGTCGTAGCCCACGACGACTTCGCCGTCGACCACGATGACGGGAACCTGGGCGACTCCGAGCCGCTCCAGTTCCTTCATCGCCTGCTCGTCTTCCGAGATGTCCCTGGTCGTGAAGGGCACGCCCTTCGCCGTGAGGAACTGCTTCACGGCCTTGCAGCTCCCTCAGGTCGCGCTCGAATAGACGGTCACGTTCTTCGCCATGGCTATCTCCGCTCCAGGATCTTCTTCAATCGCGCGACGAACTCCTTCGGCTCCATGAACCCGACGACACGGTCGAGCATCTTCCCGTCCGGGCCGAGGATTCACGTGTCCGGGATGCCCTTGCCGGCGAACCAGCCGGCGGCCTCCTTCTCATGATCCACGTTCAGTTCGACGAAGACGAAGTGCGCATCGAGCATCTCCTTCACCTCGGGGTCGGCGAATGTCTTCACGGACATTCTCCTGCAGGCCGCTCAGTCGTCGCCCATGCAGTCGACGAGAACGAGCTTCTTTTCCGCCCGCGCCCGCTCGCACGCCTTCCGCACGAGTTCCGGCGCGTCGCCCATCGGATGGGTGGGCCCCGACATCTCGCGGAAGTCCGCAGGATCCGCGGCCCTCGGCATGTAGCCGAGGGCGCGGATGACGGCGAAGACCGACTCGCGCGTGACATCGCCCGTCACCCGAAAGAGATCGCGATCGAGGTCCATCTCGACCTTCGCGACGCCCCTCAGCCCTTCCAGGGCCTTCTTCACCGACTCGGGTCAGGCCATTCAGGTCTTGCCGCCGTCGCCGCGCTGCATCCCGTCGACACGGATGACGATGACTTCGGCGGCCGTACCGACGGATTTCTTCTCCGGGCTCCGGCCGGGCGGCGCAGCTTCGGGCTTCTTGCGGCAGCCGCCGGCGACGAGCAGAAGCGTCGCCGCAATCGCCGTCATCCGAATCGTCGTCCACCTTCGCATCATCTTCCTCTCCGTCATCCCTTCGTTCTCCCGCGCCCGAAGACTCTCCAGGCGACCAGCACAAGGAGCGCGATCCCGACGACGATGAAGAGCGGCTCCCGGCCGCTCGGGTCCCCCGAGCAGACTCAAGCCGGCCACAGATGGGTCATGGCATCCTCACGGCGCTCTTCTCGAACCCGGCGTCGGCCAAGGCCTCGATCAGGCTCTCGACGCGTAACCTGGCAGGATCGGCGACGACCGTCACTTCCCTGGCCGCGAAATCGACCCGAACGTCCTTGACCCAATCGAACTTGCTCAGAGCCGCCCGGACACGGGGCGGGCACGACTGGGGTCAGGTCATGCCGGGGACGCTGAGAACGACGACCTTGGACGACGCGTCGACGGCCGCCGGCCCCGGCGATGCCGACTCCTTCTTCACGAGGAAACCAAAGACCTGGCGCGGAAAGAAGGTCGTCGCAAGGATGGCGACGCTCACGATCGGGAGGAGAAACTTGCTCATCCGGTTCAGACGACCCCCGACCGCCGTCGCGGAGTCCGAGGATCGCGGCAGACGGCAGCAGTCCTGGTGATGCTCGTCCGGGAACGGCAGCGGCGCGCACTCGATCGTGAGCTTTTCGCGCCCGACCGTCGCGCCGGCGCTCAAGCGCTCCTTCGCCTCTTTGACGGCGCGATTGACGTTCCCCAGGCAACAGGTACCTTGGGGATTCTTGACGTCGCACGCGCAGCGCCCGGCCCGGACCTCGGCCTTGATGCGATCCGGGATCGACGTCTTGCCCGAGGCGCGAAGCTCGCCCTCGATCTCTTCAACGCTGTGTTCGAAGCAGTAGCAAACGAGGTGCGGTGCCTCCCGTTCCTTGCAGCCGATCCGCAGCGCCAGATCCGACTTCACGAAGTACCTCCCTCCGGTCGGGTCGGTGTATACCTGGGCACAGTCCGGGTCGAGGCAGAGGGCGTAGTCCGAGGGACCCACTTTCTCCCGGAGCGGTTCGCGGACGAGCGCGCGGACCGTGGCGGAGGCCACCCACTTTCCCTTCCGGCCGCAGCAGGAGCACGCAGGTTCCCCCTTGGACCCGGTCGGCGCCGTGCAGCACGCTTCCGTGGAGGCCGCCGCAGGTCGGCGGAAATACGTGAGGTAGAAGGCCGCCCCCACCAACGCGATCGCGACGACCGCAAAGACCGGGCGGAACTTCTCAATGGTGTTGGTGACGGCGCCGGTGGCGGTCGCGCCCGCCCCGACCGCAAGGAGCAGGAGCGGGAGCCAGCAGCACGCCGATCCCAGGATCGCGGCCCCCAACCCTCCGACAGAAGTCAACAGGCTCTCTTGCTTCATGCTCCACCTTTTATCCGTTCCTCACGACGGCCGCGACCGCCCTCGTCACGCGGCGGATGATTTCCTCGCGTTCCCCCTGCATGCACGACTCCGTGCAGTTGACGAGGTGCTTCTCCATGAGTTCCAGCGCGACCTCGGTGAGCGCCGCCTTGGCGGCGCTGATCTGGATGAGGAGCTTGTCGACGCACTCCGCCTCCTCCACCATCTTCCGGATCGCGACGATCTGTCCGCCGGCGCGATTCAGCCTCCGGGTCAGCGACTGCTTGTCCAGGTCCGCGAGGTACCGCGTCCGCATCAGGCTCGCTTTCGCCATCTCGCTCCTCCCGGGAATCAACGTATACCCCCATGGGGTATATTCCGAGGAAAAGACTCCCGACGGAGAGAGGTTGAACCGGGGGAGCGGCCGACGGGAAGGAGAACTCGGGGTGGGGGCGGCGATCGTCGGTGAGATGCCGAATTCGTCGGGATCTTCGATTCGCCTAAGGGCGGCGACCGGCCCAAGACGAACATCTCGTGGCGCCAGTCGCGGTGGGACAGCGGGCCCGACATCGGGATCGAGGGAACGGATCTCGCGGCCGACGAGCGCAAGGCGCTCCGTCTCTCCGAGGATGCGATCGCGATCCGCGTGACGAAGCTGAAGAGCGGCGGCGCGGCCGCGACCGCGGGCGTGAAGAGGGACGACGTCATCGTCTCGGCGGACCGCGAGACGAAGGACATGGTGGCGATCGAGCTGCCGATGCGCGTGCGGCTGAAGTTCCGCGTCGGCGAGTCGATGCCGCCGACGGTGCTGCGGGGGAAGCGGCGGATCGGGCTGAACGTCAAGTTCAGGCAGGCGTCGGGAGCGGAGGCAGCCCCGCGGCCTCCTCCATCCGCTCCGCGTAGAACGCGAGCCGGTTGGAGACGCGGTCCATCAGATCGAACATGAGCCGCAGCGTCTCCCCCGAATGGTCCATGAGCAGGCCGACCTGCTCGACCGGAGGGATCGCCCGCACCGCGTAGTCCGCGATCGTGACGCCGCCGTCGGCATGATCGAACGGGTACACGAGCCCGCCCAACCCTGCCTTGAGGGTCCCCATCAGCTTGCGGACTTCCTCGAGCTCCGCCATGATCCGCCGGATCAGCGCCTGGTTCCCCTCCGCATGTTCGAGCAGGAGACCGGTCTCGTTGTGCCTCTTGAGGAGACGCTGCAGGACGAGGTACACGTCGCCGATCCCCGCCCAGACCGCGAGGAGCGCGTCGGGCGACTCCGCGGCGAGATCCGCGCCCCGCACTTTCGCGACCATTGCGGGATCGCGGTACAGAAGAAGCGCCGCCGCGAAGCGGTCGCGCATGAGGACCTCCGCCTCGGCCAGCCCCGCCAGGGCCTCCTTCCTCGCCGCCCGCCCCTTCTGCAGCGCCGACTGCACCTCGTCCACCGACCCTCTGGCGAGTCCGAAGTCCGCGGCCCGGATCTTGACGCCGGCTCGAACGAGCGTATGCGCACGCTCCAGCGCCCGCACCTGCTCCTCGGACTCCCGGAACCGCCCGACCTCCGGCCGCACGCGCGGCATCAGCCCGTCGAACCGCGCGCGCAGCGATCTCAAGCGCTCCACCGTCGGCGGCTCCGTTCCCTCCCCGGCGGGCAGGAACGGGGGGTTCTCGTTGTTCCAGTGGCCCTGGAAGAACCGCGCGCAGCACTCCGCGTCCTGGCCCAGCGCCTCCTGCTGCCGGAGGACCTCGCCCGTCGCGACCAGGTTCTTCGCCGTGATCTTCTCGCCCACGTTCTCGCGGTAGAAGGCGAGCGTCTCCGCCTTCGACAGGCCCTCGAAGTCGCTGAAGAGATCCGCCGCCGGCCCGTCGTGCGCGAAGATGCCGGGCTCGTTCGCGCGAAGCGCGCGCTCGATCCGCGCCCCGTCGGCCGGATGGGTGTCGCCCAGGCCCGCCTTGCGCCCCAGGTGCTCCGCCAGGAACCGCTCGCGGTCTTCCGCGGAGATCCGCCCCAGTTCCAACAACACGAGTGCGGGGAGGTTGTCCCCGAGCCGCCCCTCCGCCCAGGCGCGCTGGAGCGCCTGGAAGGCGATCCCCCGGGCGAGGTCGAGCAGCGGCAGCCGGCGGGCCGTGTCGCGGAAGGCGGTGCTGCCCGCAAGACGGATCTCGTACCGGTCGGCGTCGTACTCCATCTGCCGGCACATGAACATGCTGATCGCGTGGCCCGCCATCATGAGAAGCCACAAGACGCGCCGGGTGAGCCAGACGAAGAAGCGTGCGACCCACAGCACGATCCCGATCCGGAGGTCCGATCCCTCCGACCACTCCACCAGGCGCTCGTCCCATTCGTCGCGCTCGTAGACGACGCGGGCGAACCAGAGGTTCACGGAACGGACCAGGTAGGTCAACCGCATCCCGCTCCCCTGCGCGAAGTGGCCGAACTCGTGCGCGAGGACGCCCGCGAACCGGCGCAAGTCCAGCCCCGCGACGAGCGGAAGGCCGATCGTCAGGACGAGGTCGTTCCCGAGGAAGCTCAGGAAGCCGCGGCGGAAGGAGGCGGAGGCGTTCACCTCGCAGTCCGCGCGGATCTCCCGCGGGCGGGGGGCGCCGACGAGCGCGGCGATCTTCGCGACGAAATCGAAGAGCAGCGGCTCGCGCTTCGGATCGAGGACCCGCCGCCGCTCCCGCCGGCCCGACCGCGCGAAGAGAGGCTTGATCATGAAGAGGACCAGGATGGCGCCGACCACGAGCGGACCGGCATAGACGATCAGCCTCCCGAACCCCACGCGACCATGCGCGAGGATGGAGAGATGCTCGGTCGCGTGGTAGTAGACCCCGTACCCCGCGAGGACGATGAGGCCCACGTACGCGAGGGGAAGGAGGACCATCATGACCGTGACGAGGAGGAGGCCCGCGCGGTAGGCGATCGACGGCGGGCCCGGCGGCACGGCGCCGCGGAAGGCGGACAGGATCGCCTCGTGCGAGGGTCGCGTCTCCGTCATCATGCCCGCCTTTCCCATCGCCCGGGTGATAGGAGACGGGAAGCCGCCGTTTCCGGAATTCCGCGGGGGCTCTACGCTTCCTTCAGCGCCGCCGCCATCTTCGAGAGCGTCGCCTTCGCGTCGCCGAACACCATCATCGTGTTCTGCGCCACGAAGAGCTCGTTGTCGATCCCCGCGAAGCCGGGATTCATGCTGCGCTTGAGGACCATGCAGCTCCGCGCCTGGTCCGCGTTCAGGATCGGCATCCCGTAGATCGGGCTGCTCTTGTCGGCCCGCGCCGCCGGGTTCACGACGTCGTTCGCGCCCACGACGAGCGCCACGTCCGTGGTCTTGAAGTCCTCGTTGATCTGGTCGAGGTCGAACAGGCGGTCGTAGGGAACGTTCGCCTCCGCCAGCAGCACGTTCATGTGGCCGGGCATGCGGCCCGCGACCGGGTGGATCGCGTAGCGCACCGTCGCCCCCTTCTTTTCGAGGAGCGCCGCCAGTTCCCGCACCGCGTGCTGCGCCTGCGCCACCGCCATGCCGTATCCCGGGATGACGATGACCGACTGCGCCTCCGAGAGCACCATCGCGGCCTCGTCGACGCCGGCCTCCTTCACGGGCCCCCTCGCGCCCGCGGGGCCGGCCGCCTCCACCGTCGCGCCGAAACCGCCGAACATCACGTTCGCCAGCGACCGGTTCATCGCCCTGCACATGATCCTCGTCAGGATGATGCCGGACGCGCCGACGAGGCACCCCACGACGATCAGGACGTTGTTGCGCAGCACGAACCCCGTGGCCGTCACCGCCATGCCCGAGTACGAGTTCATGAGCGAGATGACGACCGGCATGTCCGCGCCGCCGATCGGGATCACGACGAGCCAGCCCAGGAGGAGCGCGATCGCGACGAGGCCGACGAAGGCCCACAGGCTCCATCCCGCGGCCGGGACGACGCACAGCCCCACGGCCACCCCGAGCGCGCCCAGGAGCAGAACCAGGTTCATGATGTGCTGCCCCGCGAACAGGACCGGCTTGCCGGAGATCCACTCCTGGAGCTTGCAGAAGGCGGCCATGCTGCCCGTGAAGCAGACGCCGCCGATGACGACCGAGAGGAAGATGGGAACCGCCTCGCCGGCTCCCAGCTCGCCCCTCTTGTGGACGAACTCGACCGCCGCGACGATGAGCGACGCCGCGCCGCCGAAACCGTTGTAAAGCCCGACCATCTGCGGCATGGCCGTCATCTTGACCCTGGTCGCGGAGACGAGCCCGATCGTGGTCCCGAGCGCCATGCCGCCCAGGATGATGACGAGGTTGTTCACGAGCGCGCCGCCGTGCGTCTTCGAGACCGGCAGGAGCGACGGCGCGACCGCCAGGGCCATCGCGAGCATCGAGATGAAGTTCGCCCGCCGCGCCGTCTTCGGCGAGCCGAGCCACTTCAGGCTCAGCATGAACAGGCAGGCCGCCGCGATGTAGCAGCCCTCGGAGAAGTATGCCTCGATGAGGCTCATGCTTCCTTCTTGCCCTTCTTGAACATCCGGAGCATCCGGTCCGTCACCGCGTATCCGCCCACGACGTTGATCGTCGCCAGCGTGACCCCGAGGAACGCCAGGACCCCCTTCGCGTCCCACGAGGCGTAGACCGCGGCGAGGATCGCGCCGACGAGGGTGATCCCGGAGATGGCATTGGAGCCGGACATCAGCGGCGTATGCAGGAGCGGCGGCACCTTTCCGATCAGCTCCACGCCCACGACGATCGCGAGCACGAACACGTTGAAGACGAGGAACCAGTGCGCGACCCCGGCCGCGCTCCCCGCCCCCGACAGGAGCCAGACGCTCATTTCACGGCCTCCTTCACCTTCGCCTGCACGATCTCGCCCTCCCGCGCGATCACGCAGCCCTTCGTGATCTCCTCGTCCAGGTTGATGTTCCACGCCCCGTCCTTCGTGACGTGCACGAGCAGCTTCTCGATGTTCCGGGAGAAGCACATGCTCGCGTGCGCCGCGACGGCGCTCGGGACGTTGACGAGTCCGCAGATCTTCACCCCGTGTTTCTCGGCGTCCTGCCCCGCGACGCACCCCTCCACGTTGCCCCCCTGCTCCGCGGCCAGGTCCACGACCACCGAGCCGGGACGCATCGACTTCAGGTGCGCGTCCGTGACGAGGATCGGCGCGCGCCTCCCGGGGATGAGCGCCGTCGTGATCACGACGTCCGCCTTGGAGATCGCTCCCGCGATCATCTCCGCCTGCTTCTTCTTGTACTCTTCGCTCTGCTCCGCCGCGTATCCGCCCTGACCGGTCTTGACCTCGACACCCGTGACCTGGAGGAACCTCCCGCCGAGGCTCTCGACCTGCTCCTTCGTCTCCGGCCGCACGTCGGTCGCCTCGACGACCGCGCCCAGCCGCTTGGCGGTCCCGATCGCCTGGAGACCGGCGACGCCCGCGCCCATGACGAGCACTTTCGCGGGGGTGATCGTCCCCGCCGCGGTCATGAGCATCGGGAAGATCTTCGGCAGGCGCGAGGCGCCGTAGACGACGGCGTAGTAGCCCGCGAGGTTCGCCTGCGAGCTGAGGACGTCCATGCTCTGCGCCAGCGTCGTCCTCGGGATCATGTCGAGCGAGATCGCCATGACCTTCCGCGCGGCGAGCGCCTTCACCAGGTCGGGGTTGAACAGGGGATAGAGCGTGCTCACCAGCGCGCCGCCCTCCCTCAGCTTCGCGACCTCCTCGGGCGCGGGCTTCTGGACCTTCGCGATCGTATCGGCCTCGGACCAGACGTCCATCGAGATCTTCGCGCCGGCCGCCGTGTATTCGTCGTCCGGGAACGAGGAGCCCATCCCCGCGCCGGGCTCGAACAGGAACTCGAACTTCTTCGCGGTGAGCTTCTTCACCGTCTCCGGGATGACCGCGACGCGGCGCTCGCCGGGCGCGGTCTCGCGAACGATGCCGATCTTCATTGGTTGTCGATCTGGGCTTTCTGCAGCCGCCCGCTGTAGTCCACGTAAACCGTCTTCCATTCGGTGAACACGTCGTAGATCGGATGGGCGCCCTCGCGGTGGCCGTTCCCGGTCCGCTTCACCCCGCCGAACGGGAAGTGGCACTCCGCGCCGATCGTCGGCGCGTTCACGTACACGATCCCGCTCTCGATCTCCTGCATCGCGTAGAACGCGTTGTTCACGTCGCGCGTGTAGATGGAACTCGAGAGGCCGTACTCCGTGGCGTTGAGGATCCGGACCGCGTCCTCAAGGTCCTTGCAGGTCAGCACGGAGAGCACGGGTCCGAAGATCTCCTCGCGGGCGACGCGCATCTCCGGTGTGACGCCGTCGAAGATCGTCGGCTTGTAGAAGCACCCCTTCGCGAGCGCGCCGTCGCTCGCGGGCTCGCCGCCGCACAGGAGCTTCGCGCCTTCCTTCTTCCCGATCTCCACGCACTCGTGCACCTTCCCGACCTGGTCCTTGTTGATGAGGGGACCGACCTCGTTCTTCTCGTCGAGCCCGCTCCCGAGCCGGAGCTTCTTGGCCCGTTCGAGGACCCGGCCGACGAGCTCGTCCTTCACCCTGCGATGCACGATGAGCCGGCTCGTCGCCGTGCAGCGCTGGCCCGTCGTCCCGAACGCGCCCCAGAGCGCGCCTTCGAGCGCGAGGTCGAGGTCCGCATCGTCCATCACGATCTGCGCGTTCTTCCCGCCCAGCTCCAGCGAAACGCGCTTCAGCATCGAGCCGCACGTCTCCGCGATCCCGCGGCCGACCTCGCTGGAGCCGGTGAACGAGATCACGCGCGTGTCGGGGTGCTTCACGATCGCGGTGCCGACCGTCCCGCCGCCGCCGTGTACGACGTTGAAAACGCCCGGGGGAATCCCGGCTTTTTCGAGAACCTCGGCGAGGAGGTTCACGCAGTGCGGCGTGTCGCTCGCCGGCTTGATGACGACGGTATTCCCCGCGACGAGCGCGGGGAAGGACTTCCACGTCGGGATCGCCAGCGGGAAGTTCCACGGCGTGACGAGTCCCGCGACGCCGACCGGCGCACGGACCGCCCAGCCGGCCTTGTTCGGCAGTTCCGACGGCGCGGTGAAGCCGTGGAGTCGGCGTCCCTCGCCGGCGTGCACGAACGCGGTGTCGATCCCCTCCTGGACGTCGCCGCGCGTCTCCTTCAGGACCTTGCCCATCTCGCGCGTCATCGCTCGCGCGATCTCTTCCTTGCGGTCCAGGAGGACCTGTCCCGCGCGATAGACGATCTCGCCGCGCTTGGGCGCAGGGGTGCGCCGCCACCCGTCGTACGCCTTCTTCGCCGCGGCGACGGCGCGGTCCACGTCCTCGGGCGCGCTCGCGGGGAACTCGCCGACGACGTCGTCGAGGTCGGCGGGGTTGCGGTTCGGGAAGGTCTTGCCGGTCCCGGCATCGACCCACTTCCCTCCGACGTAGTTCCGGAACTTCACAGGTTCTGCCATGCGGGCCCCCCACCCCCTTCCGGCGGCACCCACCGGATGATGCCGTACGGATCCATGATGTCGCACGTCTTGCAGTGGACGCAGTTCGCGAAGTTGATCACGAGCCGGCCCTGCTCTTTCTCGTCGCTCGTCACCCACTCGTACACGCCCGCGGGGCAGAAGTGCTGGCACGGGTTCCCGTACTCCCGCGTGCACCGCTGGACGCAGATGTCGGGCTCCAGCACGCGCAGGTGGCACGGCGAGTCCTCGTCGTGGATCGTCCCGGAGTTGAAGACGTCCGTCGTCTTGCGGAACGTCAGCTTCTCGTCGAACTTGATCCTCTGCGGGACCGCGCCGTTGCGGCCGTAGTACTCGGCGATCGTCGCCATCCGCTTGTGGCCGGGCTCGATCTTCATGTCCGCGAGCGGACTCCATCCGCCGGTGAGCATCCCGATCGCGGTGTTCGCCATTCCGGCGACGAGCCCGTGCTTGAAGCCGTGCTTGAAGTAGCGCGCCTTCCAGAGCTCCTTCCGGATGAAGGAGCCCTCGACGCGACGCTCGTAGGCGGCCATCGCCTCGGCGCCGAAGTCGCCCCTCTCCAGCGCCTCGAACGCCGTCTCCGCGGCGAGCATCCCGGCTTTCATCGCGAGGTGGACTCCCTTGAGCCGGAGCGAATCGAGCATGCTCGCGCAGTCGCCCGCGAGGAGGCAGCCGGCCGTGGAGAGCTTCGGCATCGCGAGCCACCCGCCGCCGGGGATCGTCTTCGCCCCGTACTCCACCATCTTCCCGCCTTCGAGGATCTTGCGGATCTTCGGATGGGTCTTGAATCGCTGGAATTCGTGGTGCGGGTCCGTGAAGGGGTCCCGGTAGTCCAGCCCGACGACGAACCCGATGTCGATCCGGTTCCCCGCCATCGAGTAGACGAAGCCGCCGCCGAAGGCCTCCGACTTGAGCGGCCAGCCCATCGTGTGGATGACCCGGCCCTCGGGGACGTGGCCTTCGGGCATCTCCCAGATCTCCTTGACGCCCGTGGAGTACACCTGCGGGTGCCGGCCCTCGTCGAGCCTGAACTTCTCGACCGCGATCCGGGTCAGCGTGCCGCGCGGCCCCTCGCAGAGGACGGTGACCTTCGCGCGGATGTCGACGCCCGGTTCGAAGTTCGCCTTCGGCTTCCCGTGCTTGTCCACCCCCTTGTCGCCGGTGCGGACGCCGGCGACCCGCCCGTCCTCGAGGAGGAGATCGACGCCGGGGAAGCCGGCGAAGACGTCCACGCCCTCCTCCTCCGCCCTCTTCGCCAGCCACCGGACCGCGCGGCCCAGGGAGACGATGTAGTTTCCGTGGTTCTCCATCGCGGGCGGGAGGACCGGGACCGGGACCAGATCGTCCTCGGTCAGGTAGTAGAGGAAGTCCTCGCGGACCGGCCCCTCGACCGGGAAACCCTGTTCGAGGAAGGCTTCACCACGCCGGAGCCCGCCTTCGCTGCCGGCATCGGGGGGCAGTTCCGGCGTGGCCCGTCCGACGCCCTCAGCCCCGCCGCCAGCGGCGGGGCTCGCGGGCGTAGGCGGGTCGGGGAAGAGCTCGCGGATCGCCGTCGGGATCATGAGGGCCCCGGAGACGGCGTGCATGCCGATCTCCTTGGCCTTGTCGATCAGGCAAATAGAGACCGGCCTCCCGGATTGCTTCGCGAGTTGCCCAAGGCGGATCGCTCCGCCCAGTCCGGCCGGCCCCGCCCCGACGAAGAGAACGTCGACCTCGAGGGTCTCCCGTTCGGACATGCGGCGCACAGTGTAGGAAAACCGACCTGCAATGTAAACAAAGAGAGGGAGCGGGTACAAGTGCCGCGGAACGGTTTCAGAGGCCCCGACGATTCGATACAATGCCGGCGATGAGCCTCGGCCACCTCTATGTCCGCGCCGCGCAAGAAGCGGTCATCGATTCCATGGACCGCCACTTCGCCGCGAAGGGCTTCGCCCGCATCGAGATGAACGCCGGGCGCCATCCGCGCGCGATGAAGCGGTTCCACGAGAACCAGCTCCGGCTCTTCTGGGTCGCGCCGCGACTCGGCGAATGGACCGGGATCTTCGAGTTCCGGTACTACAGCAACGAGGTACGCGAGCGCTGGGGGTACGCCGACGAGCACCTCGCCACGGCGCTCTCGCGCGAGCTCGGCGCCGTCTACCGGTTCGAGGTGATGGACACCGCGGGGTTCTGGATGTACGTGCGGTACGATCGCGGCGAGGAGACGGCGAGCCGCGTGCACGAGGACCGGCCGCTGGAGCGATCGGCCGATCCCGCCCATCCGCGGTACGAGCTCAACCGCCTCATCGAGCGCGAGGGGATCCGCAACGCCGGGCTCGGGTACGAAAACATCCCGGGCCCGATGGTGGCGCCGGTGGAGGGATGCCGCTGGTGGCCGCCCGAGGCCGTCGAAGGGCTGGAGGGGTTCGTGCACCGGGCGTACGAGCTGCACGGAGATAGGGAGATAGGGAGATAAGGAGATAGGGAGATAAGGAGATAGGGAGATAAGGGGATAGGGAGACGGGGGGGACACGCGCCGCCGGCCCAGGCGCGAAACTGCGTGTCTCCGTAGCGCGGGTGCGATATCCTGACGGTCGATGCGCGCGATCCACGCGAAGATCCTCGAGCTGATCGACGCCGGCCGGGCCTTCGCCGTCGCGACGGTGGCGGATTCCGTCGGAAGCGTCCCGGCGAAACGGGGCGCCAAGATGATCCTCCTCCCCGACGGCGCGCAGTTCGGCACCGTCGGAGGCGCGAAGCTGGAGGAGAACGTCAAGGCCCTGTGCCGCGAGGCGCTCCGGGAGAAGAGGGGCTCCCTCAGGCAATTCGATCTCATGTTCTACAAGGAGGGCGGTCTCGACAGCCTCTGCGGCGGGACCGTCAAGATCATGGTCGAGTACGTCGCCCCCCTGCCCCACCTCCTCATCGCCGGCGGCGGCCACTGCGGCCTCGAGGTCGCGAAGCTCTGCGACCAGCTCGGCTACTTCTACTCCGTCCTCGACGACCGGCCCGACTACGTTTCTCAATCCCGGTTCCCGAACGCGCGACGGCGCATCCTCGCGTCGCCGGACGAGTTCGCCGCGAAGGAGGATCTCTCCGCGTTCACGCACGCCCTCCTGCTGGGGTACTCCCACAAGTTCGACACGGATCTCCTGTTCCACCTGGCGACGAAGCACGCGGGCTGGATCGGCGTCATCGCGTCGAAGGCGAAGCGGATCGAGACGATGCACCGCCTCAAGGCGCGCGGGATCCCCGAGGAGGCGCTCGCGCGCGTCGTCTCGCCGGTCGGCCTGGCCATCGGGGCGGAAACCCCCGCGGAGATCGCGGTAAGCATCCTGGGACAGATCATCGCGGACGTCAAGGGCCCGAAGGCCGGCGAACCCGAACCGGTCGAGGAACGCGACTCCACCGCATCCTGAGGCCCGGATGAACGCGCGCCGATGGAAGATCGCCGGCCTCGTCGCCGCCGCCGCCGCCGTCGCGCTCGGTCCCTTCCTCGTCGTGTGGCGCCTCCGGTCGTCCGGCCCCGAACTCGACTCCCCCGA
This sequence comes from Planctomycetota bacterium, assembly GCA_016190175.1. GTDB lineage: Bacteria > Planctomycetota > MHYJ01 > MHYJ01 > JACPRB01 > JACPRC01. The sequence goes on from JACPRC010000082.1 coordinate 22,192, forward strand.
CGGCCAGATGAGGGCCACCGTCCTCCCCGGCCCCCGCGGATCGAAGCTGGGCCGCCTGGTCGTCGTCCGAAAGAGCACCGGAGGGAAGATCGCGGAGACGGTCTGCGCCCTGCCCGACGGCGAACGCGGACGCATCGTCTGGATCGAGGACTCCTCCGTCGTCGCGCTCATGACCGAGAAGCGGGCCGTCCTCGGGCTCATCCGGGTCAAGACGTCGGCGAACGGGCTCACCGGCGAGGAGATCGTCGAGAAGCTGCGGAACGCGGCGAAGTGACCTCGGGGAAAGCGCCCGACCCCCGGCCATCAGCTCTCAGCCGCCCCTTCGCGCCGCACCGTGTCCGGCATCGCCGTGCTGAAGGCCGAGGGCTGATAGCTGAACGCGAACACCTCACGCTTTGACCCAGACGTCTTCGCCCTCGATCCTCACCTCGTAGCGGCGCAGCACGGAGCCGGTGACGCTCAGGCACGACCCCGTCGTCACGTCGAACGTCCACTGGTGCCACGGGCAGGTCACGACGGTCCCGTCCAGCGTGCCGTCCGCGATCGGACCGCCCTGGTGCGGGCAGTCGCCCTGGACCGCATGCACGGCCCCGGCGATGTTGAAGAGCGCGACCGTGAAGCTCCCGATGTGGAACTCCTTCGACGTGCCGGGCGGGAGCTCCGCCAGCGTGGTCATCTTCCGGAACTGCGGCGGCTCGGGCGCGGGCGGGAGGATCTTCGTATCCTGCTCCAGCCGGCGCGCGACCGTCGTGTCGAGGTGCTCGCCGGTGCGCGGCGAATCGCAGCCGGTGCAGCCCGGTTGCGTCGCCGGCGCGCCCGCGATCTCGGAGAGCTTGACCACCTTCCGCTCGTTCCCCTCCTTCTCGATCGTCACCTCCCGGAGGAGGAGGTTCTGGTCGACGACGACGCCGGTCCCGATGCGCGTCTCGATCCTCGTCCCCCTCGGCGGGAGGAGGTCGCGGCCCTCGAGGTACCACGCGTATTCGTAGCGGAGGCAGCAGAGGAGCTTCCCGCAACGCCCCGTGATCTTCGACGGATCGGCGGTGTGCTTCTGGATCTTCGCCATGTCCATCGTGATCCCGCCGAGGTCCTTGATCCAGCCCCGGCAGCAGAGGGAGAGGCCGCAGTGGCCCACGTCCCCCACGAGCCGCGCCTGGTCGCGTGCCCCGACCTGCTTCAGCTCGATGCGGGTGCGGAACTCGTGCGCCAGACGCCGCACCAGCTCCCGGAAGTCCACGCGCGTCTCGCTCACGAAGTAGAAGATGATCCGTTCGCCGCCGAGGATGTGGTCCGCCTCGACGAGCTTCATCCTCAGGTTCAGCCGCGCGATCTCCTCGCGGCAGAACTTGAGCTCGCGCACGCGGTGCTCCCGCTCCAGGGTGGCCGCGAGCTTGAGGTCGTCGGGCGTCGCGCGCCGGAGGATCTCCGGCACGCCCTCGACCGTCGCGGGATCGGCCACGGCTTCGAGCGGCGTCAGCACCTCGGCCAGTTCGCGCCCCCGGTCGCTCCGGACGACGCACTTGTCGCGCGGCTTCAGTTCCGGCCGCTCGGTGCGGAACCGGCCCACGATGAACATCTTCCCGAACCGGACGGTGGCGGTATGCGACATGGTCATGCCTTCGCGGTCATCTCCGAGGCCAGCGCGCGGACCTCCCTTTCCAGTTCGTCCACCATCTCCGATTCCTTCACCCGGCGGACGAAGACGCCTTTGCGGAAGAGCATCCCCTGGCCGCGCTCGCCGGCGATCCCGACGTCGGCCTCCGCGGCCTCACCGGGCCCGTTCACGGCGCAGCCGAGGACGGAGATGCGGATCGGCGCCCGCACGTCCTTCACGCGCTCCTTCACCTCGGCCACGACCTTCTCGAGGTCGATCGCGATGCGGCCGCAGGCGGGGCAGGCGATGATCTCGGGTTCGCGCACCCGGCATCCCGTGGCCTTCAGGATGTCCCACGCGGCCTGGATCTCGACCGCCTTGTCGCCCGTGAGGGAGACCCGGATCGTGTCGCCGATCCCCTCGCGCAGCAGCGCCCCGATCCCGATCGCGCTCTTGATCGTGCCGTAGCCCGGCAGGCCAGCCTCGGTGATGCCCAGGTGGAGCGGGAAATCCGTCTCGGCCGCGAACTTCTCGACCGCCTCGACGCACTGCTCCAGATTCGTGGACTTGATCGAGACGACGACGTCGCGGAAGCCCGCGCTCTCCAGGAACTCGCAGTGCCGGAGGGCGCTCTCGACCATCGCCCCGGCGGTCGCCCAGCCGTGCTTCTCGAGGAGGTCCTTCTCGACGGAGCCGGAGTTGACTCCGACGCGCATCGCGATCCCCTTCGCGCGCGCCTTGTCCGCGACCGCCTTGACGCGCTCGCGGCCGGCGCCGTCGAAGGTCCCCGAAAGGCCCGCGATGTTCCCGGGATTGAGCCGGACCTTGTCCACGCCCTGCTCGATCGCCGTCAGCGCGAACTTGTGGTTGAAGTGGATGTCGGCAACGAGCGGGACGTCGCTCAGGAACTCCTTGATCGCGCCGAGGGCATCGGCGTCGCCGGCGTCGAAGACGGCGACGCGGACGATCTCGCATCCCGCGTCGAGCATGCGGCGCATCTCGGCCCTCGCGGCGTCGATGTCCGAGGTCTTGGAGACGCACAGGGACTGGACGCGGATCGGCTGTTCGCCGCCGACGACGAGCGTCCCGATCCGGACTTCGCGGGTCTTGTGGCGAGGATGCATCGCTTCCCTCGCCGCAGGAGGGCTACTTCCAGCGCCGCATGATGACCAGGTATTCGCCTTCGAGGTGACGACCGGCCGGTTCGTAGCCGACCACGTCCCATCCGGCGGCCTCGCGGCCGCGCACGAAGTGCTTCACCTGTTCGTACGGCATCGGCCCGAAGACCTGCGTTTCGGTCCCGGGGCCGGGGAGCACCCAGTCCTGCGGGCTCAGTTCGACGTTGCGGTAGTTCCCCCCGTCGGACGCGCAGGCGCCCGCGAAGAGGAGAAGGACCGCCAGGATCATGAACCCATTTCTCACGACAGGGGCGATTCTAGCGGGGGCGGGCGGGGCGCGCAACGAGAAACGAAGGGCACCGGCCTATCGCGGCAGTCGATCGGTCCATCTCACGCCGTACATGCCCCATCTTACCGCGTACCGGCCCTTTCTCGCGGCGCACCACGCGCATCTCACTACGCACGGGCACCGGCTCGGCAGGCACCCCTTCCGGCGCACCCCGCGCCGACCCGATCGCGGGACGCGCCGTCGCCGCCCCTCCCCCCGCCTCTCTTCAGGATCACCGGCGGCGTGATCGTGGGCGAAGTTGACCCGGATCGCGCGGCGCCCCTACTGATGGATTCTGTCGCCCGGTTTGGGACAGATGGAATCTATCCCTCTCAGAGCGGACGGATCCGTTATCTTCTTGCGGTACTCCCACGCGGCGTCCAGGTCGTTGTGGTGCCAGATCGCGGCCATCAGCGCCGATTGGTAGTCATTCTCGTCGAGCTTCGTGTAGGTCTCTCGCCACCGCAGGAATCCCTTGAAGTCGCCCAGGTGTAGTATGCAGGCGCCCGCCAGACTCTGTCGAATGTCGTTTCTCTTCGTGTCAAATCCATCCGATAGCCACGACTCCCAGATGGACCGCGCCTTGCCCCATTCCCCGGCATAGGTGTATTCGGTTCCCAACGCGTGGTAGGCGCCGGCGAGGTTATCCTTGTACTCCGTAGCATCCTCGCCTTCGGCGACCGCCCTCCGAAGAGCCTCCCTACGCATCTTGATGGCCTCCTCGCTCCTACGAATCCAGTCCCGCCGCTTCTCAGCCCCCACAGTATCTTCCGTGATGGTGATTCCCTTCTCGCCGCGAACCGTCTGACCCTGGATCCGCGTCAGAACCTCTACGGCGTACTTCCCGGGACCACGGTTTTCGCAGAAGAATTCCCTGTGGGCGACCAGGCGCACCTGAGAGCTCGCCGCCGGTAACCGCACATAGTGGTAGTACCTCTTCTCTCCGAATTTGAATGCCAGAAGAAACCAGGCGCCATAGGCCCCGGCTTCCTCGAGATCCTCGATCCCGGCAGTTTCCTCGCTTCCTTCCGTCTTCACCGTAAGCTCGAACCTCGCGCTGATGCTTGAATTGAATTCGGCCTCATTCGCCCCCGAGAGGGACCACGCCCAGGCGAGGGACTTTTTCTTCTTTACTTCCGCCGTGAGCGTGAAGTCCATGCCGCCGTACGGCGAAACGTCCACGACCCAGACGAGCGCCCCCTTGAGCTTGTTCCAGGACCTCACGACGACCGCCTGGCCGGCCTTTCCGAACATCGGTTCCAAGACGGCGCCGTTCGATCCGTCCGGCAGATAGATGCCCCCGCCGCCTCCGTCCGTGCGGGCCGTGTACGGGACCACTGCGATCAGGGCCGCCGCACCGCCGTCTCCCCCCCGGGCAACCAGGGAAATGAGAAGATCCTCATCCGGTTTCTTCTTCCCCTCTTCCTTCGAATCTTCCGGCGGCGCGACGATGTTGACGGCTTTCGCGACCGAAAGGCCCTTGCCGGCGGCGATCGCGAAGGACTTTCTTGCGATCCTCCTGTCTCCTTCCATGTAGGGCACCATCCCCGTCTCAGTGCGATCCGGGACCGTGTGGATCTCCCCGGGCGGCCCGAGGGCCGTTTCCCTCTTCAGGTGCGTCAGGAGCGGCTCGAATCTCCGATGATAGTTGTAGTCGACCACGAACCCTCCGAAAACGGCGGCCAGGGTGAGCTTTGCCCCGGTCCGCGTGCTGAAGGAAGCAAGCGAGTCCTCCAGGGTCTCCACGCCGTTCAACAGGGTCGAGCTGTTCGCCTCCGTCCGCTTCTGCGCCTTCTTCAGCCAATCCTCGTTCCCATAGAGTTCCAGAAACTTGCGGATGATCTCCAGGGCCTTGCCCTTTCCGTAGAGCGAGTCGAGGTAGGCAAAGAACACCCATGCCTGGTACTGGGGAAACGGACCCTGATTCGCCGCCCCGGTCTGTGCATCGCGCAAGCTCTGGAAGGAGAGCAGGCTCCGGTAGCAGTAATCGACGGGAAGGCCGCGGACTTCCGAGGCGGCCCTCGCGTCCTTTGGAAAAACTTCGTGGGCCACCCATTGCGCGGTCCCCTCGTTGAACCACCCGAGATCCGATGCGCTCCGGCCCGTCCCCCGGCCTTCCGTGTTGGCGTTCTCGTAGGTCTGCTGGATGAGATGGAAATACTCGTGCGCGAAATCAAAGTCCCCGCACGACGGGTCGGCGACGATCGTGTTGGATCCGTGGGCCAGCGCCTTCGTCGAGTCCCTCATCTGCACGATCTGGATGTCCACCAGGGGCGGCAGTTTGAAGGACCGGGCCTTCATGAACTTCCGAACCGCATCGATGCGCGGCCTGATTTTCTTCCGGGACTCCTCGAGATTCAGGGTTCCTCCCGGATTTCTCTCATTCAACAGGCGGGCGGCGATGCTGACCTTGATCACATGATCCGGATCGTCGATATGGTCCAGGGCGAGAAGGTCGTCCAGGTCCGCGGCGACGGCGAGGTGGTCCCGTATTCCCTCCCGGGCCGGCGCAAGACCGGACGCCATCGGGGAGGTGCGGAGGATCCGGAAGACGACCTTTCCTCCGGCCAGGTCCACTTCATCGGGCCGGATTTCCTCATACAGCCCTCCGGACAGGAGGAGGCCGTGGACCTTCTCCGGACGGACGCCCTCCGGAAGGGACTCGCGAACAAGAGGAAGAGTGACGGCGACGGGGCTTCCGAACGATTTCTGTCCGGCGTCCAGGTCGTACGCCTTCGAAATCAGCCGGAGATTCAGGTTGACCGGCTCGACCACATTCCAGGCTTCCCGGAGTCCGACCTGCCGATCCGCGTCCAGGCTCCCCGGCGGGAACACGATCTTCACGCCGAGTCTCTCGACCGTGCCGCCGCTCGCGGGAATGAGCGCCGTGTCGCCGGGCGACGCCGGGGACTTCGTGGCGCCGTCCGGCGCCGGCTTCTTGTCGCACGCAACGGGACTCCCGGCGAACAAGGCCGCGAGCGCCAGGAGTCGGATCGTGCATCGGAAGTTCATTTTGTTCTCCAATGGCTGTCGCCGACCGAAATCGGGGGGAACTCCAAAGGCCTGTTCCGTCCCGCCGGACGGCATTGTATCTCGCCACGCAGGGCGCCGGGAGGGCGAAAGAACCGGGGACGGGAGGCCCAGGCCACCTCATTCACGTCGGCTTCGCCGCCGACGTGAAACGGCACCCTTCGGGCAGCTTCATCGGCCCTGCGGGCCGATTCCGCTGGACCGCCCCTCCGCCTTCGCGCGACACCGTGTCGCGCTCCGGCCTCGGCCCGCAGCGCCGCTATGGCCGCGGCGGTACGCGCCGCGGGCGGGTTGCGGGGGCAACAGCTCATGCGAACGCGCGCCATCGCAAATCGGAACGGGCGAGCCCTTGACCTCGAAAGCGAAGAGCCCCGCCGTGCCGTAGACTACGAAATCCACCTCCACGCCTGAACGGGTGCGCCGGAACGAGAGACCGTGGTCGCCCTCCGAATACGCCATCCACGCCCGGAGATGCTGCGCGACCAGCCCCTCCAGCGCCGCGCCTCCGATCTGCTCGGGCCGGTCCAGCGGGCCCGCGGGGCGGAGGGAGCGGTAGACCCCCCGTCGAAGAAGAGAAACTCCGGATGCGAGGAGAGTTCCCGCCGCGCCCGGCGCCCCCGGAACGGTAGGCCGTGCCGCACGGGTTGCCGCGGGAGATGTGTTGCTTGCGGGTTCCGTGGCATCATCTTGCATCATGGCCGGTCGTCCCGGCCCCCCGCCCACCCCGCCGCCGCCATCGCCACC
>JACPRC010000083.1 GCA_016190175.1 Planctomycetota bacterium
CGCGACGGGCGGCCCGCGGCGCACTATTGCCGTCAAGGTGGCGCCGCGGGCGGATGATTCATGAAGGCACTCGCCTTCATGAATCATCCGGGCTAGAAGTCGATCTGAAACCGGGTGACGAACCCCCAGGCGCGGTCCTCGAGCCTGCCCCCGCCGAAGTCCACGTCGTCGCCGTACTTCTCGTAGACGAGATTGGGCGAGATCCGGAAGTTCCTCGTGAGATACCAGTTCGCGCCGAAGGTCACGGTCAGGACGTCGCCGGCGTTGCCCGCGACCGCAGCCGCCCCCATGTCGAAGAGAGCGTCGTCCACGCGGAACTGCGCGACGCGGAAAGCCAGCTCGACGGCGCCGAACCCGCCGCCGTCGAAGTCGAGCGGCCGGTCCGGGACCAAGCGGCCCTCGAGCGGCTTCTTCTCGCCCGTGACGAGCCATGTCGCCGCCACGTACCACGCGTCGATCGGGATCCGCTCGTCCTCGAGAGGGCCGAGGTCCACCTCGTCGGTGCGGCGGGCCCATTCGGCGCGGAGCGAGACGGGACCGTAGATCCACGAGAGCTCCAGTCCGTAGCGGCTCCGGAGCCCGTCGATGGAACCCGCGGTCGCGTCGAGGAACTTCACGACCAGCTCCGTGCTCGTGAAGTCGAGTCCGTCGATGCTCGCGCCGTCCTGGATCCCCCACGTCCCGGCGAAGCCGAGCCGCAGTCCCTTGAGCGGCTCCATCTCCGTCCTCGCGAACGGACTGACCCGGAGGCGGACGGCGACGTCCTTCTCGTCGTTCGCGTCCGCGACGGCGCGACCCTGGCCGTTGAAGACGCCCGCCTCGTACGCGAAGAGGCCGTCGAAGAACCGGCCGTGGAGCATCAGGCCGATGTCGCGCGCGGGGGCGAGCCGGTTGAGGACCGACCGCTCCACGAAGTCGATGAAGCGCGTCGAGGTCGTCTCCTCCTGGCTGAACGGCTCCTTGAACTGCCCGATCAGGATCGACGCCTCGGGGAAGTGCTTCCAGCCGAGGAAGGCGTCCTGGAGCGTGCCGGTCGCCGTGCTGCTGCTGCCGGTCGGAAAATCGGTCTGGACTTTGAACTCGAAGTCCTTGAAGAAGGTGCCCGACATCTCCAGGCGCGCCTGACGGAGGAAGAAGGAGTCGGACGAGCGGCGCGGGCTTTCGGGGAGGCCGAAGTCCATCCGGTAATGCGCGAGGAGGCGACCGCCGACATGGGCCTCGAACTTCCCGTCGTCCGTCCGGAAGTGGAGCCCGTCCTTGAATTCGACGTGAATGGGCGGCGGCTCCGGCTTCGGGTCCTGCGCCTGCAGGAACATCGCGATCACGATCGGGACCATGTGTCCCTCCTTTCCGGCCGCAGCATGAAGGGCGCGCGCAAGCGTTCCGTTGCGCCGGTGTCAGGATTCCGTGATGGCGGCGCGATCACAGGTAGAGGTTCTTGAACATGCACCAGAGGAAATGGGGCCACTCGCGCCAGATGCGGATGTGGCTCGTGCCGTGCTTGCGCGCGTATTCATGCGCGGGGACGTTTTTCACGCGGCGGCCGTGGCGCAGCGCCTGGATGACCATCTCCTGCTCGATGGTGTGCTTGTTCTCGATGAGCCGCAGCTTGAGGCCGACCTCGCGGCGGATCGCGCGGAACCCGTTGAGGGTGTCGGAGAGCTGGACGTTGAATCGCTTGTTGATCGCGATGTTCATCGAGATGTTGCCGATCGAGCGGATGAGCTGGCCGATGTCGACGGACAGCTCCTCGCTCCCGCCCAGGAACCGGCTGCCGACGCAGAGATCGACCTGCCCGTCGGCGACGGGTTTCACGAGCTTCGGGATGTCCTTCGGGTCGTGGGAGCCGTCGGCGTCCATGAAGACGACGATCTCGCCCCGGGCGATCCCGAGCGCCGCGCGGATCGCGGAGCCCTTGCCCTTGCCGGGATCCAGTTCCACCCGGGCGCCGGCCCGCGCGGCGACCTCGCGGGTCCGGTCGGTCGAGTGGCCGTCCATCACGAGGATCTCGTCGCAGAAGGGCCGGGCGCCCTCGACCGCTTCGGCGACGTCGGGCTCCTCGTTCTTCGCGGAGATGACGACGGTGACGCCCACCGGGGGAAGGTCGCTATTCATCGGGAGAAAAATTGAATTCGAGAATCGACTGTGCTATCGTGTCGTTACAAGAGGTGTGGGGGCGCATATCGGGGCCCCCGGAGAAGTTCTTTCCGCAACCCGGCGATTCTTTTCCGAGTCGGACACCATGACGACGTTTCCATTCTATCCGTCCGGCCGCGCCGGCGACTACGAGCGCTACGCGGCCGAGTACGCGTTCGAGCAGAACGAGCCGACGCCGTGGACGCCGCTGCGGCGGCCGCTGCGCGAGTGCCGCGCCGCCCTCGTCGTCTCGGCGGGGCTGCGCCTGAAGACCCAGCGATCCTACGCCCTCCTCCCCGGCGGAGGCTCGGCCGAGGTCCGCGAGATCTCCGTCTACGTCCCGCACGACCAGATCGCCTTCGACTTCACGAACTACGATCCGCGGGAAGCCGAAGCCGACCTCAACGTGCTGGCCCCCGTGGACCGGCTGAAGGAGATCGTCGAACAGGGCCTCCTCGCGGGTCTTCACGAGACCTTCTTCTCCTTCTTCGGGCTCTGCCCGGACCTCGCCGGGCTCGCGGGTGGCGCCGCCGAGGTCGCCGCGAAGCTGCGGGACGCGGGCACCGACGTCGTCCTCCTCGTCCCGGCCGACCACGCGTGCAACCAGACGATCGGCCTCCTGGCCCGCGCGATGGAACGGGCGGGCCACTCGACCGTCGCGCTCTCGACGATCAAGGAAGTCACGCAGCAGGTCCGCGTCCCCCGCGCCCTGTTCGTCAACTTCCCGTTCGGACGCACGCTCGGCCGCGCCCACGCGACGGCGCTCCAGGAGTCGATCCTCCTGGACATGCTCCGCGCGCTGCGGACGATGGAACGGCCCGGTCGCATCCTCGAACTCCCCTATCGCTGGGAAGGCGCCGTCGAGTAGACCGTCACGTCCCCGAACCGCGCCTCCTCCCGGAACCGCCGCTCCACGTCGAGCCGGAACCCCGGAGGATAGTGCTTCCACTGCCGGTCGTACGCGACGAGGAACTCGACCTCCGCGGGGAGGTCCTTCAGGTCCTGCGGGACGGCGTAGTAGTCCCCCTCGGCGTAGTACTCCACGCGGCGGTCCATCGCCGCGATCTTCCGATCCGGCCCGTGATGCTCCCGGATCCAGAGCCCCGCCTGCTTCAGCGGCAGGCGGTCGGCGCGCCGCGGTTTCACCCCCTTCACCGTCATCGCGATCAGCACCGACGCCGACACGACCAGCGGCAACCATCGGACGCGGGACAGCCATCCGAGGATCGCGATCGTCCCGGCGGCCATGAACGGCGTCGCGAAGAGGCACGACGGCATGATGTAGCGGTAGCTGAACGGCTGGTCCGTCAGCATCGAGACGATCGTCGGGAGGCCGTAGCCCAGGATCAGCAGGAGAAGGAAGACGTACCCCCATCGATCGAAGCGGCGCCAGGCCAGCACGAGCCCGAGCAGGCCGACCGGCAGGAAGACGTGGAAGCAGACCTTCCGGCCCTCGCGCAGGACCATGACGCACGCGCCTCCGACGCGGCCGTATTTCGCCTGCGCCCGCTCCTCCTTCAGCTCCGAGTCCGGATTCGCCGGCCTCTGCGGCGCCTTCGTCTTCCCGCTCAGGCGGTCGAGGATTCCCTCGGCGAACGGATTCACGGTGAACCTCCACTTCCCCGTCGTCGCGTGGACCCAAAGCAGATACGGCGACGCGACGACGAGGAAGACGACGAGGAACGCCGCGATGCCGCCGGCGTGCTTGAGCCATCCGCGGTGCGCGGTGACGAGGAGCCAGCCCACCGTCCCGAGGAGGGTGTAGATCCCCTCGGGCCGCACGAGGAACGCGCATCCGCCGCAGACGCCCAGGAGCACGAACCTCTCCCATCCCGGCTCGCGGGACGCGGACCACAGGAGCCACATCCAACTCAGGAAGAGGAAGATGAAGAGCCCCTCGCTCATCACCTCGCCGTGGAGGGAAAAGACGTCCGGAAGAAAAGCGTAGATCAGCGCCGCGACCGCGCCGATCCGCTCGCCCGCGATCGACTTCGCCAGCGCGTAGAGCGGGAGGAGCGCGAGCGACCCGAAGAGGGCCGCCACCGCGACCGCCGCAGTCCCTGTGTCGCGGAAGAGGAGGGCGAAGAGACGGATCATCAGCGGATAGCCCGGCGGCATGTGGGGCTGGATCTCCATCGCGCGGCCGAACTCGGCACGGTCGATGAGCCGCGTCATCTTGAGGAAGCGCGACCCGTCGTGCTGGATCACGAGGCCGCTGAAGCCCGCGCCGACGCGGAGGGCCAGCGCCGCGAAGAGGAGGACGGCGACGACCGCGCGCTCGGAGCGGATCCGCGCGGGGATCCACGTCCAGTCGGCGAGCGCGCGAGCGGGCTCCGGCATCGCCCCAGACCGGGGACCAGGAGACCAGGGGACCAGGGGACCGGGGGAATCCGCCCCTTCTCCTTGTCCCCTTGTCCCGCCTTCCCCAGGTCTCGCCCTCTCCCTCCCCATGGTGCGGAGGCGGACTCTAGCCTGCCTTATTCATCCGGGCTCCGCCGCCCGGATGAATAAGGCACCCGCCGGGCAGCTTCATCGGCCCTCCCGGCCGATTCCGCTGGACAGCCCCGGCGGCAAGAGCGGCGACATCCTGTCGCCCGTCGCCGCCGGCCCGCGGCGCTCTTTTGCCCAAGCGGAACGCGCCGCGGGTGACCTATTCACGATTTCGGCCCTCCGGGCCTTCGCCACGCCGAAGCGGCCGTGGCTACGGC
>JACPRC010000105.1 GCA_016190175.1 Planctomycetota bacterium
CCTGCGGACCGCCTTCACGGGACAGCCCCTCCGGCTCCGCCCGACACCCTGTCGGGCTCCGCCGTCGGCCCGCGGCGCGACGGTTGCCCAGTGCGGCACGCGCCGCGGGCGGATCATTCATGAAGGCTTTCGCCTTCATGAATGATCCGGGCTAGAATGAAGGTACGCATGGAAATCGACTACGACTTCGACGCGAGCCTGCGCCTCTCCGACGTCCTCGAGGATTTCTTCTTCTCCCCTTCCACCGGCCTCTACGTCTTCCGCCACCCGCCGTTCGTCGACGCGCGGCTCCTGAAGGCCGCGGACGATCTCGGCATCGCCGCAAAGGCGAGCCCCGAGAAATGGCTCGTCAACGTGACCCTCGCCGACGCGCTGCGGATCCTCCGCCGGCTCGGCTCCACGGCCATGAGCCTCCCGCAGTACTTCGCGGTGCGGCGCGACGCGATCCGGCTCGGCGACCGCGACATGCTCGCCTCGCTCGAGTCCGACCGCTTCATCGAGATGCTCGCGACGGTCTTCGTGCGCGACCGCGCGATGATCCACCACCCCGCCGTCGAAGGACGGCTCGCGTTCTCGGGCACGGAAATCCCCGTCCGCACGCCGGAGGGGCGATACGGGTGGATCCATCCGGACGACATCGACCCGGCGACCGGGCTGCCGGCAAAGGTCGTGAAGACGCGCAACGTCGAGGACGACACGATCAAGTACTGGGACACGCACACGGAGATCGGCCGCGAGGGGACGCTGATGACCGTGCGCGGGTTCGTGACGTCCGTCGGAAAGATCTCGCTCGACCTCGGCTTCCCCGCGGACGCGATCTCTCCGAAGCTGACGCTCCGCGAGTGCCGCGCGTCGCGGCCCGAAGGCGTCCTCGACGAGCGCGTCCTCGCGGAGGCGAAGGAGGTGCTCGCGAAGTACTATGCCGACCGGTCGATATGCGACCGGCTGCCCGACTGGCACCGCGACCTCCTCGCGTTCCTCCGCAGGCACCGCGCGACGCTCCTCGCCGCCGGCGACGTTGCCGCGGAGGTGCTCAAGGAGGACGTCCGCGACGCGCTCGGAATCCTCTGGACCGTCGCGCGGCCGGACGAGCTCGCGCGGGCCGCGCGGGAGTTCTCGGGGGTGACGGAGGTCACGGACTCCTCCTTCCGCGTCTTCCTCGCGGGCCGCCGCGAGGAGCTGCGGCGCGCCGTCCGCGAGCACGCGAGCGTCGTCTTCGTCATGGGGCACGACAACCCGGACACGGACACGGTGGTCAGCTCGATGGTCGAGGCGTACCGGCAGCATCTGCTCCGGGGCGGCGAATCCGTCTTCGTGCCGGTCGTGCCGGGCGGCCGGATGCCGGACGAGATCGCGGAATTGATCGGCCCCGAGTTCTCCGCGATGCTCGTATTCACCGACGAAGCGGACTATGCCGCCGCGTCGCGTCCCGAGTGGATCATGGTGGACCACAACGTCGGGCGGGAGCAGCCGGACACGCGCGCGATCATCGACCACCACTTCCCGTCCGACGTCTGCCTGCGGCAGCAGATCCCGCGGCGGATCCTCTTCGCCGGCTCGACGTGCGCCCTCGTGGCGCAGCGTTTCTACGGGCTCGGCGTCGAGATCCCGCCGGAGATGGCGCGGATCCTGCACGGCGCGACGCTCATGGACACGGAGAACCGCTTCCCGGGGAAGATGACTCCGCTCGACGCGCGGATCATGGACCGCCTGCGCGACGCCTCCGGGGTACGCGACGAGAGCGGCTTCTACCGGCGGCTGATGCGGAAGCTCATCGCCTGTACCGACGCCGACCGCCTTTTCATCCGCGACTACAAGGAGGACTGGAGCTTCTTCGGCTTCGCGGTCGCCAAGTCGATCCGCATCCTCGACCCGCAGCACGCGGCGATCGTCGCGCGGCTCTGCGAACTGGCGCAGGAGAACAACCGGAAGACGAACCTGCCGCTGACGCTCCTCAAGGTCGTGGACTATGACGACGACGCGGAGACGATCCGGCGCGAACGGATGTATCCGGTCTTCGCCCCGGACGCCGCGCCGGAGTTCCGCTCCGCCGTGCGCGGCGCGATCGTGACGATCATCCGCCACGAGTCGCCGAAGGACGTGCGCATCGACACGACGGCCGACGCAATCGAATACTGGGGCGTCGGGACGCAGCTCTCGCGGAAGAAACTCGCGCCCGTGATCGACCCGGTCGTGACCGCGTTCAACCGCTACTTCTACTCGCCCTCCGCGGGATTCCACTTCAAGCGGGACTTTCTGCGCGCCGACGACCGCGTCCGCGAGGTCGCGCGGCGGCACGGCGTCCGGCTCCACGTCGACCCGGACGGCGTGGTCGTGGGCAATCCCGCGGAGCTGAAGTTCCTGCTCCAGGAGCTCGGCTTCGAATGCGCGAGCGCGGCGGAGTACTTCAAGGCCTACTTCGACGCGGTGCGCGCGAGCGACGAACAGATGGTCGCGAGCCTCACTTCACCGAAGTACCTCGAGACGTTGGACGTGGTCGTGGAGGAGAAGCGCGTCCTGGTGGAGCATCCGCGGATCGTGCAAGCGAAGGACGGCTATTCATACGAGGGCGGCCGCCGCCGCGAGGTCCGCGTGCCGGTCGGCGAGCCGGGTCTCATCGATCCGAGGAAGGTCGACCCGGAGACGGGACTGCCCACGGTGGTCGAGGACCCGCGGCAGTACGGGACGGGGCTGTGGCGCTACTGGAGTCCGGACAGCGACCGGGCGTGGGCGCTGCGGAGCACGATCTTCGCGTACGACATCCCATCGCTCGACCTCAAGTTCGGCTTCTCGGAGACGCTGCCGCGGCTGACGATCCGGCCGTGCGTGCGGACGGTCAAGCACCCGCGGGTGAGCGTGACGGAGAAGGAAGGGAAGATCCTCGTGGAGGTGGCGGACTGAAGAGCCATCAGCCATCAGCAACCACCCGCAGAGGTGACCGGAGTCGATTGCTGATGGCTGATTGCTGAGGACTGAACGATGAAGGTCATCAACCTGTTCGCGGGCCCCGGCGCCGGCAAGTCCACGACCGCGGCGGGGCTCTTCCATCTCATGAAGCTCGAGGGGATGAACGTCGAGCTCGTGACGGAGTACGCCAAGGAGATGACGTGGGAGAAGCGGAACAACATCCTGACGGACGAGCTCTACATCTTCGCGAAGCAGCACCGGCGCGTGCGGCGGCTCATGGGCGAGGTTGAGTACGTGGTCACCGACTCGCCCATTCTCCTGTGCATCTACTACCGCAAGGACGACTACAGCGAGACGTTCGACAAGCTCGTCCTCGAGCTGTGGAACCGCTACGAGAACCTGAACTTCTTCGTCGAGCGTGCGAAACCGTACGTCGCGGTCGGGCGGAGCCAGTCGGAAGATGAGGCGCGCGCGGTCGACGGCGGCGTGAAGGCGCTGCTCGCGAAGCTCCAGGTGCCGTTCGAAGGAGTGCCGGGCGACGCGCAGGCGCCGGCGAGGATCCTGGCGCGGGTGAAGGAACTGTCACGAAGGAGGTGACGAAGTGTCGATGCTACTCGTCGTTCTCGCCGCGACATGCGCGGCGGCCCAGGAGAGTCAGGAGACCCCGATCACCTTGCCGAAGGCCGAAAACGCGAAGAAGGACCCGCGACGGGAGGGGACCCTCACGCTGAGCGTGCGCCCGGACGGGTCGGTGGCGTGCATGGCAAGAGTCCTCTTCCGCCCATCTCCGCTCGAACCGGAGAAGGAGGACTGGGGCAAGCTCCGGGAGCTCTTCGATGCTCGGCGCCAGATGCGGATGTGGCAAGAGAAGGAGGGAAGCGGCGAGTTCGTCAAGTATGCGGTCCGTCTCTACGCCGACCGATCCGTGCCGTTCCAGTACGCCCAGTTCATCCTGATGCACGCGGCCCAGGATGGGGGCGTCACGAGAATCGAAATCGAGGCGCGGGGGGAGGACAAGTCGCGAGACACCCTCTTTCTCACCCTTCCCCGGGACAAGGGGATCGCCCCGGACCGGAACCCGGAGCTGAACGAAGTCCGCATCGTCCTCTGCGCCGCCGGCCGAGACAAGCTCGCGCCGCACCTCGCGGAGAAGGAGCGCCACGACGCCGATCTCGAGCGCGCGGAGCAGGCGGACCTGAAGTCCACGGCCGAGAAGCACAAGTCGGGCGGCCATCTCGTCCTCAACGACGTCTGCTCCGCGTGGGTACAGAAGGCCGAGACGGGGACGCTTCACAAGACGTGGGTCTGCGCCGAAGCCTCCCATCTCCGTGTACCGGATCTCGGCGAGGAGAAGCGCGCCGAGGGGAATCGGAGCCGCTACCGGGACATCGCCGCGAAGACGAAGGAGATCTCGGACAAGACTCGATCGACGGTCGATCCGTCGAAGCGCGCGCCGATCATCCTGGACGCGGACGGGGCGGTCGCGTGGGAGCACGTCGTCGGGGTCGTGGACGCGCTGGCGGGAGCGGGCATCGAGGAGGTGCAGCTCGTGGGCAACCCGAGGTATTGGAGACGAAACAAGTAACACGAAAGGAGAGACGATCATGAACCGAACCCTCGCCCTCGGCGCCGCAGGCCTCGTGGTCGCGGCCGTAGCGTTTGCGGTCCTCACCCGCGGGAGTTCGGCGGCGACGCCCGCCGCTCCGCAACAGCAGGAATCCGCGCTGGAAGGAAAGCGCGTGATGGTGAATCTCAATCACGCCTACGCCCCCCACGAGGGGTTCGTCTGCGTGTACGCCTTCGACGGGAAGGTCACGGGGACGAGCGCCCACGGCCTGTTCCTGAAGCCGACGAAGGCCGGCAGCACGCAGTTCTGGCGGGACAGGGACGGCGCCGCCAAGCCGGCGGAGCCGGTCGCGGACTACACGTCGCCGCTCTTCATCCCCTGGGCGTCGATCAAGTACGTCAAGATCGCGGAGTGACTGCGCTTGCCGCCGGTCTTGTCGTCCTCGTCGCCGCCGCGTGCGGCCCGCTGCTCGGCCGGCGCGACGCACGCGGCGCCGCGGTCCTGGGCGCGGCCGTCGCCGCGATGCTCGCCTGCCCGCTGCTCCTCCCGCGCGAGGCCCCGCTCTTCCGCGTGCTCGTCCTCTTCGTCTCGGCGATGGCCGGCGGCAAGATGCTCGACTACTATCTCTCGGGCCCGCACGCGGGCGGGTCCGGCGCGTACTTCCGCTACCTCGTCCACCCCGGCGGGCTCGACTTCCCCTCCAGCCTGCGGAAACCCGCGGACGTGTCTCGCGCGCGAGAAGTGCGGCGCCTTCTGGGCGGCCTCGCGGCGCTGGCGTGCGGCGTCGTCTCGTTCGCCTGGCTCGTGACGACGCGCTTCGCGAGCGACTCGTTCCCCGCCGACCACGTCGCGAAGATGGTCGCGTTCGGCTTCACGATCGAAGGGGTCGCCTGCGTCTCCTGCGCGGGGGCGCGGCTCGCGGGTTTCCACGCGGTCCCGATCGTGGAGCTCGCCTTCCTCGCACGATCCCCCGCCGAGTTCTGGCGCCGGTACAACCGGCTCGCGGGGGCGTGGCTGTACCGCCACGTCTTCCTCCCGTGCGGCGGCCGCGCGCACCCGCTCCGCGCCGTGCTCGTCACGTTCCTCGTGAGCGGAGCGGTGCACGAACTGCTCTTCGCGATCGCGCTCGAACGGGTGACGGGATACCAGCTCGCGTTCTTCGGGCTCCACGGAATCGGCGTGGCGCTGTCGCGGCCGCTGGACCGGCTCGGCCGGCGACCGGCGGGGGCGGCTGCGGCGGCGGCCGTCCATGCGGCATTTCTCCTGGCGACGTCCGTCCTCTTCTTCGCGAGCTTCGCGCAGGTGTTGCCGGGCTTCTACTCCGCGCGGCCGTGGTTGCGGTGAAGGCGCAATCCGTGGTAAGGTTGCAGGCAGAGAGGAACGCTGCCGTGCGAAGGATCGTCAAGGTCAAACCGCTGCCGGAATTCCGCCTTGAGCTGGAATTCGACGACGGCGTGAACGGAATCGCGGACCTTTCGCACCTGGCCGGCCAGGGCGTCTTCGCCGCCTGGAGCGATCCTCGCGCGTTTGAGCAGGTCCGTCTCGGCACGTCCGGCGAGATCTCTTGGGGCGAACGGATCGACTTGTGCCCCGATGCCCTCTATCTCAAGGTGACGGGCAAGAAGCCGGAGGACATCTTCCCCGCCCTGCGCGGCGAATCCCTCCATGCCTGAAATCAGCCGCTTCTTCGGCATCGTGATCAGGATGTTCTTCGACGACCACAATCCGCCTCATTTCCATGCGGAGTACGGAGGAGAGTCGGCGCTGATCGACATCCGCACTTTGAGCGTTTTCTCCGGGCGGTTGCCGCCCCGCGTGACGGGATTCGTGATCGAATGGGCGACCCTCCATCGGGAGGAACTGCTCGCCGACTGGGAGAGGGCGAAGGTACGGCAGGACCTGGAGAAGATCCCACCCCTGGAATAGCCGCATCATCCGAGACGCCGCTCCATCGTCCTCATTCTCTTTCTCAGCCGGAAGCCCACGGCGCGCAGCGCCCGCGCGAGCGGGCGGTTCTCGACGTCGATGTCCGCGACGATCTCGCGCACGCGCAGCGACGAAACGCCGCGCGCCAGGAGATCCCGCGAGTAGCCGTGACCGCGACGCTCCGGCACGACGCCGATGTAGTTGATGCAGCCTTCGCCGGGCCTCAGGATCTGCGGCACCACGAGCCCGGCAAGCGCGCCCGAGGCGTCGTACGCCAGCTCCCACCGGTCGCACGGCCGCTCCACCATCTTCAGGACCGACAGGTAGGTCCGCGCCGCGGCCCGCGGTCCGCGACGGCGCGCGTCGTCGCCGTCCATGCGATCCAGCGTCCCCTTCGTGACGCGCAGGATTGCGTCCAGGTACGCGCGCTCGCCGACTTCGCTCCAGGGGCGGTAGGTCAGGCGATCCGGCACGCGGAGACGGGTCGTCCTCCGGCGCATGTAACGGCACCGGTCATGCGCGAGCCGGAAGCCGGCGTCCTCGAGCGCGCGGAGCGCGGGGCCGGATCCCGTGACGCAGCAGTCCGCGGAGCGGCCCCGCACGCGGCGGAGGGTGTCGCGGAGCAGCGCGACGCCGTCGCGACGCCGCCGAAAGCGGAAGAGCGCGATGTGCAGGTCACGCGGCGAGTCGGGCAGGGCCCAGTACGCCAGCCTGGCGACGATTTCCCCGTCCCGCTCGGCGACGAAGCATCGCTCGGGACGGAACTCGCCGCGTTTGAAGAGACGCGCCAGATCCCGCGCGTTCTGCGCCGCCTCCTTCTTCGAGCGGCTGAGGGCGCGGGAGAAGCGGCTCAGTTCGCCGCGGGCGATGGAGCGCACGCCCCGCCTCATCGGAGGGAGTCCCATTCGGCGGCGGAGACGAACCGACCCAGGATCGAGCTCACCTCCCGCATCATCATGGCAAGCTGCGGGACGGAGTATTCCGCGTTCGACGGGACGGCAAGTCGATGGCCGGCGCGGACCAGGAACTCGTGCCTGGCACCCGAGTAGGGGCCCTCAAAACCGAGCTTCCGCAGCCGTCGGATGAAGTCCCGGCGCTTACACGGTCTCCACCCGGCCACGGATCGGCCTCCGATTCAAGTCGATCTTCGCGAGGACGGGCAGGGAGTGACCCAGCTTGAGGCCGAGCAGGATCCAGTCTTCCAGGACGGACCGCAGTCGGTTCTCGCATTCGCGCAGAGTGCCGCCGAACGCCACGACGCCCTTGCAACAGGGGATGCGGCCCGCGAACGTCTTGTCTTCCAGCTTGTCGTAGGCGGCGCGCGTCATCGCCGCTTCGACATACTCGCTCAAGATGAAGCGCCCCGCCATGGCCGCCTTGCCTCCGATCCTCGTGAGCGCCGCCCGATGCCGCGATTGTACGGACCGTTTCGCGCCGGAGTCAAGGAGGGGGTTCGGTCCTCGGGCCTCTACTCCTCTTCCTTCCCCTTCCCCGCCGGCACGCCCCCGTGGTCCGCCGTATAGTGGCACTTCTTGTACTTCCTCCCGCTCCCGCAGTAGCACGGGTCGTTCCTTCCGGGGAGCTTCCGGGCGCGCGCGGGCACCGGCTTCGCCTCCTCGCCGTCCGCGTCCTCCTGCCCCCCCGCGAACGCCTGGACCTCGTCCTTGCGGAACTGCGCGCCGCGCCAGCGCCGCGCCATCCGGTCCTCGCTCACCGCCGCCTCCTGCACGCGGAAGATGAGCGACGCCACGTCGTTCTCGATCGCGTCCATCATCTCGTTGAACAGCTCCGTCCCTTCCCGCTTGTACTGGAGCTTCGGGTCGATCTGCGCGTATCCCACCAGCCCGATCACGTCGCGGAGCTGGTCCATGTTGTACAGGAGGTCCTTCCACTTCTCGTCGATCTTCGACAGCAGGATGTACCGCTCCGCCTGCCGCATGATCGACGCGCCCAGCTTCGCCGTCTCCTCCTCCTTCGCCTTCGCCACGTGCGCGACCGCCGCCTCGACGAGGTCGTCCTTCGCGTGGCGGATGAACGCCGCCGGGATCTCGACCTCGAAGTCCTCCTTCGCCGCGCGCGAGAACGCCTGGAATCCCTCGCTCAGGTCGCGGTGTTCCCCGAGATGGCGGTGGTACAGCGTCTTCACGCGCTTGCGGATCTCGCTGCGGCCGATCACGGACTCGCGCCCGAGGTAGAGCCGCTCCACCGCCTCCTTCGTCCGCTCCAGCATCGCGTCCGGGTCGTTCGACTTCGTCGCCTCGGGCGTGAGCTCCGCGCCGAACTTGTTCTTGTACCACTCGCGGAAGCCGTCCACGTTCCAGTCCTCGCCTTTCGGCATGAAGCGCGACGCGGCGTCCGCGACGCGGTTCATCACCATCTCGAGGACCTTCTCCTTCATGTCCGCGCCTTCCAGGATCTGCTGCCGCAGGCCGTAGATGACCTTGCGCTGCTCGTTGCGGATCTGGTCGTACTCGACGAGGTTCTTGCGGATGTCGAAGTTGTGGTTCTCGACGTTCTTCTGCGCCTTGCCGATCGCGCGCGTGACGAGGCGCGACTCGATCGCCTCGCCCTCCTTGAGCCCCATCTTCTGGAGGAGCCCCTTCATCCACGGCGGCGCGAACTTGCGGAAGAGGTCGTCCTCGAGGGAGAGGAAGAACTGGCTGGAGCCGGGGTCGCCCTGCCGGCCCGCGCGGCCTCGGAGCTGGTTGTCCACGCGCCGCGCCTCGTGCCGCTCCGTCCCGAGGATGTGGAGTCCGCCGATGTCGGCGACGCCCGCGCCCAGGATGATGTCGGTGCCGCGGCCCGCCATGTTCGTCGCGACGGTGACGGCGCCCATCTGGCCCGCCTTCGCGATGACGTACGCCTCCTTCTCGTGGTACTTCGCGTTGAGGATCTCGTGCTTGATCCCGCGCAACTGGAGGCGCTTCGAGAGCTTCTCCGACTTCTCCACCGACGTCGTGCCGCTGAGGACCGGCCGGCCCGACGCGTGGAGCCGCGCGACCTCCTCCTCGATCGCGTCGTACTTCTCGTCCTCCGTCCCGTAGACGAGGTCGGGGAAGTTCATGCGGTTGAGCGGCTTGTTCGTCGGGATGACGCAGACCTCGAGCTTGTAGATCTTCTCGAATTCCATCGCCTCCGTCGCGGCCGTGCCGGTCATGCCCGCGAGCTTCTTGTAGAGCTTGAAGTAGTTCTGGAGGGTGATCGTCGCGTAGGTCTGCGACTCTTCCTGGATGCGCATCGCCTCCTTCGCCTCGACCGCCTGGTGCAGGCCGTCGCTCCAGCGGCGGCCCGGCATCTTGCGGCCCGTGAACTCGTCGACGATGATGACCTCGCCGTCCTCGACCACGTACTCCTGGTCCCGCTTGTAGAGGGAGTTCGCCTTGAGGGCGCTCTCGAGGAAATGGGGCCACTCCATGTTGTCGCCGCTGTAGAACGAATCCACGCCGACGAGCTTCTCGGCCTTCACGATCCCCTGGTCCGTCATGAAGACGACGTGCTCCTTCTCCTTGACGACGTAGTCTCCGGTGAAGGTCTTCGTCCGGTCCTTGTTCGTGATTTCCTCGCCGCGGGTGAGCTGCTTCGCCACGCGATCGGCGACGTAGTACTTGTCCGTCGATTCCTCCGTCGGGCCGCTGATGATGAGGGGCGTGCGCGCCTCGTCGACGAGGATCGAGTCCACCTCGTCCACGATCGCGTAGCCGTGCTCGCGCTGGACGACGTCCTCCTTGCGGAATTTCAGGTTGTCGCGAAGGTAGTCGAAACCGAACTCGTTGTTCGTGCCGTAGGTTATGTCGGCCCGGTAGGCTTCGCGGCGCGGGACCGGGCGCCAGTGGTCGAGTCGCTCGTCGCCGTGCGGACTGGGATCGACAAACGATGGATCGTAGACCGCCGCGAACTCGTGCGCGATGACGCCGACCGTCAGGCCGAGCAGGTTGTAGATGGGGCCCATCCAGCCGCCGCCCACGCGCGACAGGTAGTCGTTCGGCGTCACGAGGTGGCAGCCTTTGGCGGTGAGCGCGTTCAGATAAAGGGGCAGCG
>JACPRC010000087.1 GCA_016190175.1 Planctomycetota bacterium
CCTCACCAGGCTCGCCTCCGTGTAGCGCGGCGGCGGCTCCGTGAAGTGCTGCGTCGGGAGGAGATCGCGCAGGAGGAGCGTCTCGCCCGCCGCGAGCGCCGGGAGGATCTGCTCGCCCTTGACGCGAGCCGACGACGGCACGTCGTCGGCGCCTCCGGCGCCGAGCCCGCTCTGAGCGGGCTCGGCTCGTGTCAAGGGCGAGTCCTCCTTCGACTTGTGCCCGAGGACGGCCGTGTAGCCGTCGAAGCGGAGCTCCCGCCCCTTGGCGACGAAGAGGCCGCGGCCCGCGCGGATCTGCGCCTCGGTAAGCCGGTATTCCGCGGCCTTCATCTGCGAGGCGACGAAGCGGTTCCAGATGAGCCGGTAGAGCTTGTACTGGTCGTCGGTGAGGAACGCCCGGATCTCGTCGGGGGTGCGCGCGACCGACGTGGGCCGGATGGCCTCGTGCGCCTCCTGCATCCCCTTGCGCTTCGCGCGGAGGATGGCCGTCTCGGGCAGGTAGCGCTCCCCGAAGCGCTGCCGGATGTAGTCGCGGCACTCCACGAGCGCCTCGTCCGCGACGCGGAACGAGTCCGTGCGCATGTACGTGATGAGGCCGATCTCCCCCTCGTCGCCGAGCCGGATGCCCTCGTACAGCCCCTGGGCGATCCGCATCGTCCGGGCGGCGGAGAAATGATGCCGGATCGAGGCCTGCTGCTGGAGGAGGCTCGTCGTGAACGGCGGAGGCGCCGGCTCGATCCGCTCCTTCTGCTGGACGTCGGCGACCGCGTACGTCTCCTTCGCCAGCTCCTCGACGAGCTTCCTCGACTCGTCGCCCGCCTTGAGCGCGGGTTCCCGGCCGTCCACCTTCGCCAGCTCCGCCGCGAACTCGGGACCCTCGGATTTCGCCAGGCGCGCCGTGACCGTCCAGTACTCCTCGGGCTTGAAGGCCAGGATCTCGCGCTCGCGCTCGACCAGGAGCCGGACCGCGACGGATTGCACGCGGCCGGCGGAGAGGCCGCGTCCCACCTTCTTCCACAGGAGGGGCGAAAGCTTGTACCCGACGATCCTGTCGAGGAACCTCCGCGCCTGCTGCGCGTTGACGCGGTCCATCGATATCTCCCCCGGCCGGTGGAAGGCGTCCAGGACCCCTTTCCGGGTGATCTCGTTGAAGGTGACGCGCCGGGCCTTTCCGTCGGGGATCCGGAGCGCCTGGACCAGGTGCCAGGCGATCGCCTCGCCCTCGCGGTCGGGGTCGGGCGCCAGGAAGACCTCGGAGGCCGAGCGGGTCGCGCCGCGCAGGTCGGTCAGGACCTTGGCCTTGCCGCGGATCGTCCGGTAGGTCGGAGCGAAGTCGTGATCGACGTCGATCCCGAAGGCGCGTGGGGGCAGGTCGCGGACGTGGCCGAAGCAGGCCTTCACCACGAACCCGGAGCCGAGGATCTTGTTGATCGTCTTGGCCTTGGCGGGGGACTCGACGATGACGACGGGTCTGCCGTTGTCCCTCGCGCGTTTCTTCGTCGACTTCGCTGCCATATAGCGCGCGGATTATAAACGCGCAAATTTTCCCGTGTCAAGGCCGCGCCGCGGGCGCGTCGGGCACTCAACGGCGGCGAAGGAGTTTGCGCCGCGTACGATCGCCTTTCCCGCATGGCATTGCGGAAGGCGCGGGGAGGCGGAAGCCCTTCGGTTCGTGTCGACTCCGTGTTACGATCTTGCCGCGGGGGGATCGGAGAGATGCCGAGTCGAGGGAGTCTGAAGCCGGAAGATGACGCCCGGGTGGCGATCGACCGCCTTCTGGACGTCTGCGGCTGGAGGCTTCAGGATCCCCACGGAGTCAACCTCGTCGCCGCTCGGGGCGTCGCTGTTCGGCATGTCCGGCTCAAGCACGGACACGGCGAGGCCGACTACCTGCTCTTCGTGGACGGCCAGGCCGTCGGCGTCGTCGAGGCCAAGCCCGCGGGCACGACCCTGACCGGCGTGGAGGTGCAGTCGGACAAGTACGCGAGGGGACTCCCGGACGGCATCCCCGCCCCCGTGAGACCGCTCCCGTTCTGCTATCAGAGCACCGGCGTCGAGACGCGCTTCACCAACGGGCTCGATCCCGATCCGCGGAGCCGCAGCGTATTCGCGTTCCACAGGCCCGAGATGCTGGGCGAGTGGCTTTCCGCCGGGGGAGACCAAGCCGCCCCCCGGCAGGTCGCGGGGATGATGCGGGCCGCGCACGGGCCCGCGCCGTACGCGGCCCCCGCCACGCTTCTTTCGCGCATGCGGAACATGCCCCTCCTGATCACGACGGGGCTCTGGCCGGCGCAGATCCGGGCCATCACCAAGCTGGAATGCTCGGTGCGGGACAACCGTCCGCGGTCGCTGATCCAGATGAGCGGTGGGAGCGGCAAGACCTTCATGGCCGTCTACGCCATCTACCGCATGATCAAGTTCGCCGAGGCCCGGCGCGTCCTCTTCCTGGTGGATCGCGCGCACTTGGCGCGGCAAACCCTGAAGGAGTTCCAGCAGTTCGTCACCCCGGACGACGGGCGCAAGTTCACCGAGCTGTACAACGTCCAGCATCTCAAGTCCAACCACATCGACCCGGTGAGCCGCGTCTGTATCGGGACCATTCAGCGGCTCTACTCGATCCTGAAAGGCGAGGATCTGGACCCGGCGGCGGAGGAGGCTTCGTCCTTCGACACGGGAGCGCCGCTCCTCCGCGAGCCGGTCCCGGTCGTCTACGACGCCGCGCTTCCCATCGAGTTCTTCGACGTCGTTTTCACGGATGAGTGCCACCGCTCGATCTACAATCTGTGGCGGCAAGTCTTGGAGTACTTCGACGGATACATCGTCGGCCTCACGGCGACACCGTCCGCCCAGACCTACGGGTTCTTCCACAACAATCTCGTCATGGAGTACTCCCACGAAGAGGCCGTGGCCGACGAGGTGAACGTGGATTTCGTCGTCTACAACATCCGGACGAAGATCACCGAGGCGGGGTCGAAGATCGACACCGGGTTCTGGGTAGACAAGCGCGATCGCCTCACGCGGCGGGTCCGATGGGAGCAGCTCAAGGAGGACTTCGAGTACGACGCGTCGGACCTGGACCGATTCGTGGTCACGCCGGACCAGATCCGCACCATCATCCGGGCGTTCCGCGATCACGCGCTGCCCGAGATATTCCCGGGACGCCGCGAGGTCCCCAAGACGCTCGTTTTCGCCAAGGACGACAGCCATGCGGACGACATCGTCCAGATCGTCCGGGAGGAGTTCGGCAAGGGGAACGACTTCGCCGAGAAGATCACGTACCGGACCACGGGCGTGGACCCGGAGACGCTGATCAGCGCGTTTCGGAACAGCTACAATCCCCGGATCGCGGTGACCGTGGACATGATCGCCACAGGCACGGACATCAAGCCCCTGGAGATCCTGCTCTTTATGCGCGGCGTGAGGAGCCGGAACTACTTCGAGCAAATGAAGTTCCGCGGCGTGCGGGTCATCCCCGACACCGAACTCCAGGCGGTCACGCCCGACGCCAAGTCCAAGACCCATTTCGTGATCGTGGACGCCGTCGGGGCGTTCGAGCGTGAGCTGTCGG
This sequence comes from Planctomycetota bacterium, assembly GCA_016190175.1. GTDB lineage: Bacteria > Planctomycetota > MHYJ01 > MHYJ01 > JACPRB01 > JACPRC01. The sequence continues at coordinate 3,569 of JACPRC010000087.1, forward strand.
ACGCGCGTCCGATCGACCGCCAGCCGTCGGTCCCGTTCGATCGGCTGGTGCAGGCCGTGGCGCTGAACAACCGCACTCCGGAAGTCGTGTCGTCGCTCGGGGCAAGGCTGGCGAGACTCGACCGCCGCTTGGACGAGGCCCAGCGTGACGAACTGGCCGCGCTGGCGGGCGGGCAATCGCTCCGGTCCATCGCGGCGGGGATCATCCGGGCGCTCGACCCGGATGCGCACGAAGACGCGGCGCGGAAGGCGACGGGGATGGAGCAGCCGCCGCCCGATGCCATCGAGCGGGCGCGGCAGCAGATGATCCAGGCGGCCGTGGCCCCGATCGCGACAAGTCCGGCGCTGCGGAATCGCGTCCTGGAGATCCACAGCTCCTTCGAGCAGACCATCGACGTGATTAGCCAGGATCAACTCATCGAAGCCGGGCTGTCGGAGGCGGCGCGCGAGAAGGCCCGTAACCTGGTTGAGTCGTTCGAGTCGTTCTTGCGCGAGCACAAGGATGAGATCGCCGCGCTTCAAGTCCTCTACAGCCGCCCCTACCGGCAGCGGCTGACGTTTCGGCAGATCAAGGAGCTGGCGGAGGCGATCAAGAGGCCGCCGCGCGGCCTGACGCCGGAGGTCCTGTGGTGGGCGTACGAGACGCTGGATCGGTCGAGGGTGCGGGGCTCCGGTGTGCGCGTCCTGACGGATGTCGTGTCGCTCGTGCGGTTTGCGCTGCGGCAGGATGACCGGCTGGCGCCCTTCCCGGAGACGGTGCGGGAGCGCTTCGCGGCATGGCTGGCCGGGCAGGAGGCGGGCGGCCGCAAGTTCACGGGCGAGCAACGCCAGTGGTTGGAACTCATCCGCGACCACATCGCGACGAGCTTCCAGATGGAGGCGGAGGATTTCGATCTCGCGCCGTTCAGCCAGCGGGGCGGGTTGGGACGGGCGGCGCAGGTGTTCGGGGACGAGCTGGGGCGGATTCTTGACGAGCTGAACGGGGAGCTGGCGGCGTGAGCGTGATCGACCGTCCCGTGACACCACGCAACTGGACATGGGCCAAGATCGGCGATATCTGCGACGCGGTGAACGGCCGAGCCTTCAAGCCTTGTGAATGGAAGGACGTCGGAATGCCGATCGTTCGGATCCAGAATCTGAACGACAACGACGCTCGCTATAACTTCTTCGATGCCGAAGTCCAGAGAAAGCACCTGGTTGAGCCCGGCGACCTGCTCTTCGCATGGTCAGGTACGCCCGGCACGTCCTTTGGGGCCCACGTGTGGGCGGGGCCTGTGGCGGTGCTCAACCAGCACATTTTCAACTTGCGATTTGATCGGGACGCTCTTGACGCGCGCTACCTTTGCCACGCTCTGAACTGCAATGTCAGCTCGTACGTGCAGCAAGCGCATGGCGGGGTTGGCCTCGGTCACATCACTAAGGGTAAGTTTCTTGCGTCGATTGTCCCTCTGCCGCCTCTCCGTGAACAGCGCCGCATCGTCGCCGAGATCGAGAGGCAGTTCACCCGACTCGATGCGGCGGTCGCGGCGCTGCGGCGCGTGCAAGCGAACCTCAATCGCTACCGCGCGGCGGTGCTCAAGGCGGCGTGCGAGGGGCGACTTCTTGGCGGGGAATGGCAAGCGCGCGAGGTCACGGTGCAAGAAATCGCCGTGTCAATGAAGAACGGGCTTTACAGGCGCGCTGAAGTCTACTCGGAGGACGGGATTGCTTGCCTGCGGATGTACAACATCGAGCGCGGCCGGATCGTCTGGAAGGACGTCAAACGCATGCAATTGACGCCGAACGAGGTTTCCGAGTACGAGCTGCTTCCTGGCGACATCCTGGTCAACCGCGTCAATAGCCGCGAGTTGGTCGGCAAGTCAGCAGCCATCTTGGGGTTCGAGGAACCTGTTGTGTTCGAGAGCAAGAACGTAAGGCTTCGCCTAGATAGCGATGTGGCGGATGCTCGGTACGTCTCATACTGGTTCGCGCTTGCTGGCCCCCAGCACTTCGCAGGGAACGCCCAGCAAGTGGTCGGCATGGCATCCGTAAGCCAGAAGCAAATCGGCGCGCTCCGAATCGTCCTGCCACCCCTCGCCGAGCAGAATTGCATCGTCGCCGAGGTCGAACGCCGTCTTTCCGTGACCGATCGCTTGGAGACCCTCGTCGAGACCAACCTCGCCCGCGCCGCGCGCCTCCGCCAGTCCATCCTCAAGCGCGCCTTCGAGGGCAAGCTCGTCCCCCAGGATCCCGGCGACGAGCCGGCGTCGGTCCTCCTGGAGCGCATCAGGCGCGAGCGCGAACAGGGTGCATCGCTCGGCCACGGGAAGGGGCCCCGCAGGGCGAGAGCGGCGGCCAAGCCCGACCCCGCGAAGGACGGCGCCCCGAGCGCCCACGAGAAACGCAATGTCCCATTCCGACACAAGCGGGCGTAGAATACGTTGGAGGTGACGAGTCTTGGAACGCTATGAAGTCCGCCTCGCCGGACCCAAGCAAGCGGGCGTGAGGATATCGGCGTACGCCCTGAGGGACCTCCTCCACGTCCTGACGGAGGGTAGCCTCCGATCCGTGCGCCTGCGGGTGGAGGGACGCAGCTCGGCCAAGGGGCCGCTCCCGGCTTGGCTAAGCGACGCGGCGCGGTTTGATGTTGTCGGGCTCCGTCCCGGCTCTACGGTGCTTGACCTGGAAGCTCCAAACTTGGGGGATGCCTCCCCGGCGCAGTTTGCCCAAGGCGATTTCTTCCGCGACATCCCGCCGGACAAGTCGTGCCTGTCCATCATGGACGAAAGTCTCGCCGATGCCGTCGCCGGGCAGGCGGACAGCGAACTCTACGACGACGACCTCATCTCCGTCTTTGAGGATTTCTCGCTCCTCCTGAATTCAGACGTTCGCGCCATTGAGATCACGGGCCCCACCCCCGTAAGGGTGACCCATGAGGGGGCGACTCGCATCAGCGAACTGCGCCGAAGGACGCCGCCCAGCCGGCGCGTGCGGGTGGCGGGCAGGATCGACCAGATCCGCCACAGCGACCTCATGTTCACGCTCGTCCTCGAATCGGGTCAGGGCCTCCGCGGTCTCGCCGACGAGGCACAAGGCGAGGAATTGCGGAAGTTCTGGGGCAAGGACGCGATCGTCTCGGGTCGTGGGGTCTTCCGGCCGTCGGGCGGCATCCTTCGCATTGAGGCGGACCAGATCGGGCCGCCCGAGGGGGACATGTCGATGTGGTCGGACATGCCTCGGCCACTCGATACGGACCTTGAGCGTCGCAGTCTGGTGGTGCCCCAAGGTCCGCGCAGCGGCATCAACGCCATCTTCGGGAAATGGCCGGGGGACGAGAGCGATGAGGAGGTCGCCGCGCGGCTGAGGCAACTCTCGTGATCCCCGAAAACGCGCTGGTGCTGCTGGACACAACCATCCTGGTCGAACTGGCCCGCGGCAGGACCGCAGGTGAGAAGATCGACGCGAAATACCGATTGCGCGAGAGACGCGAGAAGCCGTTGATTTCCGTGGTCACGCACGGGGAGATCCTGACACTGGCCAGGGTGTGGAACTGGGGGGCACAGAAAGTCGAGTTCGTGAAGGACCTGCTTCGCGAGCTCGTCATCGTTGACGTTTCGAGACGGCCCGTGATTGAGCGGTATGCCGAGATCGCCGCCTTCGCGAAGGCCAACGGCCTGGCGCTCAGCGACAACGATGCCTGGATCGCGGCCACGGCGGCCGCGACCGATTCGTGGCTGCTGACGGAAGACAAGGACTTCGATTCCCTGCATGGGAAGTTCATCCAGAGAGAATGGGTTGACCTGGAAAGCCTGAAATGACCAACCACTCCCAGCAGATCGTCCAGAAGCTCTGGAACTACTGCAACATCCTCCGCGACGTCGGGCTTTCGTATGGGGACTACGTCGAACAGTTGACCTACCTCCTGTTCCTCAAGATGGCGCACGAGCGCACGCTGCCGCCGTACAACCAGCGCTCGGCCATTCCGCCGGATGACAAGGGCGGGCGGCTGGACTGGCCCAGCCTGCTGGCGAGAGACGGCGACGAACTGGAGAAGCATTACCGGCACATCCTGGGAAGCCTCGGGAAGCAGCCAGGCATGCTTGGCATGATCTTCCGGAAGGCCCAGAACAGGATCACGGAGCCGAAAAACCTCCGCCGCCTCATCGCGGATCTCATCGAGCGCGAACAGTGGACGGCCCTCGACGCGGACGTGAAGGGCGACGCCTACGAGGGCCTGCTGGAGAAGAACGCGGAAGACGTCAAGAGCGGCGCGGGGCAGTACTTCACCCCGCGGGCCCTGATCCGCGCGATCGTCGATGTTATGCGCCCCGAACCGGGTCAGACCATCTGCGATCCCGCGTGCGGCACGGGCGGGTTCCTCCTGGCCGCCCACGACTACGTCAGCCGGCACCATGCGCTCGACAAGGGACAGAAGCGCCACCTGCGGGACAAGGCCCTGCACGGCTGGGAGATCGTGGACAACACGGCCCGCCTCTGCGTCATGAACCTGTTCCTTCACGGGATCGGCGGCGAGGAGTGTCCCATTCGCGTGGACGACAGCCTGAAGGGGCATCCCGGGGCCTTCTTCGACATGGTGCTGACGAACCCGCCGTTCGGGAAGAAGTCCAGCGTCCTGGTCGTCAACGAAGAGGGTCAGCAAGAACGCGAGAGCCTCGTGGTGGTCCGGGGGGACTTCTGGGAGTCCACCAGCAACAAGCAGCTCAACTTTCTCCAGCACGTCAAGACGATTCTGGCGCTCAACGGCCGCGCCGCGATCGTGGTCCCCGACAACGTCCTCTTCGAGGGCGGGGCAGGAGAAACGATCCGGCGCAAGCTGCTGCACGAGTGCGAGGTCCACACGCTGCTTCGCCTGCCGACGGGAGTCTTCTACGCGCAGGGGGTCAAGGCGAACGTGCTCTTCTTCGATCGCAGGCCCGGCAGCCCGACGCCCTGGACGAAGGAACTCTGGATCTACGACCTGCGGACCAACATGCACTTCACGCTGAAGACGAAGCCGCTGCAACGCGAGGACTTGGACGACTTCGTCAAGTGCTATGCGCCCGAGAACCGCCGGAAGCGGAAGGAATCGGAGCGGTTTCGGCGCTTCAGCTACGACGATTTGGTCAAGCGCGACAAGCTCAGTCTGGATGTCTTCTGGCTCAAGGACGCCGGTTTGGAGGACTCTGCGAATCTGCCCGAGCCGGACGTGATCGCCGCGGAGATCGCGGAGGATCTGGAGAGCGCCCTGGAGCAGTTCTCGAAGATCGCCGAGGACCTCCGCAAGTGACGCCCCCGCCTCGACCGTATCCGCACGGCTGTGAGGGCCACCGCGATCGTCTCAGGCGTCGGCTGATTGATGTGGGCCTCCGGGCGTTCGCGGATCACGAGCTGCTCGAACTCTTGCTCTCCTACGCCATACCCCGTCGGGACGTCAAGACTCCGGCGAAGGACCTCCTGCGCTTGTTCGGCGATCTGGCGGGTGTCCTGGGCGCGCCCGATCACGCGCTTCTCGAGGTGAAGGGCATCGGTCCCGCGGCGCTTGCGCTGATTCGACTTGCGGCCGGTCTTTCCGTGGAAGCCTCGCGCCCCGCACGTCGGCGGGGCCGGCAGAAGGTGGGGTCGATCCGCGAGGCGCTCCGACTCCTGGGCAGACTGACGCCCGGGAAGCGGGAGGAGGAACTCAACCTGATCTACCTGGATGCCGGGAACGGAGTCCTGGGTCACGAGGTAATTGCGCGGGGGACGGCGAACGAGGTTGCCGTCCTGCCCCGCCAAGTCCTGGAGAGACTGCTGGAGAGGCGGGCCGGCGGGTTCCTGGTCGCCCACAACCACCCCTCGGGAGACATCGGGCCATCGGACGCGGATCGGGCGCTCACACGCGCTCTGGCGCAAGGGGCGGCCGCGCTCGGGGTCCGGTTCCTCGATCACGTCATTCTCGGCGACGGCCGACACTACTCCTTCCAGGTGCAGGAGCCGGGGCTGTTCCGCCAAGGCTGAACGCGTCGCTACGGCGTCCCGGGCACCAACGCCGGATCCTTGGACAAGCCGCCCTTCTTCGCCTCCTCGCGAGGATCGACGACCTTGAACCAGGATCCCATCACGTCCTTCCCGGCTGCAGCGCGCCGGGGGGCAGCAGTCTCCGTGCTTCCCTTCGCACTTGCCGTGCGAGGCGAACCGGTCGGCGGGCCTCGGTCAGCGGAATCGGGTCGTAGCCGCTTGGATACCGCGCGACCGTGGCGTAGCCGGTCAGCCGCCGTTCCTCGTCCGGCGGCAGGCCGAACCTCGGTCGGCCGCACAAGAGCGCGATCAACTCGCCGATGTCGTGAGTCCTGGGGAAATCGACGTTCCGTACGACCAGCAGCGCCTTCACGTACTTCTCGACGCACTGCTGCGCATGGAAACAAACCGCGTCGGTCGGACAACCGGCCTTGATTTTCAGCAGATGCCTCGCGGACAGCACGTCGCTCTCGGCCTTCTGAACCCACTCTGCCGCGACCCGGGCGGTCTCACTCTGTCTTGGCATAGAGGACCCGCCCCTCCCGCGCCGCCGGGCGTTCGATTGTGCCCACGACGCCCTTCCGCCACTCGAACTCCTCGGGGGTGGTGACGACGATATCTTTCGGCACGCGGAAACCGCAGAGCGCCGCGCCAATCTGGACCGCCTTCTCCCGTCTGGAGCCCTGGACCGGCATGACGACGAGCAGGTCAACGTCGCTATCCGGCCCGGCTTCTGCGCGGGCGCGCGATCCGAAGAGGACGATCCGGTCAGGGTGGAAGAGCCGGACGATGCAATCGGCCATGTCCCGAATCAGACGGCCGGCAGAGATACGTCGTCGAGCCATTCGCGGCGCCTTGAAGGGACGTGGGTCTTTCTCTTGTGCGCGCATTCTAGCGTATGCCGACCGGTGGGCAACGGAAACCGTGCCGATTTCGATCCCGGTTCCCGCCCGGAACGGTACAATCGCCCAATGCTCCCGGAAGCCCTGGCGAAGCTCGTCGCGGGCGCGGATCTGACGGCGGACGAAGCCGCGGACGCGCTCGGCGAGATCATGGACGGCGCGGCGACCCCCGCCCGGATCGCCGCGTTCGCGACGGCCCTCCGGATGAAGGGCGAGACCGCCGCGGAGATCGCCGGCTGCGCGCGCGCGATGCGCGGGCGCGTGGTGCGCATCCGGACGGACGGGCTCGACCCCGTCCTCGACACCGCGGGCACCGGCGGCGACGCGAAGGGGACGTTCAACTTCTCGACGCTGGCCGCCCTCGTCTGCGCCGCCTGCGGCGTGACCGTCGCCAAGCACGGCAACCGCGCCGCGAGCTCGAAGTGCGGGAGCGCCGACCTCCTCGAGGCCCTCGGCGTCCGGATCGAGTTGCCGCCCGAATCTCTCGAGCGGTGCCTGCGCGAGGTCGGGATCGCGTACCTCCACGCGCCGGCGCTCCACCCGGCGATGAGGCACGCGGGGCCCGTGCGGAAGGAACTCGGATTCCGCACGATCTTCAATCTGCTCGGGCCGCTCACGAACCCGGCCTTCGCGACGGCGCAGACCGTCGGGGTCTTCACTCCGAACTACGTCGTGCCCTTCGCGGAGGTCCTGCGCGACCTCGGCGTGCGTGCGGCCTTCACCTTTCACGGCGCGGGGGGGCTCGACGAGCCTTCGCTCCTGGGCGAAACGACGATGGCGAGGCTCGCGGGGCGGAAGGTGACGCGTCTGAGGCTCCGTCCCGCCGACCTCGGCCTCCGGAAGGCGAAGCTCCCCGACCTCGCGGGCGGGACGCCGACGGAGAACGCCGAGATCGCGCTGCGCGTGCTCGCGGGCGAGAAGGGCGCGTACCGCGACGGAGTCCTCTATTCGGCCGCGCTCGGCCTCGTCGCCGCGGGCGCCGCGAAGACGCCGAAGGAGGGGGCGGTCCGCGCTGCGCGCGCGATCGACGCCGGCGACGCCCGCAGGAAGCTCGATTCGTGGATCTCGTGGACGATCGATGGCGGCCATTCTTGATCCGAAGTTCTGTTCGCAGTGCGGCGCGCCGATGACGAAGCGCGTCCCCGAGGGGGACCACCGCCCCCGGCACGCGTGTTCGCGGTGCGGGTTCGTCCACTACCTCGACCCGAAGGTCGCGTGCGGCTCGATTCCCGAGTCGGACGGGAGGATCGTCCTCATCCGCCGCAACATCGAGCCGCGCCTGGGCACGTGGACCTTCCCCTGCGGCTTCATGGAGGTGGACGAGACGGTCGAGGAGGCCGCGCGGCGCGAGACGAAGGAGGAGACGGGACTGGCCGTCGAACTCACGGATCCTCTCGGGACGTTCTCGTACTCGGACACTTGGTGGGGCGGCTCCATCGTCGTCGTCGCCTTCGCCTCGCGCGTGGTGGGCGGCGAGCTCTGCGCGGGGACGGATGCGGGAGAGGCGCGTCTCTTCCGGACCGGGGAGATCCCGTGGGGCGAACTGGCTTTCCGCAGCAGCGTGGCGGCCCTGCGGGCGTGGTTCTCGCGCAAGGGGATCCCCTCTCCGCCCGAGGCGTAGGCCCTTGCCCGGCTTATTCACGAAGGTTCTCGGCCGCTGGCCGAGAACTCGTGAAGAAGCCGCCCGCGGCGCCACTTTGACGGCCATAGTGCGCCGCGGGCCGCCCGTCGCG
>JACPRC010000084.1 GCA_016190175.1 Planctomycetota bacterium
CGGGCTCCTGCACGCCCTGCTGAACGTGCCCGACGAGCGGACGCTCCTGGGTCAACCGTGGGTCGGCGCAAGCTGGGAAGGGTTCGTGATCGAGCAGGCCCTCGGGGCGCTCTCCTCCGCCGAGGCTCGCGTCGAACCGTACTGGTTCCGGACCAGCGATCAGCACGAGATAGATCTGGTCCTCGATTTCGGGCGGGAGCGCTGGGCCATCGAGGTGAAGCTGACCGCGTCGCCCCGCCCCGATGACATGGACCGGCTGAACCTGGCCGCCGACATGATCGGCGCCTCGCGGCGATTCCTCGTCTCGAGGACGAGTCGTCCGGCAAACGGGGGGAAGTGCGTCTCCTGCGACCTGGACGGGTTGATCGCGCACCTGCGCCGGCCGCCCGGCTAGTGCTTCCCCGCCGGGCCTTGCAGAATAGAAATCGGGTTCTGTTCTGCAAGCGGCCATCCCTCACGCGCCCGGAACCGCGACGGTCGGCCTCTCCGCGGGCTGCTCTACCCCGCCGCCTCCCCCAGGAGCTCCTTCGCGATCACGAGGAGCTGCACCTCCGTCGTCCCGGCGCCGATGTCGAGGAGCTTGACGTCCCGGATCGCGCGCTCGATCCCGGTCTCCTCGATGTAGCCGTAGCCGCCGAAGAGCTGCATCGCCTCGAGCGAGTTGCGGACCGCCAGTTCTCCCGCGAGGATCTTCCCCGCCGAGACGAGCTGCCGGATGTCCCGCCCGGACTCGATGCCGGAGATGACCTCGCGGAGCATCGCGGTGAGGACGAGCTGGTCCGCCCGCATCCGCGCGATCTTGAACTGGATCGCCTGGAACGCGCCGATGGGGCGGCCGAACTGGACGCGCTCGCCCGCGTAGCGGATGCATCGCTCGAGAAGGTAGTCCAGGACGCCGATCGCCATGGCCGGCGCCAGCGCCCGCTCGTTCGTGAGCGGCCACATCGCCTGCGCGAAGCCGCGCTTCGGGTCGCCGATGACGTTGGCCGCCGGGACCCGCACGTCCTCCAGCGAGATCTCGGAGGTGGGCGAGCCGCGCATCCCGAACTTCGCCATCGGCCGGCCCGGCGTGAGGCCGGGCGCGCCCTTCTCGATGAGGAACTCGCCCATCGTCTTGCGCCCCTTCTCCTCGCCCGTCACCGCGAAGATGAGGAAGAGGTCCGCGTCCGGCGCGTTCGTGATGAAGGTCTTCTGCCCTCGCAGCACCCACGAATCGCCCTCGCGCGTCGCGCGCGTGGAGATCGACATCACGTCCGAGCCCGCGCCCGGCTCCGTGAGGCCGAGGCAGGTGATGCACTCGCCGCGCGCGATCCGTGGGAGGTGCTTCTTGCGGTGATCCTCGGTGCCGAACCGGAGGATCGAATTGCCGCCGAGGACGACGCTCGCGCCGACGGAAAGGGCCGTCGCGGAGCACGCGCGCGAGAGCTCCGCCATCAGGATCGCGAGCATCGTGACGTCGCCGCCCCCGCCGCCGTACGCCTCGGGGTAGTGCGGCGCGAGGAGCCCCGCCTTCCCGAGCGCGCGGTAGGTCTCCCACACGGAGCGCTCGCGGCGGTCCACCGCCATCGCGTGCGGCGCGACCTCGCGGTCGCAGAACTTCCGCACGGTCTCCTGATACGCCTTCTGTTCGTCGGTGCGGGCGATGTCCATGTTTTCTCCAGCTTTCAGCAATCGGCTTTCAGCAATCAGCTTTCAGCCGTCAGCTCTCAGCCGTCCGCGGCTGAAGGCTGAAAGCCGACGGCTGACGGCTATTCGAGCGCCCTGAAATGCAAGAGGTCGCCGAGTTCCCCTTTCCGCACCTCGTTGAAGACGGCCTCCACGCGCTGTCCCACGCGCAGCTTCGACGGGTCCTTCTCGGAAAGGAAATACTGGAACGTGTTGTCCGTGCCCTCGAACTGCACCATGCCGTAGCAGTACGGGATGGGGCGCTGGACGCCCGTGAACGGGTCGAGGAACGGGAAGGCGACGAGGGTGAAGGCGAGGAGCGTCCCGCGCGGCGGGACCTCGACGATCTCCTCCATCTTCCCGAAGCAGTGCGTGCACGCGACCCGCGGCGGGACGAGCGTGCGCGGGCAGCGGGCGCAGCGGCTGGCGAGGATGCGGCCCTCGCCGAGGCCGCGGAGGAAGAGGCTCCCGTACCGGCCGGCCGCGTAGCGGAAGTGGAGTTCCGGGGTCGCGCGCACCGCGATCGGTTCGCTCATGGCTTCGCTCCGAGAATCATGACCTCGTTCCAGAACGATCCGCCGAAGCCGGTCGCCATCGCCGTCTCGACGCCGTCCACCTGCCGCGCGCCGGCGATCCCGCGGACCTGCATCGCCGCCTCGGCCACGCGGACGAGGCCGGTCGCGCCGATCGGGTTCGTGCAGAGGACGCCCCCGGACGGATTGACCGGGATGTCTCCGTCAAGTCGCGTCGCGCCGCTCGCCCAAAGCCCCGCAGCCTCGCCGGGACCGCAGAGTCCGAGCGCCTCGGCCCAGTCGAGCGCGGCCCAGGTGCAGGGCTCGTACATCTCGACGACGTCGATCTCCTTCCGCGGATTCGACATCCCGGCCAGTCGGTAGGCTTCCGCGGCGGCCAGCTTCAAGGTGTGCTTGAAATCGGCGGAGCCCTCCGCGACGTCGCCGAGATAGGTGTGGTTGTGCCGCGACGCGACCCCGCGCGCCCACGCGGACTTGCGGTCGCCCGGATCGCTTGTGAAGACGACGGCGCACGCGCCGTCCGACGTCGGGCACATGTCGAGGTAGCGGATCGGCGACGAGAGGAGCGGCGACTTCACGACGTCGGCCACCGTGACGGGCTTCGTCAGGTGCGCGTGCGGGTTGCGCGCCGCGTTCTCGCGCGCCTGGACGACGACGAGCGCCGCGTCCTCCGCGCGCGTCTTGAACTTGGCCTGGTACTGGCACGCGAGGATGGCGAGCCCGCTGACGGCGCCCGCGAGCGTCGGCCGCTCGTAGATCGGATCGAACGCCGTGACGATGCCGGTGGTCGTTTCGCCCTCGGAGTCCGAGAGGCGCTCCCATCCGACGGCCATCACCGTGCGGTAGAAGCCGGAGGCGACGAGGTAGTACGCGGCTTGCGCGAGCGACGAGCCCGTGGTGCCGCCGGTCGCGACCTTGATCTGGGGCTTGCCGACGCCGCCCGTGCCCTCGACCGCCCAGAGGTCGGAGAGGTGGATCCCTTCGAAGTGCTCCATGTTTCCGACGACGATGGCGTCGATGCCGTCGGGGCCGATCCGCGCGTCGGAGAGGGCAAGCTGGACCGCCTCGTCGATAAGCTCCGGCGCGCTCACGTCGAGCCTGCGCGAGCGGTGGTTCGTCTGTCCGCAGCCGATGATCGCGACGTTCATGAGCGCCTCCGGAGGATCCAGACGCAGTGGGCCTGTCCGACGAAGCCCGTCATGCCGTGGGCGAGGCCGGTGCGGCCCTCGCCGCGCGCGAGCCGCTCGCAGACCTCCGCGACGCGGACGAGGCCCGTCGCGAAGCCCGGCTGCGCCCCCATGGCGCCGCCGGAAGGGTTGAGCGCAACGCGCTCGGGCAGACCGAGCCCCTCTCTCCAGAGCAGGGTCTGCGCGCTCGACGCGTCGTGGATTTCGGCGACATCGACCTCGCGGACGCCCGCCATGCGATGAGCTTCCAACGAGGCTCGCGGCAGGACGCCGGGGTCGCCGAGGTCGCGCTCGCCGAGCTGGTGCGCGTCCGTGGCGCATCCGAAGCCCGCGAGTTCCACGGGCCCGCCTTCGCCGAGAAGGAGAGCGCACGCGCCGTCCGAGTCGGGCGCGATCTCGTCCTCGTGAAGCGGATCGGCGGCGAGGACGTGCTTCGCCGCCCGGCGATGCGCGTTGGGGTTCTTCGCCGCCGCGGCCGCGGATTGTGCCGCCGCCTCCGCAAGGACCGATCCCAACATCCCGCGCTTTTCGAGAAAGCGGCGCGCCTGGAGTCCGAGCGCCGTGTGGTCGTCGATCCCGATCGGCCGCTGGAAGAGCGGGTCGAAGCCGGCGTTCGCGATCGCGCGCGGCTCGCCCTCGGAGGCCTTGCCGTGCGCGACGACGAGGCAGGTCTTGAAGGCACCGGAGGCGATGCGCGCGGCGGCGTAGATGAGCGCGAATGCGCCGTCCATGGAGACCTTGGAAGCCGACTTCCCGGGCGCGCCCGCGGGATCCTGGATCGCGATCTCGGAGATCGTGCGGCCGTCCCAGAAATCGCTGGAGGCGCTGATGATCGTGTCGACGCGGTCGTGGGACCAACCCGTTTTCCGGAAGAGATCCTGGATGACCTCGAACGCGAGTTCCATGTAGTTCGCGTCGTCGCGGCGGGCGCAGTGTTTCGTTTGCGCGACGCCGAGGATGGAGACGGGTTTCATCGCGCGCCCCCTGCGGGTTTACCCGCCGAAGCCGATGGCGGTTCGGCGGGGGCGGGCCGGAAGCCCGCGAGATCGAGGATGGAGCCCCGGCGGTCCTTCTCGAAGACCGCCTCGACCCGCATTCCGGAGCGGACGTCCTCCGGCTTGAGGCCGATGAGGCGGTGGAGGAGGGCGGTGTCGGCGCCGTCGAGGCGGACGAGGGCGAGGATTTGCGGCGGCGAGGTGCGGCGCGAGAGGGTCCACGTGGTCACGCTCCCTCCGGGTCCGACGGGAACCTGCTCCTCGCACGCGGCGCGGCAGGAGTTGCAGCGCGCCGTCGGCGGGACGGCGACGCGGCGGCACGTCGGGCACCGGAGGCCGACGAGGCGCCCTTCGGCGGCGAGGAGGGAGAGGAACGTCCCGGCCGCCCTGCCGGCGGGCCACCGGTAAGGGATCCTGATCCGCCCTTCCACGGCGACCGGTTCGACCTGTTCCGGGTTCATCGCGTTCTCCTTATTTTCGGGCGGGGGAGAGGCCGTTGTAGAGGATGGAGACACCGTCGTTCAGCACGCCGGCGGCTTCTGAGTAGCCGCCCTTGACGAGGTGGGCGATGCCGACGCAAAAGGCCCAGAGGATGAGGGCGACGCGGCGACCTTCGGGGCCCACGAGGTCGTTCTTGGTCCGCGCCTCGTCGACCACGGAGGCGATGCGCGCGAGGACGTCCTCGAGCCTCCGGCGCGCCTCGGCGCGCAGCTCCGGCGAGAGGTCGCGGGAGATGTCGCCGCGGTCGAGCTGGAGGAAGAAATCGAAGATCTCGGAGCGGCCTTCGAGGCAGAGTTCGCGGAAGGAGCGGGAGAAGTCGAAGAGGGTGGAGGAGGGGGTGCGTCCGGCGCGGAAGGTCCCTTCCAGGGCGCGGGTGAAGACGTCGAAGCCGTGCTCCAGGAGAAGGGCAGCGAAGAGGTCGGCCTTGCTCTTGAAGTAGAGGTAGAGGGTGCCCTTGGCGACCTCGGCGAGGGCGCCGACCTCGTCGAGGGTGGTGCCGTCGTAGCCCTTCTTCGCGAAGCACTTGATCGCGGCGCGGACGATGGCGCGGCGCTTGGCGTCCTTTTCGCGGGCCCGGCGTTCGACGGTCCCCATCTCGGATGACTCCCGGTCAGAAAATGACTCGCGGTCACTTTCCGTCGGGCCCCCGCCCGCACAAGAAGATTGACTCGCGGTCAGAAAATGACTATAAGTCAGTTTATGACTGAGAGTCAAGAGAAAAGGGAGAACCGATGACGATCCACGACCTCCTCCGCCGCCGCGCCGCCGAGGCCCCCGACCGGCCCTTCCTCCTCTTCGAGGGCCGCGAGTTCACCCACCGCGAGATCGACGACCGCTCCACCCGCGTCGCCGCGCGCCTCGTGCGCCTCGGCGTCCGCAAGGGCGACCGAGTCGCCGTCGTCATGGACAACCGCCCCGAGTTCTTCCTCGCCTGGCTCGGCATCCTCAAGGCCGGCGCCGCCCTCGTCCCCGTCAACCCCACCCTCACCCCGCCCGAGGTCGAGTACATCGTCTCCAACTCCGAGGCGCGCCTCACGATCACGCCGAAGGAGTTCGAGGCCGGTTTCGAGGACGACCCCGCGACGCTCCCCGAGGTCGGCCCGCACGACCTCGCGGCGATCGTCTACACCTCCGGCACCACGGGCAAGCCCAAAGGAGCGATGCTGACGCACGCGAACTACCTCTGGGACGCGGAGGCGATCGTGAAGGCCGCGGGCATGACGCCCGAGGACCGCTTCGTCTGCATCCTGCCCGTCTTCCACGTGAACGCCCAGGTCGTGACCTTCCTCGCGCCGCTCGTCGGCGGCGGCAGCATGGTCCTCCTTCGCCGCTTCCACCCCCTCGAGCTCCTGGAGGCGCTGGCCAAGACGCGCGCGACCGCCTTCAGCGGCGTCCCCACCGTCTACACGATCCTCAACCAGCTCCCCGGCGCGGAGAAGTTCGACCTCTCGCGCCTGCGCTTCTGCATCTGCGGCGCCGCCCCCATGCCCGTCGAGGTCTTCGAGACCTTCGAACGCAAGTTCCGCGCGCGCATCCTCGAGGGCTACGGCCTCACCGAGGCGACCTGCGCGAGTTCGATCAACCCGCTCGACCGCCGCAAGGTCGGCTCCATCGGCGTCCCGCTCCAGGGCCAGGAGATGAAGCTCGTCGAAGGCGAGATCGTCGTCCGCGGCTCGAACGTGATGAAGGGCTACTGGCGCAACCCCGAGGCCACCGCGGAGGCGATCCGCGACGGATGGCTGCACACCGGCGACCTCGGCCGCATCGCCGCGGACGGCTACTTCGTCAACTCCGGCCGCAAGCAGGCCATGATCAACCGCGGCGGACAGAAGGTGTGGCCCAAGGAGATCGAGGAGGTTCTCTTCGCGCACCCCGCCGTCGCCGACGCCGCGGTCGCGGGCGTCGCCGACCCGAAGTACGGGGAAGAGGTGGCCGCCTACGTCGTCCGCAAGTCCGCCGTCACGGAGGCGGAGATCCTCGATTTCTGCCGCGGCCGCCTCGCGGAGTACAAACGCCCCAAGGCGGTGCTCTTCCGCGAGTCGCTCCCGAAGACGGCGACCGGGAAGGTCCAGAAACACCTGCTGCGGGGGTGAGGTCCCGGTTCCTCACCGGGGACGGCGATCCGGGGACGTTCCCTTTGGCTCCTCCTGCCGCTCGACCGAGCAGGACTGCGACATTCAGGTCGGCACGCCGAGCTTCGGAAGGACGAAGATCTGCAGCACGAACCAGGCGACCACGATCCCGACGACGACGAGAATCTCCACGGCTCCGCCTCCCTTCCTTGCCCGGCGTTCGTCCGTCATGCCGCGGGACCAGCTCGCCTCCCTTCGCGCGGCGGACGAGGTCGAGATCTTCGTCCGTCAGCGTGCCGCCTCTATCATGATCGCCTCCAGCGTCTCCTCGACCTCCCGGGCGGTCTGCTGGAGCTCTTTCGTCCCGAAGAGATCGATGAGCTTCGTCGGCCGGAGCGTCGCCAGGCGCACCCCCCCGTCCTTCGTGCGGTACGCCGAGATGCGGCAGGGGAGCGCCGTCGATATGTCGGGGTTCGCTTCGAGGACCTGTTTCGCCTTCTGCGGGTTGCACACCTCGAAGACGAGGCATTCGCCCGCGTAGTCGACGCCCTTCTCCCTCATCTTCTCCTTGAGGTCGTGGACGCCGAGGACGCCGAACTTGCGCGCCGCGCATGCCTTCGGCAGGTCCTCGCGAAGCTGCGCCAGGGACTTCTTCGAATCGACGGCGATGAGCATGTCATGGCCCTCCATCGACGGCGGATCGCGCCGGTCCGGCGCGCACCCCGTCAGAACGAGCAGCGCCAGGCTCCATCGGGGCATCCGGGGCCTCCATATTACGATAACGAAGAAAGCGGATCACGGGAACCGCGACCGGGCCGGCGGTCCATCCGGAATGACCCGCGAAGGGGACGGGGGTTACACGGATTCGGGCGGCGCCGGGGGGTCCTTCCGGAACAGCGCCCCGGACAGGAGCTTCTCCGTCCACGTCCTCTTCGCAGGCGCGAACGCGTCCGCGACCGCGTCGACGTACGGTTTCGTTTCGGCCGCGAGGAAATCCGCGAACCCGCGCATGCGCACGGAGGCGATCGAGTCGGCGTAGGAGCGCACGATCGTCTCGTAGAGGAGCCCGCCGGAGGCCTTCCCCGCCGCCTTCGCCGAGGCCAGCGTCATCGCGCCGGCGAGACGGAGAAGCTCGACCGGCTCGCGCTTGCGGACCTCCTCGATCCCGGCCCAGAGCGACTCCGCGGTCGGGAGCGCCTTCGCGCCGCCCGCGTACAGCCGCCGGTAGCCCGCGGCGATCTCCGCGGCGGCGGCCTTCAGTTCCTTCACCGAGAGGGGCGGCGCGTCGAACGGGATCGCGGACTTCGCGCCTGCGTGCGCGAGCGCGTCGAGCAGTTCCTGCGCCGAGGCGAAAGCGGCGTCCGGCGCGATCGCCCCTTCCCGCTTGAGCTCCGCGACCACGCGGTCGAAAACGGAGCGCGCGCCGCCGGCGACGTCGCTCACGATCGCGAAGAACCAGAGCGGCGAGAAGTGGAAGGCGAGCAGCCCCGCGTTGTCGACGACGCTGCCCACGATCGCGCGCGGGACGTGGCCGTCGGGGAGCTTCTCCGCGCCCGCGGACTTCACGCCTCCGAGCGTCTGGATCACGAAGCGCTGGGTGTTCCCGAGGACGTGGCGGTAGACGGCGGTCCCGCGGAGCGACTTCGGGAGGAGCGTGTCGGTGAGGAGCTTCGAGGCGCCGCCGACGGAGGCCGCGAGCCCCCGCACGGTCCGCTCCGGGAGCGACAGAGCATACCCCAGGGCGCGCAGGATCGGATTCGTCACTCGGGTTCCTTTTCCAGCTCCGCGAGCGGCCCGTCGAACGCGGCCGCGACGGGGTCGCGGAGGACCTCGCGGATGACGTCCGCCATCGCCTGCCGCGAGATCGAGATCATGCCGTCCCGGAACTCGCGCGAGGCGCCGAGGTCGCGCAGGACCTCGCGGACGAGGAACCGTCCGTAGTTCTCCTGGATCTTCTCCTCGAGCGCGTCGATCTGGTCCAGGCTCACGGCGCGCAGGGTGCGCATCTTCTCGATATAGTAGGCCTTCGCCGAGGCGCGGTCGGCGCTCCGGGCGATTTCGGCGCGGGCGCGCTCGAACTCCTTCTGCTGGTTTTGCCGCACGAGGGCGGCCATGGCCGCGGGGTCGTACGTGCGCGGAAGGTCTGCGCGAAAGTACGCGGCGAAGATGTCGCGGATCCGCTCGACGGGCGCGTCCTTCCAGCGCGCGCCGTACCGGGCCGCGAGCGCCCCGACGATTGCGTGCTCGACCAGGTCGGCGAGCGTCCCGCGGAGCTTCTCGATCGCGGCGGGAGACTGGTCGAGGGCGTCGCTCACGGGCAGGGCGAAGGCGTCGTCGGGGACGGGATCGAAGCTCGCGCGCGTGAGCTCGATCGTGAAGCCGCGGTGGCCGGCGGGTCCGCCCAGGACGCGGGCCCGCGACAGGAGTCCGTGCGGCTCCAGGAGGACCTCCACGGCCGCCCGGGTCGCATCTCCCTCGCGACGGAACGCGTCCCGCCCGTCGAAGACGAACGCGGGATCCCGGAGAGCGCGGAGCCAGCCGAATCGGAGCGTCCCCGCGGCGAATCCGAGCTGGGGACGGATCGCCTGGAGCGCGACCGCGCGGTCCCAGTCCGCGAAGTCGAAGGAGAACGCGAGCGCGCGCGGGGCCTCCGCGGCCTTCAGGACCGGGTCGAACCGCTCCAGCGCGCGGCTCCACTCGTCGAGGAGCGGCACCTCGTAGCGGTACGCCTCGGAGGCGAAGCGGAGGGTCCCCCCGGAGACGAGGATCTCGTGGCTCCCGGGGAACGAAACCCGCGCGGTGTGCGGCGCGCGGAAGGCGATCTCGACGAGCCGCGCCTCGCCCGACGACTCGTCGCGCAGCTCGTACCAGGCGCGGAACGAGGCGAGCTTCGCCGCGGCCTCCTCGAAGCCGTCGAGCCGGTTCCGCTCCGGTTCCGGCTCCGTCCGCGGCGGCGCGGAGCAGCCGAGGAGCATCGCGAGGATCGCGGCGCGCTTCATGAGGATCTCATCCTACTGGACGGCCCGCGGCGGTGCCAATCCCGCATTCGTGTGGTATCCTAACGGAAGTGATCACGCCCGTCCTCCTCGCCGCAGGCGCCTCGACCCGCATGGGGAGTCCGAAGGCCCTGTGCGACTTCGACGGGAAGGCGGCGCTCGATCTCGTCCTCGCCGCGTGCGGCGGGCTCGGCCCGCCCGTCGTCGTCCTCGGCGCGGCGCGCGAGGAGATCCAGAAGCGCGTGGACCTCTCGCGCGTCGTCGTGCGGCTCAACGACGAGTGGGAGGCGGGGCAGACTTCCAGCCTGAAGGCGGGCCTCTCGGCGCTCTCGCCTGCGGCCGAGGCGTTCCTGATCTTCCCGGTGGATTTCCCCGTCGTGATGCGGGAGGACGTCGAGGCGGTCGAGGCGGCGTACCGGAAGAACCGCAACCCGCGGAAGACGATCTTCGTGCCGTCGTACAGCCTCCAGCGGGGCCATCCCGTCCTCTGCCGCCGCGAGCTGGCGGACGAGTTCCTCGCGCTGGCCGACGACGCTCCGGCACGGACCGTGATGAACCGCGGACCGGACCGTATCCGCTACGTGGAATTCGAGAAGCCGTACGTCCTGATGGACATGGACACGCCGGAGGACTACGAGAAGTGTCTCGATGCGTACCGGGAGCGGACGCGAGCCCGCTGAACAGGAGGACGGGGAGAGCGGGAGAAGCGGCGCACTCCCCAGGTCTCCCGGTCAGGTCCCCGGGTCTCCGCCGGTTTCTACTTCATCTTCTCGAGAAAGTACGCGGCCCCCTCGTCGTCCTTGTTCCTCTCGCGCAGCCCCTCGAAGACGGCCTTCGCCTTCGCGCGGCCGGGAGAGAAATAGATCTGGAACCCCAGGAGGAAGCGGGCGTCGAGATCGGCCGGGTTCTTGGCGACGTGCTCGTCGAGCTTGCGGAGGTACGAGTCGTAGTCCTCCGCGTTCTTGTGGAGGTCCCGGAGGTGGATCTCCTCGTCGGCGAGGTCGGGCACGAGGCGGACGCCGCGGCGCGCGGCGGCGCCGGCCTCGGCGTAGCGCCCCGTCGCGAGGTAGGTCTGGGCGAGGATCATCGAGGCGAAGCGCGCGTTCTTGTCGGTGGTCTCGAGGTCGCGTCCGAGGATCGCGGGAAGCCGCTCCTCGGCCTCCTTGAGGGCCTCTTCGGCCTCCTCGAACTCCCCCTCGCGGAAGCAGTCCAGGCCGAGGCTGACGAGGGCGCGAAGCTCCGCGGACTCGACCTGGAACGCCAGCGCGATGCGGTCGAAGGCGTAGCGCCACGCGCCCACGCGCGCCTCGTCCGTCTTCTTCTTTTCCGCGCGGCGCGAGGCCTTCTGGAGCGTGAGGACCGCCTTGCGCAGCGGCCCCGTGCGCGCCTCCTGCGCCTCCAGGGCCCGGGCGAGGGCGTCGGCGGCCTGGGCGTAGAGCGCGGCCTGCTCCTTCGCCTTCTTCTGGCTCTCCAGGAACGTCCCCTCGTTCCGGATGACCTTGAGCAGCTCGACGGTCCGGGCGAGGTTGATGGACCGGGTCTCGCCGATCGCCTTGCGGATCTTCTCCATCGCCTGGGCGACGGGGTCGTCCTGCCCTCGACACAGGCCGGTCCCGCGTCGCGGGCCGTCCGCGAAGCGGACGCGCCCTCCGGGCGCGGCCTGTGTCAAGGGTCCTGCGAGGAGCAGCAGCGCGAGCAGGGCGGTCTTCATCGGGGCCTCCCACGGGGTTCGGTAGATATACGACGGCGACCGCGGGGGCCGTCAACGTTTTCGATCCGATGTGATACACTCCTCCGCGTGAGGGGCGAACTCGACGAGATCCGCGCGCGCATCGGCGCCGCGGGGGACGACGAGGCCGCGCTGCGGCGGGTCGCGAGGCGGGCGGCGCGGCGCCACGGCCGGGGGCCGGACCTCTCGGCGCCCCTGGCGCTGGCGCGGAAGCTCTGGGCGGCCGACGGCGCGGAACGGAGCGTGGCGATCGGGATGATCGCGGAGCTGGAGCGGTTCCTGGACGGGGCGCACTGGGCCCTGTTCAAGCGGTGGACGGAAGGGTGCCGTTCGAGGCGGCAGGCGGACGCGATCGCCGTGGAGATCCTGGGGGCGATCGTGGCGCGCGACCGGACGTTCGTGCGTGTGTTGCGCCACTGGAGCCGGTCGCGGGACCCGAAGATCCGCCGCGCGGCGGTCCTGGGGGTCCTCCTGCGCACGCGGAGGATGGGAGACGCAGAGGCGGCGCTCTCCGTATGCGAGGCGCTCATGCGGGACCGGAACCCCGGGGTGGCGGAGGCGGTTGAGCGGGTCCTCCGGGAGTCCGCCGAGGCGGACGCGGAGGCGACCCGGGAGTTCGTGGAGCGCTGGCGCGGCCCGCGCCGGTGAGCCTTGCCCTTGACTCGGGGCTGCGGCCCCAAGGGCCGCCGCCCGCCGCAGGCGGGCGCGTCCCGCTTTCCGGGGCGGCCCCGTGTCAAGGGCTTGCCCTCGCCGGGCGCCTCCGATACACTGCGGTCGAATTCGATCCCAGGACGCGAGGAAACGACGACCATGGAACGCGTGCCGATGACTCCGGAGGGGTTCGCGCAGCTCCAGGAGAAACTGGAGCGTCTCAAGAACGTGGAGATCCCGCGGCTCCAGAAGGCGCTGGGGGACGCCCGCGAGCTGGGCGACCTGTCGGAGAATGCGGAGTTCGAGACCGCGCGCGCGGAGCTGTGGACGACGGAGCGGATCATCGCGGAGCTCGAGGACCGGGTCGGCCGGGCGGAGATCCTCGACTCGAAGCGGGCGCCCGCGGACTCCGTGGCGATCGGCGCGCTCGTCAAGGTCCAGGAGATCGGCGCGCGGAAGCCCGAGGAAATCCTCCTCGTGGGCGAGGGCGAGACGCGGAAGGAGTACGACTGCGTCTCGGTGACGTCGCCGCTGGGGCGCGCGTTCGTCGGGAAGAAGGTCGGCGAGATGGCGGAGGTGCAGGCGCCGCGGGGGACCCTCCGGTTCCAGATCCTCGAGCTCCGGTATCCGTAGATGGCCGGCTACGCCCCGCACGCGCGCTCCGGACTCGACGCGAAGCTCCCCCGGATCGGGGCGTGGGAGAACCAGTTCCCGGGTTATACGGTTACGATCGTCGATCCGGAGTACAACGCGATCTGCCCGAAGACGGGGCTGCCCGACTTCGGGACGGTGACGGTGGAGTACGAGCCCGACCGCTGGTGCATCGAGTTGAAGTCCTTCAAGGGGTACATGACCGCGTACCGGAACGTGGGGATCTTCTACGAGAACGCGGTGAACCGGATCCTGCGGGATCTCGTGCGGGCCTGCCGGCCGAAGCGGATGAAGGTGACGGGGCAATTCAACGCGCGGGGCGGGATCGGGACGCGGGTCGAGGCGCGGTACGAACGTCCGACCGGGAACGTCTGAGGCGCCGCGCGGCCTACCGGAGAAGCGCCTCGTGATCGTCCGAGGCGTCGTGGATCGAAGGGGGGAACGGGGTCCGGTTCAGGCAGGCGTCGATCGCGGCGCGCATCTGCCGGGCGCACACGGCGGGCGGCACGGCTCCGATGCCGGTGCCCATGCCCGGGAACGCCACGCGGCGGACCACGTCGCGGACCGGCCTCCCATCCTCGTCGCCGTCCGCAAACGTCCCATGGAGCACGAGGAGGAGAGCGGCTCGCGTCGCGAGATACGGGTTCGCGCTCGCGACGAGGCGCATGGGGACCCTCATCGTCGGCGACGCGATGAGGTAGGGGATCCGGGCATCGAAGGTCTCGAGGATCTCCGCGTTGCCCACCGGCAGTTCTCCGTGATGGCGCCGCACGATGCGGTCCTGGAGGCGGCCCTGGAGTTGAGGGCCGAACCTCATCGTGTAGGCGAGGTCGATGCCGCCGTCCATGAAGCCGAAGCTGTTCGCGGGGCTCACGACGGCGTCCACTTCGAGATCGAGGATCGAGCCTTCATGGATCGTCCCCATCGACAGGTCGCGGCACTCGATGCGCCACGCGGTGGCGAGCTCGGGTTCGACGGCGGCGAGGATGATCTGCACGGTTCCTCCAGCGACGATTCCCCCGGACGGCGCGAGCATGATACGGCGGCCGCGGCGGAACGGGAAGTCCGAACGACGAGGATGTTATTGTCGCATCGAGGAAGCCCGGATAGGATGTCGTCCGCGCCGGAGACCCGAGGACGTAGCTCAGTGGTAGAGCAACGGTCTTTTAAACCGTGGGCCGAGGGTTCGAGCCCCTCCGTCCTCATCCGCCTTCGCCCGCCGAGCTTCGGCGCGATTCTCCCGCCTTGGCCGGCCAAGCGCGCCGGCACACTCATTTCGACTCGCCTTCGCCGGGTCCCTACCGGGCCCGATGCGGTTGTCCTTGAATCCCGGGGCGATTCCGCGGAAACTCCCGCCTCGAACTTCACGGAAGGGGAAGCAGATGAGAACGCGCTCGAACCTGCGGGCCGGGGGGCTCAAGGAGAAAGTCCATTCGCCCGGCCACAACCGGCCGACGAAGACCTGATCGGCCGCCGGAACTCAATCCCCGATCAGATCCAGATCCTCGATGACATCGCCCATCGAGGAGTACCGCGCGGCGGCGTCGAAGGAGCACATCCGCGCGATCGCTTCCGCGGCGTCGGCGGGATGCCGCATGAAGTCCTCGCTTCCCGGTGTGGACAGCTCCCGCAGTAGCAGCTCCCGGTCCAGCGGCACCGCCTTCCGCGCGATCGCCTCGTCCACATGCGCGTACGGGCGCCGGCTCGTGATGAGCTCGTAGAAGAGGATCCCGAGCGAGTAGACGTCCGAGGCCTCGTTCGCGGCGGAGGCGGCGTGCCACACCTCCGGCGCCGTGTAGCGCGGGTCGAGGCGTTCCTCGATCTCGGCGACCTGGAGTTCGGCCGGGGCGCCCTTGATCCTCGCGAGGTCGAAGTTGACGAGCTTCACGTCGCCGGACGGCGCCACGACGACGTTGAGCGGCCGCACGTCGCGGTGGATCACGCCGCCGCGATGGCAATGCCGCAGACCCTCGGCGATGCCCTGCACGATGCGGCGCTTCTCGGACCACGAGATCTTGCGGTCCTCCTCCTTGTCCAGGAGCGACTCCAGCGGCCGCCCCTGCTCGATGTACTCGGTCGGCAGGACGAACTTGTCGCCCTCCCAGGCGAAGAAGTCGCCGGTCTGCAGGATGTTCGGATGGCTCGAGAGGAGCCGGAGCGCCTCCTGGTCGTGGAAGATCATCCGGATCTGCGTGTCCTTCGAGCCCTTCGAGGCGTAGACGTTGTAGTGGAAGACCTTGAGGACCGTCTTCGGCCGCATCCTGATGTACCGGTGCTCCGCGAGGTAGGAAACGCGGTTTCGGAACTGGCCGATCTTCTCGAGGACGGTGTAGAGGCCGATCTCCTTCACCTTCTTCGCGGGCCGCGTTCCGAAGACGACCTCGCAGATCTCGTTGTGCAGCGGGAGGATCGACTCCGTGCGCACCGGCAGGCGGGAGGGATCGGTCAGGTAGGCCGCCGCCTCGCCGAGGTGCAGGACGCGCGAGGCCTGCTCGTCGCGGATCTTCACCCGCGCCTGCTCGTCCGTGAGGAGGATCACGGTCTCGACCCACACCTTGTCGAGCCCCCGCGTCCGCGCGGCCAGCCGCGTCGAGAGGATCTTGGACTTCTTGTTGGCGAGGGGGATCGGGCTCGGATAGACGCCTCCGTTCTCGAAGCGCCACTGGAGGCGGTCGCCGGAAATGGGGCCGCGATACCCCTTCACCTCGCAGTGGTAGACCGCCCACTCGCCGATGACGACGACGTCGAATTCGTACGGCAGGCCGTGGTCGGTCGCGACCTCGAAGTTGTGGGCGACGACGTAGTCGGCGGGCAGCGAGCGCGCGAGTTCCTGGATCGCCTTCGCCTCCGACTCGTTCTCGGGGTCGCCGATGCGCTGGACGATGGCCATGGGGCCGGGATCATCGCACGGGATGGCCGGAAGAGCAAGCTCCGGCGGCGCGCAGGCGGATTCCGGTACAATGAGTAGCCGTGGAACCGACGCCTGCTCCACTCCCGAAGCCGCGCGCGCTCGCGGTCGCCCAGATCTTCTCCGTCCTCCTCGTGCTTGGGGCCGCTTCTGTCGTGATCGTCGCCGCGCTGCGGAATCTCCGCGACTATCCGACGGTTCCGTACGCGATCATCGCAGGCGCGGTCGCGGCGGCGGTGGCCGGGCTGATCTGGTTGTTGCCCCGGAAACGCGGCCGTCCGCGAACGTGGATCGCGGCGCTGGCCGCCCTCAGCACGGTTCTTGTCATTCTGCCGCTTTCGACGCTCCGGCCCGGCGGCATCACGACCTCCGGATTCGGCTACACGGTGGTCGGAGCCTGTCCCATCCCCGCGTTTGACTTCACGATCAGCGGCCGAGGGACGATCGCGCCGAGGAACAAGACCCACCACGTCACGGCGGAAGAGGTCCGGCCGCTCGCCGAAAACGCGGACGAGGTCGTGATCGGCACGGGATGGCAGGGCGTCGCGGAGGTGGACGCGGATGTCCTGCGGCTCCCGAAGGTGACGGTCCACGTCATGAAGACCCCCGAGGCGTTCGAGCTCTACAATCGGTTGCGGAAGCAGGGAAAGCGAGTCGCGTTGCTGGCGCATACGACATGTTGATCGCCTGTCGGCGTGTCGCCGCCGAATCGCCACCAAGGGGACGCCGGGTCGATTCGGAAGGAGAATGACGAGTCGTGGACCATCCCTGTCGCTGCATCGCACGCGCGCTTGCCGCACCCGCTTCGCCCCTCCGATACGACGAGAGGTTGAACGAATACCACCTCGTTTGGGAATCAGACGACAAGACGCGACGCACCATGATCGTCCGATACTGCCCTTTCTGCGCCATACGGATGCCGGAGTCGAAGCGGGGGGAACTGTTTCACACGGTCTCCGAAGACGAAGCGGCGGCGGTGAGACTCAGGATCGGCGGGGCGACTACGGAAGCCGAAATCGTGGCCGCACTGGGGCCTCCGGACCGGGTCTTAGAGCTGGACCAGATCCATGGAGGGACTTGGTGGGAGGGGTTTGAAGCCCCGGCGTTCAAGACGGTGAAGCAACTCGACTGGCTGAATCTGGGGCGGACGATCGTCTTCACGTTGCAGGTGGACGCGGACGGGAAGATCCAGTGGATCTTCGGGCCGAAGCCGAAATAGCGACCGGGTTCCGAATCCAGCGGGCCGAGGGAGGCGCTCGCCCCCCCGACCTCCCCTCCCACTCCTCCCACGCGATCGGCCGCAGGAAGACCTCGTCCGCGCGCAGTTCCGGGCCCGGACCGCGCGGCCGCAGCACGTCGAGCGCGCGCGAGAGCGGATAGACGATCTCCGCGCCGTCCCGCCACACGACGAGCCCTTCCTCGGAGACGTCGTATCGGTCGGTGCCGAGCCGCTCCGCGAGCGCAGTCGCGGAGAGGTCCGCGCCCGCCATCCGCCAGAGGTCGCCGAACGCCTCCGGCCCGCGCGCCATGAGCCGCCCCGACGCCTCCTCGAACGCGAGTTCGACGACGCGCTCCCCGTCGCGCACGTCGACGGCGATCCGGGTCGGCGAGACCCGCACGTCGGAGAGCGCGCCGCCCGCGAGCGCCAGGAAGTCGCGCTCGACGAACCGCCGCACGGCCTCCTCGACGTGACGCAGCGCCGCCTCGTGCTTCGCGACGGCGCGCCGCTCGCCGCGCCGCGCCCGCCGGAGCTTTGCGAAGAGCTTCGGCACCGTCCCCGAGTGGAAGCCCGGACGCAGGAGGCGCGGGACCGTCTCGCCGTGGCCCCCGACGACGACGGGGCGCAGCGTCCTCGGCCGGTTCGCGCGGTAGAGGCGCCAGTTCTCCTTGAGCTCCCAGACGAGGAAGCCGAAGACGCCCGGCAGGAGGAAGACCGTCGAGACCGCGAGCGCATTGGCGACCACGGGCCCGAGCGGCATCAGCGGCGCCCGCAGGAACTTCGTCAGCGTCACCGACATCGGCAGGATGATCTTGTGCGAAACGGTCACGACGGGAAAGTGCTTGACCGGGTTCACCTGCGGCTCGACGAGGAGGTTGAGGTAGATCCGCACGACGTACGAGACGGCGGACCAGACGAGACCGGCCGCGCCCTTCGCGACGATCGAGACGGCGCTCTCGCCCGGACGGAAGCGGAGAAGGTTGTCCACGCGATGGATTCCGCGCGGGCGCATTCGTGAGGGAGAACAAAGCCGGGATGCTCGACGGCATGGTCGTTGACGGATAGGATGCGGTCCGGGTGAAGCGCAAGTTCCGGCTGTATCTGGACACCTCGGTATGGGTCCGTCTCGCGGACCGGGCGAGATGGGTGGAGCGGCGGGCGACGTACCATTTCCTCAATCGGTCTTGCCAAGGACACGAGGTGCTTATTTCGCCTCTCGTTGCGGTCGAGGTGAACCGCACCCCCGATCCCGAAGAGCGGAGAACCATCCTGCGGCAGATTGCCAAGGACCGCCGCGAGGAAATCACGGGGCGTGCCTGGGCGCAGCGATTCGCAGGGTTGCTGACGGAGGTGGGCGGCTTCGGTCCGCGGATGCTTGCGGACCTGACCCATGTCGGCTATGCTGTTCTTGGAAACGCCGATGCGATCGTGACGTGGGATCGCCGGACCCTCGCCCGGGACAAGGTGCGGCGAACGGTACACGCCGTCTGCCGTCGCGAAGGGCTTGAAGTCCCGCTCATCGGCCGGCCCGAGGAAATAGTCGAATGGCTCGGACTGAGGATCTAGCGATGAGGGACTACCGGCGCATTCGCGCCCAGATGAGCGATCGATTGGCTCGCGCGCGCAGGCAAGGTCGACTCGACGAAGAGATGGCGGCCATCGAGCGCGAGGGGCGGCGCGTCTACCGCGAGGCGTTGGCAGAGGTCCGCAAGGAACGATTGCGCGCGAAGAAGCACACCCGGCGCAAGATCGCCACCGCTTGACCCCGCGTCGGTTGCATCGAGGCTCATGGTGGTCCGGGACGTTCCGCGCAGACCAGGGGCGGAACGGGGTTGTTTGACGGCCGGCCCTCGGCGTGCATGCCGGCAAGGGGACTACGGCGGATCCACCCCTGCGAGCGGTGCTTTCTGTCCAAACCCCGGCGCGCACCTCGAGAACGGGCTTCCCGGGCTCGACCGCGTCAGCGTTTCGTGCGCTTCGTCCTTCTGCGTCGTGACCAGCGCAGGATCATCCTCGCGATCTCCAACGCAAGGGGCCGTGACGCCCGGTCCGTGTCCCGGAAGGTGCGGAGCATCGCCGCTTCCTCCGCATTCCTTTCCGGCCGGCCGGCCTCGGGGGCGACCTTCAGAAGCGACGGATTCTCGGCGCCCAGGGCGTTCAGGATCCGCTCGATCGTGTCGAGAGTCGCGTTCCTCACGCCGCGCTCGTACTCCCCGAGGACCTTGGGATCCGTGCCGGCGCGCCGGCCCAGTTCCTCCTGGGTCCAGCCCGCCGCCTTGCGCAACTGCCGGATGACGCCGCCGACGTAGACCCGCAGCGAGCCCGGCTTTCCTGCCATGACCGAGGATCATAGGGGGCGGGAAGCGGGGCGAACACCCACCGATGCGATGGCAACGACATTTGGCATAAGACCCATGTATAATATGGTACGGCGCCCATGTGAATCCGGCCGCGATCGAAGCGCGAAAGGGGGTACGCCGTGGGTGAAGGGACCCGGTGGTATCTCGCCTCCTCGGGCAAGTCGTACGGGCCGTTCTGCTTCGATGAGATGAAGAGATTCGTGACCGACGGAAGCGCGACGCGCGAAACACATGTCTGCGTCGCGGGGGCTTCGGAATGGGCGCCTCTCGCGAAGGCTCTACCCGAGCTGTTCGCGGCGAAGCCCCTTCGGAGCGAGCCCCCACGCCCCAACTCTGATGCCGCCGGTCGCGTCTGGTGGTTAGCCGTTCGCGGACAACGATCCGGTCCGCATTCCCTGGATGAACTGAATGGGCTCGCGGCCAGCCACGAACTGGCAGGCGAGACAATGGTCTGGAGAACGGGCATGAGCGAGTGGAGCCGCGCAACCGGTGTTCCGGAGATTGCGGGACTCTTTGGCCCCCCTCCGCTGCCGGTCCCATCAGCAGAACGCGTCCCGAAGAAGAAATGCATCTGGTGTATGGAGTCCGTCCCCTTCTCGTCCGTCATCTGCACATGCTGCGGTGCAAACTTCGCGACCGGCAGCCCGCCCCCGGGGGCTGAGATACCACCCGCATATGCGCCCGAGTCGACCCCCTCCATTTCCGTCGCGCTTGAACGCGCGCGACTGCGAAAGCGAAGTCCGGTGGCCTTGTGGCTCCTGAATCTTCTCTGGCCTGGTCTTGGGAACTTGGTCATGGGTCAAGTCGTCGCGGGCATCGCTTGGGGATTGCTCGGCTTGGTCGGTATCGTGGCAACTGTTCTTTCCGGAGGAATCGGTTTCTGCATCAACATAGTGTTTTGGGTATGCGCCAGCCTTAACGGACAGGCCCAACTCAACGCCGAATACGATCGGGAACTCGCCTCGATCCAAAACGGGATGGCACGGCAGGGAAGGCGGTAGTGACGGTGGAGTTCAGAGTTCATCGTCGGCGCGTGACTTGAAGCCAAGCGTCCGGATACAGCCCATCGTGATCGGGTAACTGAGTCGTCTTGGAGGCGACGCCATGTTTGTTCTCCGCGTGCTCACCGGGTCCGCCGCGAACGCGCAGATCAAGCTCCGGGACGGCAAGACCGTCCGGTTCGGCAGACTCGATTCGTGCAACGTCCGCATCCACGATTCCGCGTGCTCGAAGCTGCATTGCGAGTTGTCCCGCGACGGCGATGGTCTGATGCTGCGCGATCTCGGCAGCAGCAACGGCACGCGGGTGAACGGGACGAAGATCGCTTCGCCGACCCGCCTCAAGATCGGGGACCGCATCGCCGTCGGCAAGTGCGAGTTCGTCGTGGAGGAATTGCGCGACGATCCCCCCCGGCATGCTGTCATCCCCGAAACTACGGCCATCGAGTCTGAGCCGCGCGGCGAGGAAGGAACGGATCGGGCTCCGCTCGCGGACACCAAGCAGCTCGAGTCGGATCTGCCTGCCGAGCCGCCTGCCGTCGACTCGGAGCATGCGCCGGTGAAATTGCCCCCAACCCCGGTGTCGGACGCGGGCGCGGAGCCGCCGCCGGTGCCGCCAAGGGATGAAGCTCAAGTCGATCACGGTGATCCCTCACCCGCACCCATCTCGCTTCCACCGACGGCGCCTCCTCCCGCGGACGGCGCCGTTTCGAGGTCTACGCGGGGCCGGAAGCTGCTGTTTGCGGCCGCTGCCGCGGCCGTGCTCACGACAGCGGCCGGGATCGCCGGTGCGGTGCTCCTTCTCAAGAAGGGCGGCGAGCCGGCCTCCGGCTCAAGCGCCGGGTCCGCGGACTCCAGCGGCCCCAAGACATGCAACCTCAAATGGAAGCTGGAGGAAGGTCGTCAGTTTTTCATGGCGTGGAAGATGCAGTCCGATGTCCGGGTGAGCGGCAAGTGGTCAAGCATGGTCATGGAATCGGCAGGCCCGCTCAGGGTATTGCACGTGGGCGAAGGGAAGGCAAACTGTGAGTTCATTGCTTCCAAGGCGGCGATGAAGACGTCGGGCTCGGATCTTGCGGGACCACCCGTGGACTACTTGTTCGAGGATGGGGAGCGGAAGCGTCACAACGGAACCACCGATGAGTTGGCCGTGGTCTTGCAGCTTCTGGAAATGCCTCAATCGGTGACGATCAGCCCTCGCGGGGACTGGGAGGTGCTGAGAGTGGGTGTGAATCTCGACGCGAAGGGCGTTGTGGCACCCTCTTACGTAGGGCCCTTGCTGCCTTGGAGGCAGGTCGGAGTCGGAGATACGTGGGAATGGGATCTCCCTGTCGAAGGGCGACGCCCGATCCGACTGACCTGCAAGCTCGCCTCCTTGGAAAACGGCCGCGCGAGAATCACGGTCGATGGCACACAAGAGCTGGAGGGAGAGTGGACTCAGGTTCGCGTTGAAGGCGAGGCGTTCTTTCAAGTCGGCGAAGGATACTGCGCCGGTTCGAGCCTGATGATGCGGTTCCATACCAAGGACGGGACTATGGAGATGAAGTCCGAGTTCACGGCGGAGCCGAGATCGGAACCCCACCCCGCATGGGCTCGCGAGCGCAAGGGACCAGGTATCTCGGCGAACGGCGAGGCGTGCGCCGACAAGGTCAACGAGATCATGGTTGCGCGCATCAAGAGCGGTAAGATCAAGAGCCGCGCGGACGTCGCCGCCCAGATAGATGAGGTCGTCCGCGAGGCCGCCAAGGCGATGGGATTCGAGGCCGGTGTGGTCGACCTGACCCGATCCGAGCGGAAGAAATACGAAGACAAGCTCGGGAAGTACGCCGACGGTTGGATCAAACTTGTCGAGGAACCCGCGACCACTCCCTCGTCCGGCGAGACGAGGATCAGCTACGCGTGGAGCTTGAACCTGCAGCGCGACGGTGAACTGCAGGGAAGAGTCGTTGCGCAAGAAAGACTGTGGTTGCCGATCCAGTCGCGTCGCTACGACGTGAGAAGCCGCACCGTCGTCCTGGATCTGAAGAGCGGCGTGAAGCTTGGCGAGATGGAGTATGACTCGAGAACGGTGCGATTCCTCGGCGCCACGGAGGATCGAGCCTTCTTTCAGTACAAGGGCCGGATCCGGTGTCTGGACCACACCCTCACGACGAAGTTGTGGGAACTGGAGAGACGGGTGAGCGAGGACGTCGGGGGGAGCGATCCCCGCTGGGTCACCGTGGACAATAGTCTGGGGCTCCTCTGTCTCTCCGGGGACGTTCACGCCATCGCGCTAAAGACGGGGAATGAGCTCTGGACCGCCCGCAAGCGGGCTTGGTGCAGTACCGCCGGTGCGTCTCTTCTTTTCGCGTTCGTCGACGAGGATGGTCGTGGGCTGGTCCTTGTCGATAGATACGGGAAGGACGCATGGACGAAGCCCTTCCGCCAACCGGGCATTGACGTGGTTCGCTCCTGGAAGTCCGGGATTCTCGCGGTCGGCTACCAACATCAAGATTCAGGCATCGGGTTTCGGGACGCGGAGTGGCACCTGCTTGACCCGCAAACGGGAGAGACGCTGTGGTCCGTGCGTCAGAGCAACAACGACTTCGTCCGACCCCTCGTTCACGAAGATGCCCTGCTGCTCATCAAGAACACATATCCAAAGGAGGTCGCCGCCGTGGACTGGAAGGACGGGAAGGTACGGTGGCGCTTCTCGGAACCAGACGTGGAGGACTACTCGCTTGTCGAGAACACGCTGATGGCTCAATCTCGCGCATGGCTGTACGGACTCGGGGTCGCGGACGGAAAGAAGCTGTGGGAGTCTGAGGATCTTCGGTATGTCGGCTCGCTGAGCAGCAACGGTCGGACGTTCGCCGTTGCGATGAAGGGAGATAGGGGTCTGCTTCTTGACCCATCCGACGGCAGGGTGGTTGGGGAAAACAAGAACCTCCCCTGGCTGGCTTCCGACTCCATCGCGGGACCGGATGGGGCCATGATCTACGCACGAAGCAGCAGGCACCACGAGGACCCCGTTTCGATCATGGCCTGGAGGGTCGATCTGAAGAAGTGACCTCCGTGCTCTCCCACCTTCGCTCCCACTTCTCCCACGCGATCGGCCGCAGGAAGATCTCGTCCGCGCGCAGCTCCGGGCCCGCGAACCCGGCGCGCGCGAGAACGGTCGCCCGCTTTCGTCCGCGAAACCCCATGCCCGCGATAACGCTTGCGCGCCGCGAAGGTCCCGATACGATGGGCGCGCGTGAAGAAGCGGCTCCGGTTCTATTTCGAGACGAGCGTGTGGCGCCGGCTGGTCGAGGAGCCCTCGAGCCTGCGCAGGACCCTGTCCTATCGCTTGATGACCGTGGCGCGGCGCCGCCATGTGATCCTCGCCTCGCGCGAGGTCGCCCGGGAACTGGGCGAGATCTCCGACGGCGCCCTGCGCAAACGCGCCCTGGACCGCTTTCGGCGCACGGCGCCGGAGATGGTCACCACACGGCCGCTCGTCCGCGACATCGCGGAAGAGCTTCTTCGCCGAGGAGGCTGGGGCGACGGCGATCTTGCGGGACATGCTCCACATCGGATACGCTGCGATGGGCGGAGCGGACGTGCCGGTGTCCTGGGACAAAGCGGATCTGGCGCGACCGAAGACCCGGCGAGTCGCGACGGCTTTGGCTCGCGAATGGGATCTGCCGGCCCCGGATATCGCCACGCCCCTTGAGGTATTGGAAGAATGGCTCGGCATGAAGACCCGGTAGTGGCGGACGTCAAGCGAATCCGGCGAAAGATCTCCCGGAAACTGGCGGCCGCGATGAAGAAGGGCCGCCTTTACGAGGAGATCCTGAAGATGGACCGGGAGGCGGACGAGATTCTCCGCAACGGGGACCGTCCGCAGGCTCGGCGCGCGAAAGCACCTGCGTCGAGAAGGTGACAGGAAGAGGCTCTCGGGGTCGGCTGCATCGGGCGCGCTACGGCGGATCAGTTGACGGGGTCGAAGAAGCGATCCCTGTGGTCTCCCACCTCCGCTCCCACTCCTCCCAAGCGATCGGCCGCAGGAAGATCTCGTCCGCCCGCAGTTCCGGACCCGGGCCGCGGGGTCGCAGCACGTCGAGCGCCCGCGAGAGCGGGTAGACGATCTCCGCGCCGTCCCGCCACACGACGAGCCCTTCCTCGGAGATGTCGTATCGGTCGGTGCCGAGCCGCTCCGCGAGCGCGGTCGCGGAGAGGTCCGCGCCCGCCATCCGCCAGAGGCCGTCGAACCCCGCCGGCCCGCGCGCCACGAGCCGCCCCGAACGCTCCTCGAACGCGAGCTCGACGACGCGCTCCCCGTCGCGCACCGCGACCGCAATCCGGGTCGGCGAGATCCGCACGTCGGAGAGCGCGCCGCTCGCGAGCGCCAGAAAGTCGCGCTCGACGAACCGCCGCACGGCCTCCTCGACGTGACGCAGCGCCGCCTCGTGCTTCGCGACGGCGCGCCGCTCGCCGCGCCTCGCGCGACGGAGCTTGGCGAAGAGCTTCGGCACCGTCCCCGAATGGAAGCCCGGCCGCAGGAGGCGCGGGACCGTCTCGCCGTGGCTCCCGACGACGACGGGGCGCAGCGTCTTCGGCCGGTTCGCGCGGTAGAGCCGCCAGTTCTCCTTGAGCTCCCAGACGAGGAAGCCGAAGACGCCGGGCAGGAGGAAAACCGTCGAGACCGCGAGCGCATTGGCGACCACGGACCCGAGCGGCATCAGCGGCGCCCGCAGGAGCTTCGTCAGCGTCACCGACATCGGCAGGATGATCTTATGCGAAACGGTCACGACGGGAAAGTGCTTGACCGGGTTCACCTGCGGCTCCACGAGGAGGTTGAGGTAGATCCGCACGACATACGAGACGGCGGACCAGACGAGCCCGGCCGCGCCCTTCGCGACGACCGAGACGGCGCTCTCCCCCGGGCGGAAGCGGAGGAACTCGTCGACGCGGTAGATCCCCTGCTCGACGAGGTCGGTCGCCGCGTGGAAGAGGTCGAGGACCCACCGCAGCACGCCGGGCACGAACTCGCGCGTGACCTGGTGCCAGCTCCGGAGGAGCCAGTCCGCGACGCGCTCGGCCAGTTCTTGCCCGAGCGGGCTGTTGAGGAGCAGGTCGACGATGAGGAACGTCGCGACCGACGCTGCGATCGCCGCGCGGCGCGGGAGAAGGAGAAAGACCGGCACGGCGAGCGGCGCCGCCAGGAGCGCGGGGCCCACGGCGAAGCGCATGAGCCACTTCCACGGCCGCGTCCGGCGCAGCCACCGCATCGGCGGGAGGTCGAACACGGTGCGCGGCAGGTCGAGGAGAACGAGGTGCGCCGCTGTCCACGCCGCGCGCAGGATCTCGGCGACCGCATGGCGGAACCGCGCGAGATGGATGAGTCCGAGCAGGAAGAGGCCGACGAGGGCGAACGAGACGGGCGTGAGGAGATGCACGTGGATCCGGACCATCGCGATCAGGTGCTGGAGGCCTTCCAGCACCACGAAGGCGCCGCCGAACGGGAGCGCGACGTAGCGCGTCAGGAAGCGGCCGGGCCGGGTCCCGAACGCCAGCGAGCTCAGGCGCTGGAGCCACCGCAGGTAGATCTCCCCGCGGCGGTAGACGCCCTCCAGCGGCGCCGCGAAGTGGCGGTCCATCCGGAGGAGCGGATCGCCCAGAAGAAACTCGCGCGGGCCCGACAGGTCCGGGAGCTTCGCCGGGTTGCGCGCCACCGCGTCGCGCAGCTCGCCGAACGTGAAGAAGCCGCGCTCGATCACGCGGTCGGCGAGTTCGTCGGCGAGCTTGCGGGCCGCCGCGCGCTCGACGGCGCACCCGATCCGCAGGCCCGAGGCCGCGATCCCCGCGTCGAGGACCGGACGCAGCCGCGCGCGGATGCGCTCCTCCAGCGCGTGCTCCGCCCGCTCGAGGACCGACGCGACCCGCGCGCGGTCGGTGGAGGACGCGCGGATCGCGTCGAGCCGCCTCCACGCGCGGCGGACTCGGTGTATCGCAGACACTTCCGCAAGTGTCTCGAGCGGACGGCGGACGGGCCTGCGTCCGAACGACAGGGCCCACTCGACGACGTCCACGCGGTACGGCGTGGTCTCCGCGTCGTGGCAGGCGGCCTGGAGGTCGAAGAGGAGGCGCGCCTCCGCGGACGAGGTCGCGCCGCGGGAAGCCGCGAGGAGCGGGCGAAGGGCGTCGCTCCAGTCCGGGCCGAGCGCCTCCAGCTTGCGCGACAGTGCGGCAAGGTCCTCCTCCGGCGAAAGGCCCGCCGCGACGGAACGGACGGCGGCGCCGACGGGGTTGCCGCGCTCCCGCTCCTCCCGCGCACCCGCGGCGAGCGCCGGGACCGGCGCAGGCGGCGCCGCCACCACGCGCGTGGCTTCGGA
This sequence comes from Planctomycetota bacterium, assembly GCA_016190175.1. GTDB lineage: Bacteria > Planctomycetota > MHYJ01 > MHYJ01 > JACPRB01 > JACPRC01. Next base: position 26,822 of record JACPRC010000084.1, read on the forward strand.
CGCGACCTGCGGGGGCCCGTCGAATCCCTCGGGCCGCGACGCTCGGAGGAGCGCCTCCGCGTCGAAGTCCTCGGCGAGGAGCGCCTCGACCTCCTCGCGGCGCCGGCCGATCGCGGGGAAGAAGCGGTCGAGCGCCTCGGAGTCGAAGCGGCGCAGCTCGAGGTAGCGCGCGGCGAACTCGGCGTAAACCTCCGCGTCGTCGTGCGGCGGCAGGAGGAGATGGTCGTGGCGCAGGACGCGGCGGATCTCGTCGAACTCGACGATCCCGAGACGGTGGATGCGCTCCCGGAGGCGCGCGGGCGTGAGCTTCCCGGCGAAGTCGAGGTGGAGGCGCTCGTGGAAGACGCGGCGCCAGAGCCGCCGGGGATCGCGGCTCTCCTCCTCGGCGACGAGGATCGCCGCATCCGCGGCGGAGACGTCGGGGAGGATGCGGCGCAGGTCGGCGCCCGGGAGGGAGTACGACTCCGCGTGGGGGACGCGGAGCCCGAGCCCGACGACGGCGCGGTGACGCTTGATGACGCGGCGGACGAGGCGGGCGGGGAGGACTAGGTGCACGGATTCGTCGCGGGCCGCACCTCGAACCATCGGCTGAGCTGGGACCAGTTGCCGGGCGCCGCCGGCACGACGACCGAAAGACGGTGGCGGAGGTTCCGGAGCTTCTTCCCCAGGAGACGGAGGTGGCGCTGCGAGGCGCTCGTCCCGTCCGCGATCACGAGTTCGATCCGGCCCTGCGTGCCGCGGAGATAGGTCTTGATGCCCGCGGCGAGTTTGCGGGCGCTCCAGCGGTCGAGCGCCCCGTCGAGGGAGACGACCATCCCGCGGACGGCGCGTTCGAGGCGCACCCGAAGCTCCTTGAGGTCTCCCGTCCGGAGGGCCCAAGGCGAGGTCCGGTACGCGTTGCGCCGGACCTTCGGATGCTGGAAGCGGTCCCGCGTCAGCGTGTAGCGGGTCCAGGACGCGGCGACGGGCGCCAGGACCGAAAGGAAGCGGCGCCACAGGTTCGGCGGCCCGAGGGCCGACTCGATCTCCGCCTCGAAGCGCGCCGTCGCCTCCGGGATCGGTCCGTGCCGCCGCGCCACGCGCAGCACGGGGATCGCGCCGCGGATCTCCTGCGCCCACCGCACGGCCTTCGCGCGCAGGTAGGGCGAATCGGAGTCGTGGTAGCGCTTCCATCCCTCGAAGTACGCCTCGACCGCGCGGATGATCGACGGGCCGAGCGTACGGTAGTCGGCCTCGAAGCACTCCTGCTGGAGCGCCTCGATCTCGGCGGGCGCGAGGGTCGGGTGACGCACGACCGCGGTGAAGCCGTCGGCCTTCCGGTACATCGAGACGGGGTCGTCGGCGTACGGCTGGTGAAACCGCCCCTCGCGCACGACGCGATCGAAGAAGGGCGTCCCCGGCGTGGGGCCGTAAATGAGGAACTGCGAGAACGCGGGCCTGAGCGCCAGGAGCCCCGCCAGTTCCTCGCGTATGATTTCGGGCGTCTGGTAATCGAAGCCGAGGATCATCGACGTGAGGACCGTGATGCCGTGGGATCGCAGCTCGGGGATGAGCTCGTGTACGGGTCGTCCTTGCTGCTTGGCGAAGCCGGAGCGCGTCCCCTCGTACCCGATCCAGACGCCGTCGATCCCGGTCTCGAGAAGCTCCCGCGGCGTGTAGCGGCTCAGGGCCTTCACGGAGGCGAAGGCGAAGATCGACAACGGCGTTCCGCGTTTCTGCACCAGCTCGCGGAGGCGCGCCGCGCGGTCCTTCACGACCAGGAAATCCTCGTCCAGGATCGTGAAGCTCATCTTCGGGTTGATTTCGAGATATCGCTCGATGACGCGGAAGACGTCGTCGCCCGTGGGGAGGAGCCGGATGTGGCGCCGTTTGAAGAAGTGCGACGTGCAGCAGAAGTCGCAGCCGTGCGGGCAGCCGAGTCCCGCGAAGATCATCCCCGTCTGTCCCACGGGGGCGGAGAGGACCCGCAGGGTGCTCACGACGAGCGGGTGATCGTACGGCATCGCGCGCGGGGGCTCGCCCAGGAGCGCGCGGAAGAAGCCGACGCCCTCCTCGCGGCAGATGCGGTCCGAGTGGGGCGCGAGCATGCCGTCGTCGAGGACGGTCCCGTAGCCTCCGAGGACGATCTTTGCCTGCGGCGCGTGCTCGCGGATGAGCGCGGCCATCTCCTTCATCCGGTGGAAGGTGGCGAGAATGAAGGAGATTCCCACGTATTCGGGTCCCTTGCGGAGTTCCTTCACCAGCTCGTCCTTCGACGGGTAGTGGAGGACGACGGTGGGGGCGTCCAGGTTGGCGGCGATGTAGTCGAGCCCGAAGGTCAGGTGGGTGGCGCGCGGGCTGAAGATCCCCTGCGCGCGGGTCACCTGGCGATGGAGAAGCTCGTAGCCGACGGTCGTGCCGTCGCCGTGGGCGGGGCCGATGGGGCGGCAGACGCTGGTGAGGAGGACGCGCGCGTGACGGAAATCCATCGGTGGATTATAGGCGTTGCGAGTGGCCGCGTACAGGGTTCTGTCGAGACCGAGGGGCCTACACGAGTTGAGCCAGGAGCGTGCGTGCGGGTACTCGGACAGGCGACTTCTCCGTGAAGACGTCCCGATCGACGTAGTCGAGGTTCGCCGCGGCCTCGAACGCATGCCGTACGTTCAACTGACGCGCGAAATGCCCGAGAGCAGGGCTGAGAGCTCCGCCGGCACCCAGCTTGGCCTCGACGAGAAACCAGGGCTCGCGGTCGCGGGCCACGAGAAAGTCCACTTCCCGCTTCTCCTTGTCCCGGAGGAAGTGGAGCGAGAAGTCGCCGAGGCCGGCATCGGTCCAGAAATGGACCGCCTTCAGGAGATGGGAGGCCACGAGATTCTCGTATCTTCGTCCGGGATCCTCGATCCGGCTCCAGTCCCACAGATAGACCTTGGGCTCCTTGAGAAGCGAGCGGGCGACGTTCCGGGACCACGGTCGGACGAAGAACACGAGGTAGAAAGCCGCGAGGGTGTCGCACCACCGGCGGACCGAATCGACCGATGCTTGCAGGCGGCTCGCCAGGTGGGTGTAATTCACCAGGCCCCCGGCCTGTTCCCGCAGGGAGACGTGCAGGAGTTCCAGTTGCGTCATTTCGCGGATCGAGGTGAGATCCCGGACGTCCTGGCGCAGGATCATCTCCTCGCGCGTCCGCTGCCATTGCCGCCGGAAGGAGTCGCTGCGCTTGAGGTAGGGCTCGGGGAAGCCGCCGAATCGCATGAGCGACTCCCATTCGGTCTGCGAGCACGGCACCGGCGGGCGGATGAGGCTCGACGAGACGGCGGCGTCCTTGATCTCGCGGAGGCTCAGAGGGTGCACGCGCCACGCGAAGTAGCGGCCGGCGAGACTTTCCCCGCTGCGCCGGTAGAGGTCCAGCCGGGCGCTCCCGGTGGCCACGATCCGGCATCGGGTCTGGTACGCGTCGAAGAGTCCTTTCAACCATCCCTTCCAGCGCGGGTACTTGTGGATCTCGTCGAAGACGAGAATGGCCGGATCTTCGCCGACCTCGTCGAGGCGGCAGGCGGCGGCGATGCGGGTCAGGCCGCCCAGGACCATCGCACGGTCCTCGGGAACGTCCCAGTTGAAGTACCGGTGCCGCCCCCTGGGACGGGGCGCGGTCTGGGCGATCGTGGTCTTCCCGACCTGTCTGGGCCCGGAGAGGAACAGCATCTGGCGATGGTTCGCCAGGTGTTCCCGGAGGACGGCGTCGTAGATCCGGTCCATGCGACCATTGTACGAGATATCGCATTCTGGTCAAGACCGATCTACGATGTTCCGTAGGAGGGTCATGCAATCCCACCGGCATCGCCCGCGGCCGTTCGGTGGTGGACAGGAGAAAGCGCGGGAGCCAAGAGGACCACCAAGGCAAGGACGCGTGCGGTCGATGCTCGTTCTACTTGTAGCGGTCGAGCTGGATCTGATCCACGGTGATCCTCCGGATGCTCCGGAAGTCGTCAAAGGGTACGACGAAATCCTCCGGATTCTCACCCAACGGAACGCTTTCGAACAAGTCCAGTTCGGGATCGGCATCAAGGGAAGCTTCTCAACTCCCGCTTCTGCCGGAACCCGGGCGCGCGCACCTCGAAGACCGGCTTGCCGGGTTCGAGGGCCGCGAGTTCCAGCGCGGCGGCCGCGCGGTGGCGCTGGCGGCCGGTGCGGAGCACCTCCCGCGCCCACGCGGCATCGATCGGCCGGCCGAGGAGAAGGCGGAGGCCGGGCGCGAAGCGGCCGCCCATGGCGCTCCACCACTTCCGCACCTTGGCGGCGTCGGGCCAGGGGAGGTTCGCGTCCGGATCCATCGCGACCTTCTCGTCGGCAGGGTCCTCGGTCGGACCCGCCTGGAACCCCGTGGGAGGAGGAGCGTCGAGCTTGAGCTCCTCGATATCGGCGCCGGTGATGAAGGTGAACGCCTCGCCCGCGGTCCGCGCGCTCGCGGGCACGGACATCTTGTCGATGAGCGAGGGGACGGTCGCGGGGTCGAGATCGACGGCGGCGCGCGGCGGCGCGACGCGGCCCAGGAGCTCCGCGGCGCGGCGGCCGGTCTTGCGCAGCGCCTCGTCGGAGGAGGCGAGCGCCGCATCGAGCGCGGGGCCGGGGTCGAGGCGCCGGACGGCGCAGCCCGCGAGGGCCAGCCGGCGCAGGCGCGGCGAGTCGGACGCGAGGAGTTTCCGCAGCGCCGGAGGTTCGGACGGCGCCCATCCGATCGCCGAGACGACGGCGCGTTCCAGTTCGGGCGACTTCGCGGCGTCGAGGACGGTGCGGAACCGCGCTTCGTCGTCGGTCGCGAGCGACGCGGCCGCGAAGACCTCGCCGGGCTCGCCGTGCTTCAGCTCGTCGAGGGCGCGCTTCCATCCGTCCTCGCCCGCGACGCGGAGGCCGTCGAGATGCGCCTCGACGCGCGAATCGAGCCGCGCGAGTTGAGGGAGGTCGTAGTGCGGCGCGCGGACGGCGTTGTCGCGGAGGATCCAGAGGAAGGCGGTCTCCTCGGCGTGCTGGTCGAGGACGGCGGGATTCGTCTTCATCAATCTATCCGGGTCCAGTTCTTGCCGTCGAAGGCCATGACGTCCTTGGCGCCGATGGACCAGAGGACGCCGTCGGCGGCGCTGAGGTGGTAGCAGGTCTCGGGGATGTCCTCGCCCATCTTGACGCGCTGGAGATGGTCGCCGTCGAGGACCCACACGGAACGCGTCGAGGAGAGATGGAGCCTCTCTCCGAACCACGCGAACCCCCAGAAATCCTGCTTGGTGTCTTCGTGGTCCACGACCTCCCAGTCCGCGCCGCGCCCGCGAACGAGGAGCCCCTTCCCGCCGCACGCGTAGACCTTGCCGTCGCCCGCGCAGCAGACGTTCGTGAGGATCGCATTGGTCGGGCTGTCCGCCTGTTTCCAGGCGCGACCGTCGTAGTGCCAGATCTCGCCTTCCCATCCGACCGCGTAGAGGTCCTTCGCGGAGAAGCCGTCGATCGCCTCGAAGCCGACGACGTCCTCGCTTCCGGCGGGAGGGCGCATGGTCTCGTCGATGCAGGTCCACTTGTCCCGATCGTCCCGCCGGTACACTTGCCGGTGCATTCCGGCCGCGTAGGCCTTGCCCTCCACCGCGCGGACGCAGCGGAGCGTGCCGCGGGTCTGGGGCGAGAGCTTCCCGTCGGCGACGGTCTCTTCATGGTCGTCCTTCCGGCCGGTGACGTACGCCTCGCCCATCTCCCCGATGGCGACGCCCTGTTCCTTGGGATGTTTGACCACGCACACGGAAGGGCAAGTCCACTTGTTCTGGATCTGATACCACGGTTGCGCGGGATCCCACGTGGCCAGGATCGAGTACGCGACGCGGTCCTCCGCCAGCGCGTCGTTGGTGAGGATGAGATACGCCAGGTCGCGGTATCGCACTGCGCCCGTGGAGAAACTGAACTTGTCCGTCCAAAATGCGGCCATCATGAGCCTCCGCCGTTATCTCGGGTTGCCGCCGGAACGGGTGTTGCGACGCTCGACTTCCTTTCCCGCCTTCTCGACGTCCTTGTCGCTGGTCCTTCCCGTGACCACCGCCTTGGTCTGCGTGTCGTCGTCGATGCCCTGCTTGTTGTGGTAGTCGTCGAGCTGCGCGATGAGGCACTTCTCGGCGCAGCCGGAGGCGGGGAAGACCTTGCCCACCGCCTTGACGCCCTCCTCCTTCGCCTCCTTGTAGGTCACCTTGTCCGTGTTCTCCGCCTGCATCTGCTTGAGCGTCTTCCCGGGATTGCGCTTCTGCATCTTCGTCAGCGTCGCGTTCGCCTGGAAGGTGTGCATGAGGCCGTGGGTGGCGACGGTCTGGCTCGGGCCCTCGGCGCAGATGCAGGGTGCCTTGTCCGTGTTGTACTTCCCGCATCCCGGGAGCGGCTCGGATCCCTCGCCGCCGCGTCCGGTCTTGAAGAAGCCGCTCGCCTCCACGAGGTGGTGGCCGGTCTGTCCCGTCTTGCAGCACTTGCTGGGTTTGTACGGGCTCAGCCGGCAGCGGAGCGCGGTGTGGCACTCGCTCTCGGCGATCGCATCCGCATACTCCTCGAACGCCTTCTCGGTCGCGGCCTTCGCCTTGATGTGCTCCGGGCTGTTGTCGCCGTGCTTCGCCTTCGCCTCGGCCATCCGCTTCCGCGCCTCCTGGATCTTCTTCGTGTCCGGGCACTTCGACTTCTCCTTCCAGGGATCGCATTTCTCCTCGACCTTCTTCTTGTCGTCGGCGCACGGATCGCCCTCGCCGCCCGAGGCGCCGGAGTCGGCGTAGAGCCACGGCGGCGTGTTGCCCGGCGCCGACGCGTGGTTGTGGGTCATCATGTCGAGGTGGCGGACCGCGTTGTCGCCCTCGAGGATCACGTCGGGCGACCAGGCGACGAAGTAGGCCTTCCCCTTGATGACGCCGGTGACGAGGCCCTGTCCGAGCGCGTTGGTGGCGGGCTCGTCCCCGGTGCTCGTGCTGAAGTACGACGTGTCCTTGATCATCACCTCCTTGTCGGTGATGTGCACCGTCCTCGTGCCGTTGCTCGTGTCCGACGAGAAGGCCGTGTTCGGATAGGGGACAGGCACGGGGCCCGCGATGGGGGGCGGCGGGCTCCAGCAGGTGTCCGGGAAGGCGGCGGCGGACTGGCCCGCGGCGGCCTTGCACGAGATTTCGCGCCCGTTCGCGAAGACCTGGTTGGCCATCAGGCGCCTCCCTCTTTGCGCAGCACGATCGCCGCGCGCGCGCCGTCGTCGCCGGAGACGTGGCAGAGGACGCCGGGACCGGGCGCGTAGTCCTTCCGCGCGGCCGCGAGCGCGACCGCGAGCGCGACGGGGACGGTCGCGGCGCCGACTTCGCCCAGGCACTCCGCGGGCTGCCATATTGGAAACGTGGTTTTACGTTGCCGGAGCCCGCGGCCGACGACGAGGGCCGCCTCCTTCATGCCGTACTGCTCGCCGCAGGCGTCCGAGATCCGATAGTCGATCGCGTCGAACGTGGTCCCCGCGTCGGCGAGCGCGGCGCGGGCCGCCTCGAGGAGACCGTCGCCGCGGAGCGGCTCGCCGGAACCCCCGAACGCCTTCTCGGTGCCGAAGCCGATGCCGACGCAAAGGAGTGCGCCCGACTCCGCGGGTCCGAGCGCGACGGCGGCGGCGGCCTCGCCGGGGAGGAAACCGTCCGAGTTGCGGCTCGTCATGAGCCGCTCCCGCTTCTCGTACGCCGCGAGGGTCGGTCCGACGAGGAAGGTGTCCACGCCCGCGACGACGACGCGCGGGTGCTTCGATTCGTGCACAAGCTGCTCCGCGCGGCGGAGCGCCTGCGCGCCCGCGACGCGCCCATCAGCGAAGACCATCGAGTGCTCGTGGAAGTCCGCCTTGAGCCGCTTCGCCAATTCCCAGAGCAGAGACTCGTCGAGGCCGTCGAGCCGGCCGGGGCGCTCCGCTTCGGGCAGACAGAGAAGGACCGGGACCTTCCCCGGCGGCAGGCACTCGCCGATGGCGGAGACCGCCAGTTCCAGCAGCTTCTCGCGGCCGCGCACGGGCGTGTCGAGCGGCACGGCGCCGCCGCGGATCCACTCCCCGCCGCGGTCCATGAAGCGCGTGTCGGCGATGCCGCGGACGGCGGCGCGAATCGCGGCGCAGCTCGCGGGCGCGGTCGGCCCGACGCTCGTGACCATTCCGGAGGCGAGAACGGCCAGCGGCCTCATCGCACCTCCCGGAGTGTCGCGGCGTACCGCTTTCCGCAGCGCATGGCGCGCAGCCACCCGCGAGACTTCCGGCCGACCACCACCTGCGCGACCTCGAAGACGTTGCGGCGGAGCGGCCGCGAGGCGCGCCACGCCAGCGTGAACCGGCCGAGGTCGGGCTCGATGAGGAGCGTGTCGCAGACCGCGCAGGTCTCCTCGTGTTCCCCGCTCTTGAGCATGAAGACGACGGGGACGTCGATCTTCGGAATTGCGAACGACAGCTTCCCCTGCGGCGCGAGGTTCTCGAGCTCGACCGTCTCGCCGCCGCGGAGAAAATCGGTCTGCTGGTCTTCCGGCGCGCACTGGTAGAAGCGGTCGTCGAAGTCGGCGGGGAGGAACGGCGCGACGTTCTCGATCCAGTTCTTGTCGTACGTGCCCGCGAGCTTCGCGCGCGGCTGCCAGGAGCGCCCGAGCGGACCGAACGCCATGGGCCGGTACCGCTCGTCGGGTTTCGCGACCGGCTTTCCGGGCTCCTCGGTGTTCGGAAGCGGCTTGTCCTTCGCCTCCTTCGGATCGTGGAAACCGACCCCGACGGGGTTCTCCGCGTACTGCGGCCCGCCGAATGCGACGGCGTAGGAGATCGGCATCGTCGTGAAGGGCTGCGCGGGCGAGGGCCCCTGGTCGGTCCAGACGCGCGGACCGACGACGTCGAAGCTCTTGGCGAGCGCGCCGACGCGCAGCGCCACCGTCACCCGCTCGGAAGGCTGCGCCGCGTACGCCCTTCCGTTGAGGAGGACGTCGCACTTCGCCTTGACGGGGGCCAGGTCGCTCTCGGCGGCGGGCGGGGAGAGGCCGGGGAGGCCGGCGGCCTCGTCGGCGGCGAGGATCGGCACGGGTTCCGGCGCGGTCTTGCCGATCGGGAACGTGCCCTTGACGGCGACGACGAGGAGCTCGCGGCCGTCGGGCCGCAGGCCCATCGCGATATCGGCGGCAAGACCGGTGGCGTTCGTGAGTTCCATCAGTTGATCTCGACGGATCCGCCCTTCACGCGGTTCACGCCGGACGAGCGGCTGAGGACGTACGCGCCGCGGATGAGCACCTTCCCGGCGCGCGTGAGGGTGAGGCTCGCCTTGCCGCACTTCAGGGCGATCTCCTCGTCCGCGGAGAGGACGAGTTTCTCCGGGGTCTGGAGGAGGCCGAGGATGATGGGCCGGCGCGGGTCACCCTCCTCGAAGATGAGGACGGCGTCGCGGCCCGCCGCGTCGGCCGGGACGGGGATGGTGGAGCGGGCGCGCACGGCCGACTCCGCGGGGTTGCCCGGGAAGTTCACGAAGGCGACCCCGTGTCGGACCTCGTGAACGACTCCGACCTTGGGGTGGTGGATCTTGAGGGTGCGCGAGAGAGTCTTCGGCATCTCAGTTCTCCAGGATCTTCTTGGCCTTCATGGTGATGTTGCCCGATCCCGTGATCGTGATCTCCTTGCCGTCGATCGTGATGTCGCCGTTCTTCTTCATCACGATCGTGGCCTTGCCCGTGTTGAGGACGATCTCGTCCTTCGCGACCTCGTTGATCGTCTTGGCGTTGATGACGAGTCCTTTGACGACCGTGTGCGAGTGCTCGCCGCTGATCGTCTCCGTCAGGTCCTTCTTGATCGCGACGGTCTTGTTCTCGCCGACCGTCTCCTGGCGGTTCTTGTGGATGTCCTCCGACATGTTCGCCTCGACGGTGAGGGACATGTCGACGCCGACGCTCTCCGTAAGGTTCTTGTCGATGCGGATCTTCTCGTCGTTGCCGACCTTGCGCGTGCGGTCGTGCACGACCTCGGCCTCCTCGTCGTGGCCGATCTTCTGGGCCTTGTCGTTCTCGACGAGGATGTGCCAGTCCTTCTGCGCGTGGATGTAGACGATCTCCGCGTCCTTCGTCATGTCGAACATGATCTCGTTGGTGGCGGGGTCGATCCACCGGCACTGGACCTGGTTCTTGTCGACGACGGGGGAGGCGGTGTCGGGGTTGGGGACGGCGGACGCGATGATGGGCCGGTCCGGGTCGCCGTTGACGTGCGTGAGAAGGACCTCGGCGTTCTTGTGGAGCGGGTTGTGGATGCCGTAGTCGGGTCCGGCGTAGGGCTGGGCCATGCGGACCGGATGGGAGGCGGTCGCCTTGTCGCGGCCCGAGAGGTCGAGCGGAAGCCGCACGTGATAGCGGCCCATCTCGTCGAGTTCGGCGTATTCGCTGTCGCAGGAGTCGTCGACCCACGCGGTCGTGGCGCCGGCCATGCGCGGCTTCGGCGTCTGGCGTTCGGGGCGGAAGACCTGGTCCGACGGGATGCAGGCGAACTCGTTGCGGTATTCCGCGACGATGGGGGCGGGTCCCCCGAGGGAGACGATCTGCTTGCCGTGGTGGCAGACCTCGGTAAGCACGTACTTCCGGTTGAAGTCGTCGCGGTAGTGTTCGGACAGTTTGAAGATCGAACCCGCGCCGAAGGCCCGGCCCGTGGACGCGCCGCGGTAGACGACCTCGCGGCACTTCCATTCCTCGGCGCGCACCTTGGCGAGCGACTTGCCCTCGCCCTGGGTCTTGACGTTGGGGCCGTACTCGTAGACGGTGCCGAACCCCTTGGGGACGATCTCCTGCTCGACCTTGAGTTCCGTGGTCGGGGTCCGGTAGTTGTAGTCGCGGAGGACGACCTTTTTGGGGATGAGGGAGCGCGTCGCGCTGAAGGAGGGGACGATCTCGGGGAGGAACCACGTCTCCGGTCCCAGCACCGGAGCGGGGCCGGGGCCCGCGCGGTACGGGAGGGTATCCTCGATCTCGATGGGGAGATAGGCGGTGGGGTCGTCGGAAAAGACGACCTTCTCGTGGTCGTCCTCCTGCTTGAAGATGTAGAACAGGCCGTCGTGCTCGAGGAGGCGGGAGACGAAGTCGAGGTCGGACTCGGCATACTGCACGACGTACTCGCGTTTGGGGTACGTCCCGACGGTCTTGAACTCGTAGTCCTTCCCTTCGAAGCCGTTCTCCTTGAGGACCTCCTCGACGATCTCGAGGACGGACTTGTCGAGAAAGACGCGGTTCTGGTGGGAAAGGGAGAGTTTCCAGAAGCGGGGGACGAGGACCGCGGTGCAGAAGAACAGGTTGCTCTGCCTGTCGGGCTGGCGGTCGCACAGCCGGAACGAGGAGAGGGCGCCGTGAATGCGGAGTTCGAAGAGCCTCTTCGAGGGGAGGCCGCGCTTGACGCGGAGAAAGGCCGGTTTCTCGATGAGGGCTTCCGAGTCGATGTCCGCCTTCGTCGAGATGAGTTCGAGGTCGAAGCGGTAGGGGCGCGAGACGGCCTCGGTGCCTTCGAACGAGACGAGGCGCAACGTGTTGGAAGGGACCGCGTCGGTGCCGAGGCCGAAGACGAGGCCCCCCTTGGTGCTGGCCTTGAGGACCATCAGTCGACTCCTGAAGAAGGAGGATGTTATAGCAGACGGCTTGCCATGGGCTCAACGATTCCGGAACGGCGGCGGTGCCACGGGGCGTGGCGCCCCGGGGAGATGCGATGATGCGCTCGTTTCCCGGCGAGTCCGGCCTGTCGGGGCGGCGGGGGCGAAGATGGCCGCCCGGATGCGCGAAGATCCATGGAAGTTCGTCTCCGCGGCGACCCGTGGTGGAAGCCGCGCTCGTGCATCTCCGCAAGGACGCGCCCCGCCTTCTCCGCCGGCGCCAGTCCCTCCCGCGCGGTGAGCTTCCGTCCGCGGACGATCTTGGAGAGCGGCTGTCCCTCGACGAGTTCCATCACGACGAACGTGAACCCTTCCGCCTCGCCGATGTCGAGGATCCGCACGATGCCCGGATGCCGCTCGCCGAAGCGGATCTTGAGACCCGAGGGTGCCGACCCTTGCCGGAAGACCTTGAGCGCGACGTCCCCGTGCACCGGGTGGGAGCCGTGAAAGACGCCGGGATGCGCGTCGCGGCGGACCTCCCACCGGACCTCGTACTCCCCCAGCTTCGGGGGGACTTCGATCGGCGGGTGGATCCCGGACGACATGACGGCCGAGACGGAGGCGGCCATCTTCTCGAACTCCGCCGCCGTCATCGCCCCCTCGTCCACGACGATCTTCGGGATCTCGTCGAGGAGCGCGCGGTCCGCCCGCGACTCGGAGGCGCGGATCGGATCCACGACGGCGTCGGGGACCTTCAGTTCGGAACGGAGAACATCGGAGAGGGAAGCCCGCACGGGCAGGGCGTTCCGGCGGCGCACCGCCTTGCGCAGGTCCCCGGCCGGGAACCCGCCCTTGAGCGCCGGAAGGCCGGAAGCACGTCCTCGCGGTCCATCGACATGGCCTCCCCTCATTATCCGGAGCCCGATCCGGAGTGCACATAAGGAATACTTCTGCTTGACATAAGAACTGCTTATGGCTACAAAGCTCGGAACTCCGCCCTTTTGAGGAAACCATGATCCTTCTCATGCTCGCCCTGGGCGTCCTCGCCGGAGACGACGAGGAGAAGCTGAAGTCGGAAATCCGCGACCTCCGGCGCGAACTCCGCCGCACCCTCGACCGGCTCGACGAGCTGGAACGGAAGGTCGCGGCGCTCGACAAACGCCGGCCGTCCCAGGAGGAGAAGCGGACGCCGCCGAAGCAGGACCCGCTTGACGAGCCCGCGAAGTGGAACGAGCTGACGGTCGGGAAGGGCGTGAAGTTCGAGCTCTACGGCTTCCTCCGCCTGGACGCCATCTACGACGACTCGCGGCCCAACAACTCCCAGATCATCTCCTCCGTCCGCTCGGAAGATCCCGCGGCCCCCTCCTCCATCGGCGCGGACTCCGGCGACGACGACCTGACGATCCACCCTCGGCTTACCCGCCTCGGGATCGACTTCGACGGCCCCAAGGTCGATCCGCTCGGAGGCGCGAAGCTGGACGGCAAGTTCGAGATCGACTTCTACAACCTCGTCTCCGGCACGATCACCTCGAACTCACGCGAGTTCATCCGGATGCGCCACGCGTGGCTCAAGCTCGCGTGGGAGCGGTTCAGTGTCCTGGCCGGCCAGCGCGAGGACGTCATCTCCCCGATCTTCCCGGTCGTGAATCCCGACTTCACGATGTGGGGCGCCGGCAACCTCGGCGACCGCCGCCCGCAGATCCGCCCCGAGTGGTCGAACGGCACGTTCACCGCGACGGGCATGATCGGTCTCACCGGCGCCGACGACGGGCAGGACGCGGACGGGGACGGGATCCTCGACGGCGAGGACTCGTCGCTCCCGACGCTCCAGGCCCGCTTCGGGCTCTCCATCGACGGATGGGTCGAGAAGCAGAGGATCGCCGCAGGCGCCTGGGGCCACTGGGCCCGCGAGGAGACGAGCCTCACGCTCGCGGGCGAGCGGAAGTTCGACAGTTGGGCCTTCGGCCTCGACCTCACGCTCCCGATCCTCGCGAACCTCTGGTTCAAGGGCGAACTCTGGACCGGCAGCAACCTCGACGACGTCCGCGGCGGCATCCTCCAGGGGATCAACGCGACGACGGGCGACGAGATCGCCTCCACGGGCGGGTGGGCGGAACTGGGTTGGAAGCCCCTCGACTGGTACGCGGTGTCTCTCGGATTCGCGATCGACGACCCGGTTTCGGACGATCTTC
>JACPRC010000085.1 GCA_016190175.1 Planctomycetota bacterium
CGCGACGGGCGGCCCGCGCCTGCGCCGCCGAAGCGGCGGCTACGGCGTCGCGAAGGCGCGGCGCACTCTTGCCCGCAGAGGTGGCGCCGCGGGCGGATTATTCACGATTCGCCGGCAGAGCCGGCGAACTTCGTGAATAATCCGGGTTAGCCTCGCCGAGTTGCCGCTCGAAGCCGATCGCGTCCCAGTACTCCCGCACCCTGTGAATCCTGCGACCCCTGAGGCGGAAGACGCACACGGCCCGTAGTTGGAGCGGGATCCCCTCGTACCGCATCCCTCCATGGACTCCGCTGAAATGTCCGGAACCCCGGAACTCGACCAGGACCGTGGATCGGCTCGCCGCCACCTCGACCAGGGTGAACCGCCAGTCCTCGAGATCCCGATACACCCGTCGCATGTGCTTCAGGTAGTTCCGCCTTCCGCGGACGATGCGCTTTCCACCGACGAGCTCGTACGCCACGTCGGGGGAGAGGAACGACTCCCATGTGCGCCAGTCCCGGGCGTTCTCGGCCGCGAGAAACGCCGCGACCGTCTCTTGGGAGTCATGCACGGACGATCCCCGTGCGTGGATGACCTGCAATGTGCGTCCCGATAGGGAACGAAGGTTTGGCAGGGGCGACGGAGTCACGGCCGATGTCTCGCCCCCACGGCCTTCAGCTTGAATGCCTTCGGATCGAGGATGATCCGATGGCGCTTGGGGTCGAGCCGGATGTGCCAGACCTGCATGAAGTCGGTGCCGACGATGAAGTCCTCGGTCAGACCCGGAGCCGCGATGGCGGAGGCGAAAAGCCGCTTCCTTCCAAGGACGACGTCCGTTCCCAGGTACCTATCGGCGCGGAAGTCACCTACGGCCGTCACGAACTTCTTGGGCTCCGGCATCTCCATCGGCTCTCCGATCTGGCTTGCGATGGACTCGCGGATCAGGGTGTAGGTGGAGCCGGTGTCGAAAAGCGCCGTCACTCGGCGGCGGCCCTTCGTGCCGATGATCGTGAGTTCCTTCGTGATGAGCCCCATGGCCCCCTCATTGTATGCCCCGGAGGTATCCGCCATCTACCTCTTTCGCCGCCCCCTTCGCCACGAGGTTCGTCAGCGCCGCCTCCACCGTCCCCGCGGGCAGCCGCAGCGCCGCCGCGATCGCCTCGGCGTCCGCCGCCTTCGCGGTGAGCCGGCCCGCCACCGCGCGCTCGATCGGCGAGAGCCGCACGCGCGGTTCCACGAGCCGCGCGATCGCCGGGATCTCCTCGAGGACGTCGAACGGCGCTTCCACCAGTTTCGCGCCTTGCTGGATGAGCCCGTGGCAACCGCGCGACATCGGACTCTCCACGCTCCCGGGCAGGCAGAAGACTTCGCGCGACTGCTCCATCGCCCAGTCCGCGGTGATGAGCGCGCCGCTCTTCTCGCTTGCCTCGATGACGAGGACCCCGAGTGAAAGGCCGCTGATGATCCGGTTGCGCCGCGGGAAGTTCGTCGGCTCCGGCCCGACCGTGAGCCCGAACTCGCTCGCGACGGCGCCCTTCTCCGCGATCTCGTCCGCGAGCTTCCGGTTTTCGGGCGGATAGACGCGCAGCAGACCGCTTCCCAGCACGGCGACCGTGCGGCCCTTCCGGAGGGCCCCCTTGTGCGCCGCCGTGTCCACGCCGCGCGCGAGCCCGCTCACGACCGCGATCCCGAGCCCCGCGAACTCCTGCGCGAACCTCCCGGCCTGGCGCAAGCCGTAGGGGGTGCACTCGCGCGACCCCACGACGGCCAGCGCGGGGGAATCGTCGATCGTGCCGCGGATCGAGAGGACGAGCGGCGGGTCGAAGACGGACTGGAGCGGCCGGGGATAGCCCGGCTCGCCGGCGGCCACGAGCCTCACCCCGGCCTTCTCCGCGCGCGCGATCTCCTCCGCCGCCGCGCCGGAGCGCGCCGTCTCCGCGATCGCCTTCGAAGTGACCGGACCGATGCCCGGAACCTGCTCGAGGTCGCGCCGCGGGGCCCGCACGGCGTTCTCGGCGGAGCCGAACCGTTGCACGAGTCGCCGATGGAGCGCGGCGCCCACGAAGCCGCTGAGGTGGAGCGCGAGGAGGGCTTCGTTCATGAGAGGACCATCGCGAGGGCGGCGTCGACGGTCTCGTCCGGGACCTCGACGCCGAAGCGCGCCCGCCCGACCGCCTCCGGGAGGGCGAAGCGCAGCCGTCCGTCGCGGCTCTTCTTGTCGGCGCTCATCGCGTCCCGGACCTTCGTACGCGAGACGCCGGAGACGCGCCGCGGGAGGCCGAGACTCTCGATGAGCCGTCCCTGGGCGGCGGTCGCGTCCGGAGCGAGGATGCCGAGGTCGGTCGCGATCTTCGCCTCCGCCTCCATCCCGGCGGAGACCGCTTCGCCGTGGTGTCCCTTGAAACCGGCCGCGGCCTCGATCGCGTGGCCGACGGTGTGGCCGTAGTTGAGGATCTCGCGCAGGCCGGCCTCCCTCTCGTCCTCCTCCACGACCGCGGCCTTGACGGAGGCCGCCCGGAAGACGATCTCCTCCAGCGGACCGGGCTCGCGCGCGAGGATCGCCGCGGCGTTCGCCTCGAGGTAGGCGAAGAGCTCGGCGTCGCGGATCATCGCGGCCTTCGCGACTTCCGCGAGACCGCCGACGAATTCGCGCTGCGGAAGCGAGGCGAGCGTCATCGGATCGATGAAAACCCCGCGCGGCCGATGAAAGGTCCCGACAAGGTTCTTGCCGCGGCGCAGGTTGACCGCCGTCTTGCCGCCGATCGAGGCGTCCACCTGCGCCAGGAGCGTCGTGGGCACGTGGAAGAGGGCGAGCCCGCGCATGTAGGTCGAGGCGACGAAACCCCCGAGGTCGCCCACGACGCCGCCGCCGACCGTGACGA
>JACPRC010000086.1 GCA_016190175.1 Planctomycetota bacterium
AGGGCGCCGTTTCACGTCGGCGGCGAAGCCGACGTGAATAGGGCGGGCAAGCAAACGGGGAGCGGATGGGATAGAATGCGGGCGTGAAGCAGAGCGAAGTGGAGTACATCCTGAAGGACGACCCGGAGCGGGTGAAGGAGATCCGCCTCAACGACGGCCGGCGCTACCGGGTCCGCGAGCGGGAGCGGTGGATGGCCGGCCCGTATCTCGTGCTCCTGGACGAGCGGAACGATTTCACCTTCATCGCCTACCACAACATCTCCGCCATCCGGTCTCTGCAGCGCAACGGCGGCCGCCGCAGCCCCCGCCGTCAGTAGAGCACCACGTCCTCCAGCCTCGACAGACTCACCACCAGTTCCGTCCGCACGGCCACCTCCCGACGGTTCGGTTTCACCCCGAAACGCTTCGTGTCCATCACGTACTGCTCCTTCGTCGAGGCCGACTGCCGCGCGTCGTGCGCGTCCGCGTCCGCGAGCACGACGAATCGCTCCCCCGCCTCCTTCAGCGTCCCGAGATAGACGAACTGGGAGTCCGTGTCCACGACGACGACCTGGCCCACGTACGCCTTCCAGGATTCCATGTTCTACGTTCTACGTTCCATGTTCCACGTTTCGCGGGGAACGTAGAACGTGGAACATCGAACGTCGAACGCTTCACCGGGTGAAGTCGTTGTACGTCACGAACACGATGAGCGCCAGGAGGAACACCAGCCCGATGTACTGGAAGATCGCGACGAACTTCTCGCCCGGCGGCTTCCCGCGCAGCTTCTCGATCGTCAGGAGGACCACGTGCCCGCCGTCGAGGATCGGGATCGGCAGCAGGTTGAAGATCCCGAGGTTCACCGTGATGAGCGCCAGGAGCCAGATGAAGTTCCCCGGCGAGAGCTCCGTCATCCGGTACGACACCTTGAAGATGCCCACCGGCCCGGCCAGCCCCTTCGCCGATTCCTCGCGGGCGAAGAGCTTGTACAGAAGCTGGAACGTGAGGACGGTGATGTTCACCGGCTCGTAGAGACCGTCCTTCACCGCGTCCCCGAACGAGCGCCTCCTCAGGAAGAGCGACGGCGAGAGCGCCAGTTCCCCCTTCTTATCCGTGATCCCGAGCGCGGCGAAATCGCAGTCGTTCTTCACGGGGGGCCGCAGGACGACGGTCGCGCGCGAACCGTCCTTGCGCTGGACCTCGACTTTCGCCGACTCCTTCCCCTCGGCGGCCTCGTACAGCTTCTCCACCGAGAGGTCCCCCACGAGGCCGTCCACCGAGAGAAGCATGTCGCCGGTCCTGAGGCCCTGCTGGGCGTACACGGACCCCTCGGGGACGACGGCCACGATCTTCGTCGGTTTGTTCGCCATCCCGACGATGCCCCGGCCCGAGGGGCCGTACGTGGGACGGAGGACGAACGACGGCCGTTCGCGCTTCCGCTCCACCTCGATCCGCAGGGGCACGCCGATGGAACCCTCGATCACGTCCTTCACGTCCTGCCAGCTCCGCACCTCGACGGCGAAGACCTTGCGGCCTTCGCGCTCCGACTCGAGGAACAGGTCCTTGCGGCTCGCGGGCGCGGCGTCGCGGAGCCGGCGCCAGAGCGCCTCCTCCAGCCCCTCGATCCGGCAGAATCGATCATCCTCCTGGAGTTTCTCGTACGCGGGATTCCCCTTGAAGAGCTTGCCGACGATCGGCTCGCTCAGGCTCGCCTCCATCGGAAGCCGGCGGAGCGGCTTCACGGGCAGGACGACGCGCGCCTCGAACTTCTCGCCCTGGAGCGCCGTCTCGCCCGGACGCCGCACGAGGAACCGCACCTCCTGCCCCCCGAGGTCCCGGAGCATCTCCAGGAGCTGCTGGCCCGTGTGCAGGTGCACCCCGTTGATCGCGAGGATCTCGTCGCCGGGCTTGATCCCCGCCTTATCGAGCGTCGAGCCCGCCGCGATCGTGGGCAGGCGGGTCGATCTCGGCATGATCTGGTGGCTCTCCGAGCCGGACTGGACGACGACGAGGTCCTTCGGTTTTCCGTCGCGGAGCACCTTCACCGGGACCTGCGCCCCCTTGGGCTTGCGCACCATCTCGATGCGATAGTGGTCGCCGCTCTGGACGGGGACGCCGTCGATCTCCGCCAGCACGTCGCCGGGCTCCATTCCCGCGTACGTCTCGGGCATCCCGGGGACGGCCACCTCCGGCGAGACCTCGAACTTCCCGAGCAGGAACGCGATGATGCAGATCGGGAACGCGATGATGAGGTTCATGATGGCGCCGGCCGTGAAGATCTGGAGGCGCTGCCACGCCGACTTCGAGGTCAGATCGTCCGCCTTGCCCGAGCCCACGCCCACGCCCTCGCCCGCCATCTTCACGTAGCCGCCCAGGGGGATCCACGCGATCCGGTACTCGGTGTCGCCGCGCCGGAACTTCCAGATCGCGGGGCCGAACCCGAGGGAGAAGACCTCCACGCGGACCTTGTTCCGCTTGGCCATGATGAAGTGGCCCAGCTCGTGGAGGAAGATCAGCAGACCGAGACCGACGACGATCTCGATGACCCACAGGACCGGATTCAGGAAGTCGAGCATCGCACCTCCGAGCGGGCCCACGCGTCCGCCTTGCGGACGTCGTCCAGGGTCGGCTCGGCGACAAGCTCGTGCCGGTCCATGACGGCCCTCACCAGTTGGAAGATCCGGGGGAACGGGATGCGCCGGTCGAGGAAGAGCGCCACGGCGGCCTCGTTGGCGGCGTTCATCACGGCGCCCATCGTGCCGCCCGCGCGCGCGGCCCGCCAGCCCATCTCGAGGGACGGGAACTTCTCCAGGTCCGGCGCGCGGAACGTGAGCGCGCCGGCCGCCACGAGATCCAGCGGCCGCGCCAGCCCCGCGAGCCGCTGCGGGTGGGTGATGGCGTACTGGATCGGCGTGCGCATGTCCGGCACGCCCATCTGGGCGATCATCGACCCGTCGGCGAACTCGACGATCGAATGGACGATCGACTGCGGGTGGATCACGACCTCGATCTTCGAGGGATCGACGTCGAAGAGCCAGCGCGCCTCGACGATCTCGAGCGCCTTGTTGAACATGGTCGCGGAGTCGATGGTGATCTTGGCGCCCATGTTCCAGGTGGGATGCTTGAGCGCCTGCTCGACGGTCGCTTCCGCGAGCGCCTCGAGGGGGGTGTCGCGGAACGGCCCGCCGGAGGCGGTCAGGACGATCCGGCGGACCTCCTCGTGCCGGCCGCTCCGCATCGCCTGGAAGACGGCGTTGTGCTCGCTGTCCACGGGGACGATCCGGCCGCCGCCCCGCCGGGCCGCCTCGATCATCAGCGGCCCCGCCGCGACGAGCGACTCCTTGTTCGCCAGCGCCAGGGTCTTCCCCGCCCCCAGCGCCGCGAGGCCCGGGGCGAGCCCCGCCGCCCCCGTGATCGCGCAAAGCACGACGTCCACGTCGTCGTGTGCGGCAATCTCCGCGGGGTCCGCGTGGATCGTCGTCCCGTTCAGGCGCCCGCCGAGCTCGGCGCGCGCGCCGGGGTCGGACACGGCCACCCGCGCCGGCCGGAACTCGCGCGCC
Source organism: Planctomycetota bacterium (assembly GCA_016190175.1). Lineage (GTDB taxonomy): Bacteria > Planctomycetota > MHYJ01 > MHYJ01 > JACPRB01 > JACPRC01. The sequence goes on from JACPRC010000086.1 coordinate 3,540, forward strand.
TGCTCCTCGAGGAGCCGCCAGTTCGAACGCGCGGAGAGGCCCGAGACGCGGCACTCGGACGCGAGGTGGCGCAGGACGTCCAGGGCGTTGACGCCGATGCTCCCGGTGGAACCCAGGACGGCGATGCGCTTCACAGGACGATCTCGTAGGCCCGGAGCGACTTCTCCTTGCCCTTCAGGAGAGTCTCGCCGAGGCAGTTCGCCTTGAAGACGTGCTTCACCTGCTCCCAGGTGTTCTCCCCGACGATGATCCGATTCACCTGCGGGAACGAGCAGAGCCGCTTCGCCGTGTTCACGCTGTCCCCGATGACGGTGTACTCCATGCGCACCGGCGTCCCCACGTTCCCGGCGATGGCGCGGCCCGTGTTGATCCCGATCCGCACGTTGTACGGCCGGTCCTGGTGCTGCTGGTTGTGCCGCTCCAGTTCCTTCACGATCGCCGCCGCCGTCTTCACCGCCGCCAGCGCGGGCTCCGGATGGTCCAGGGGCGCGCCGTAGATCGCCATCACCTCGTCGCCGATGAACTTGTTGACGTGCCCCTTGTACTGGAACACGGCCGTCGTGGCCATCAGGAAGAACTCGTTCAGCAGCGCCGCCAGCTCGGAGGGCGGGAGCCGCTCGGCGAGCTTCGTCGAGGATTCGACGTCCGCGAAGAGGACCGTGACCTCCTTCTCGACGACCTCGAGCCCCATCTCGCCTCCGCGCGAGACGAGCATGTCGACGACGTCGGGCGAGTGGTACTTCGACAGGTTCGCGCGGAGCATCTCCTCGCGTTTCAGCCGGTCCCGCAGCTCCTCCTGCTTCATCCGGATCGCCGTGAGGTTCGCGATCGCGGTGAGGAGCTCGAGGTCGTCCTTCGTGAAGGCGTACGACTTCGCGAGGTTGTCGAGGTAGATCGCGCCGTAGCTCTTCTTCTCCTCCCAGAGCGGCACGCAGAGGGCGGAACGGATGTTGTACTGCACGATCGACATGCCCTGCATGAAGCGCGGATCCTGGAGGGCGTCCGAGGTGATGATGGAGACCTTCTCCTGGACCACCTGGTTCGTGATCGTCTTGGAGACCGGGATGTCCGCGCCGGGGATCGCCCCGCGCGTCCGGTGGAACGCGAAGCGGGGGGAGAGCTCCGTGCCCGCGCGGTCGAAGGTGAGCATCACGCCGCGCTCGCAGTTGATGATGTCGAAGATGAGACGCATCGACGTCTCGATCATCGAGTCGAGGGTGGGCGCGGTCGAGAGCGCCCGGCCGACCTGGAACAGGATGAAGAACATCCGGTTGTCTTTGCCGGTGCGCTCCGCGGGAAGCTGCTTCTCGATGTCGCGGAGGGAAATCCCCTTCGAGAACGCGTCCGTGAGGTCGAACTTGAAGCTCTCGGCGATGTCGTCCACGTGCTGGACGATGTAGCGGGAGCCCGCGAAGTCCGTCATCCCCCCCGGTTTCACCTCCGCGGCGACGGAGGGGACGGCGGGCGCGGTCTTCGATCCGTCGCGCGGCCGGTCCTCGGCATACGTGATCTCGGTGTCGCCGAGGCGGATCACGTCCCCGTTCTCCAGGACCCGCATCTCGATGCGGTCCTGGTTCACGTAGGTCCCGTTGGAGCTGCCGAGGTCGTAGACGACGAAGCGGTCTCCACGGCGGACGATGGAGGAATGACGGCGGGAGATCAGCGAGTCCTTCACCTCGAGGTCGTTCTCGGGGGTGCGGCCGATGCAGAAGTTGTCCTTGGTCAGGATCACTTCACGTGTCTGACCGCCCTGTTTGACGATGAGCTTGGGCATAACTGAGTCCGCCGCAAGAAGCCTCTTCCTTGGAGGCGGACTCACCCTCCGAAGCTCCCGTCTCCGGGAGCGAAGGAGGGTAAGCCCGGGAGTCGCCCAACCATAGGGTTGCGGCGGACTCCGCTTACCCGCCTTCGCGCGGCGCTTCGGCGGGTGAGCCGCCCGCAAGGAACGAACTTGTTACGGGCGACTCATAACTCGCGTGGGGGCAAGGGTGCATTAGACCACGAGGCCGCGGCGTCGTCAAGTCGCGGGCGGGGAGCCCTGGCCGCTCCAAAAGCTCCCTGTCAACTTTTGGTGTGGCCCTCCGGGGCCGCCGTCGTATCACCTCCCGTCGTGGAAAATGGATTGACACCGCCGGGGACGGCGGATATAAAACGCCGACCCACGGCATGGGGCAATGCCCGACCGCTGCTCTTCGGAGGACGTATGCGCATCATCGCCGCCTTCTGCCTCGCCGCCCTCTTCGCCACCCTTCCCGCCGCGCCCGCGGCGGCCCCCCAGGACGGCAAGGGCCCCGTCATCGGCGGCGACACCGTCATCCACCGCTTCGGGGCGGAACCCCCGACGCTCAACCCGATCACCGTCAAGGACGCCTACGGCTCCTGGATCCTCTATTACATCAACGGCTACCTCTACATGATGGACAAGCCCAACGCCAAGCTGAAGCCCGAGCTGGCGTCGGACTTCCCCAAGATCTCCGAGGACAAGCTGGAATGGACCGTCCCGCTCCGCAAGGGCGTCCGGTGGCACGACGGCGCTCTCTTCACCGCCCACGACGTCAAGGCCTCCTTCGACATCATGATGCACCCGAAGGTGGACTCGACGCGGACGAAGTCCTACTACATTGATGTCAAGGAAGTGACCGTCCTGGACGACTACACTGTCCGGTTCACCTACACCAAGCCCTACTACTACACCCTCTACTCCCTCTACGACTTCCCCATCGCCCCGAAGCACGTCCTCGACGAGCTGGACGACCCGAAGAACTGGAACGACGTGAAGTACGACAAGCCGGAGAGCGCCATCGGCTGCGGGCCCTACAAGCTCGAATACTGGAAGAAGGGCGAGGAGCTCTCCCTCATCCGCAACGAGGACTACTGGGGCGAGAAGCCCGCGCTCAAGCGCGTCCGCATCAAGTTCATCAAGGACGACACCGCCGCGATCCAGGCCCTGCGGCGCGGCGAGATCGACACGATGGGCATCCCCCCGCAGAACTGGGAGCGCGACCTCAAGGGAGACTCGAAGCTCCTGCAGGAGTACGCGAACCTGGAGTACTACCGGCCGTTCTACCTCTACATCGGATGGAACATGGGCCGCGACCTCTTCAAGGCCAAGAAGGTCCGCAAGGCCCTCACGATGCTCCTCGACATCCAGGACATCATCAAGGTCGTCTACTACGGGTACGGCCAGCAGGTCACCGGCCCCACGTATTTCCAGAGCCAGCAGTACAACAAGGACGTGAAACCCCTCCCGTACGACCCCGAGGCGGCCAAGAGGCTCCTCGCCGAGGAGGGTTGGGCGGACACGAACCGCGACGGCGTCCTCGACAAGGACAAGAAGGACTTCGCGTTCACGTTCATGATCACGACCCAGAACCCGGTCGCGGAGAAGATCGCGACGGCCATGAAGCAGTCGTACGAGAAGGCCGGCATCCTCGTGACCATCCGGGCGTTCGAATGGGGCGCGTTCCTCGAGGAGATGGACCAGGACAAGTTCGATTGCTGCAGCCTCGGTTGGTCCTGGGACTGGCCGGAGCAGGATCTCTATCAGGTCTGGCACTCCTCGCAGATCGCGGAGCGCGGCTCGAACCGCGTGAAGTTCAACAACCCGGCGGCGGACAAGCTGATCGAGGACGCGCGCACGGAGTTCGACGACGCCAAGCGCTTCGCGATGTACCAGCGCCTGCACGAGATCGTCTACGACGAGCAGCCGTACACCTTCCTCTTCAACCCGCGGGCGATCGTCCTCTTCCACAAGCGGTTCCAGGGAGTGCGGAGCTATCCGCAGGGGATGCACCCGCGCGCGGGCTTCGAGTGGTGGGTCCCGAAAGGGCAGGAAAAGTACGCTAAGTAGTGATTGGTGGTTGGTGGTTAGTGGTTGGTGCAGAGGGCTTCTTCACCAACCACCAACGACTAACCACTAACTACTAACCGCCACGTGCTCAACTCGCCGGACGCCTGCAAACGCGGGATTCAACTCTCTCTGCTCGCCTTCGCGCTCGCGGTCACCCTCCGCGGCTGCTTCGACGCCTGGCCGGCCGTGACGGGCCGCGCCGCCCTGCTTTTCCTGGGACTCGCCGCGATCCTCATCGCGTACGTCCTCCTGCGCTTCCAGAAGGCCCTCTTCGCCTTCCTCGTCCGGCGTTTCGTCCTCATGATCGTGACCCTCGTGGGCATCACGCTCGTCACGTTCATCATCATCCGCGCCGCGCCGGGCGACCCGGCGACGCAGGCGACCGCGCCGGGCGCGATGGGCCAGGGCATCGACCCGTCGCAGATGGCCCGCGAGGTCAAGAAGTCGCAGCGGGAGCTCCTCGGGATCGCCCAGAAGTACACGTTCACGGCGAAGGCCGTCGATCCGGACGGCGACGAGGTGCATCTCGTCTTCGACTGGGGCGACGGCTCCTCGGTCGGCCGCACGGAGTTCGTTCCTTCCGGCAAGGAAGTCGAAGCAGACCACGCCTGGGGCTCCGAGGGGGACTACCGCGTCCGTTGCCAGGCGGTGGACAAGAACGGCCATCGGACTCCGTGGTCCGAGTTCGCGCGGATCTCCATCCGCGAGGCGAACGAACCTCCGACCGTCCCCGTCATCCTGGAGGCGCCGACGGAGGTCGGCGTCCGGGACAAGATCCGCGTCGTCGCCCGGGCGGCGGACCCCGACGCGGCGCGGATGAAGCCGCCGGCGAGGCGGCTGCGGTTCCACTTCCACCTCGGCGGGCCGGACCTCTCTCCCGAGGACAAGGACTGGGTCAGCGCGGACGCGCCGCTCGGAGAGGACTGCACGGTCACGCTGCCGGAGACCCTCAAGAGCGGCGCCTTCCGTCTGCGCGTACGCGCGGTGGATGAGAAGGGCGCCGTGTCGGACTGGTGCGAACCCCGCGTCGTCGTCGTGCGCGACTCGGGCAACCCGCTGCTGCGCCCCGCCCCCATCGACGCGCCGGCCGCGGCGCCCCAGGACCGCCCCTTCGTCGTGCGCGTCCGGGTCCCCGAGGGCTCTCCGGAATGCGGCATTGAGATCGAGTTCGGCGAGGGCGCGAACAAGGCCGCATGGAGGAGCGCCCCCTCCGCCGCCGGGACGGTCGTGGAGGCCCGCCACACCGTGGTCTCCCCCGAGCGGTGGATCAAGCTCGTCGAGGAAGGCCGGACGATCCGGAACGGGAGGCTGGTCGACAAGGACGGGAAGGACGTCGATCCCGCACCCGACCACACGTGGTCGCGGCATCCCGAGAACGAGAAGCGCGAGTTGAAGATCCTCGTCCGCTGCAGGGATGGGACGAAGATGTCTCAGCCCCGCGTCACGAGGGTTCTCGTCACGACCGGCAGCCGGCCGCCGGAGACGCCGGCCGCGCCCCGGGGCCCGGCGGAGGGCGTCCTGACGACCCCCGTCTGGCTGCAGTATCTCACCTGGCTCAAGCGCTGCGTCACGCTCGACTTCGGGCGCTCGATCTCCCTCAACGACGAGATCATCCGGCTGAAACGCGTGAAGGTCCTGGGCGTGGCCGTCCCGGTCGGGACCGAGGGCGACGGCGGCATCCTCCCCTCGCGCGTCTGGAGGACGATGCGGCTCGAGGCGATCGCGCTCGTGCTCATCTACCTCATCGCGATCCCCATCGGGATCTACTCCTCGACCCACCACCGATCGAGACTCGACCGGCTCATCACGTTCGTCCTCTTCGTCCTCTACTCGCTCCCCAGCTTCTGGGTGGCGACGATGCTGATCGTGTTCGTGACCAAGCTCTCGCTCGTCTCGAATCCGACCATCAGCGAGTTCTTCCGCGGCATCCCCTTCACGAGCCTCGGCTGCGCGGAGGCGGCGAAGCACCCGCTCCTGACCGAAGGCATGGTCCGGAACTACCCGGGCCTTTCGGGGACGATCGACTTCCTCTGGCACGCCTTCCTGCCGGTCCTCTGCCTGACCTACGGCGGACTCGCGGCCCTCTCGCGCTACGCGCGCTCCGGGATGCTCGAGGTCGTGCGGCAGGACTACATCCGCACCGCGCGCGCGAAGGGGCTTTCCGAGAACGTCGTCATCTTCAAGCACGCGCTCCGCAACGGGATGATCCCGATCCTGACGCTCCTGGCGAACCTTCTGCCGTACCTCATCGGCGGCGCCATCGTGATCGAGTTCATCTTCTCCATCGACGGCATGGGCATGATGGCGTTCAAGGCGATCATCGACCGGGACTACAACGTCGTCATGGCCGTGACGACGCTCTCGGCGTTCCTCACCCTCCTGGGCATCCTGCTCTCCGACATCCTGTACGTCCTCGTGGATCCCCGCATCTCCTTCGAGTCGATGGAATCGTCATGACGACGGAGCACCCCGTCCCGGACGACTCCTCCGACGAGAGGGAACCCAAGGCGAAGATGCCGCCCGACGCGTTCTTCGCGGACGCGCGCCATCCGGACGCCGTGCCCACGAGGCCGCCCACGCAGCGGCGCGAGGTCGCGGCCGTCCTGGAGACCGACTACTGGAGCGTCGTCCTGCGGCAGCTCCGGAAGAACAAGATCGGACTGGTCGGCCTCGGGATCATCTTCTTCCTCTACCTCGTCGCCGTCCTCGCGCCCTTCCTGGCGGAGTCGATCCCGCTCATGGTGTCGCACGAGAACAGCTCCGACGACCCCTGCCGGACGTGCGTCGCGCTCGGCGAGAGCCGCGACCTCCTGAAGCTGCGCGACGGCGCGGCGCTCGAGGGCAAGCTCATCCGCGAGCTGCGCGCGGGCCTCTACTTCAAGGTCGGCCTCCAGGAGGAGCGCTACTCCGACGACGAGATCGAGTCGCGCGACTTCTCCGCGACGCCGCACGTCCTGGTGCTCAAGGAGTCCCCCATCGTCAGAAAGGGGACGACGGTGAAGGGGACATACCTGCGCGACGCCCCCGCGGTGATCGAGTTCTCCGTCCCCGGCGAAGAGGGGCCGCGGCGGATCCCCGCGGATCAGAAGCTCGCGCTGGAGAGCCTGCCGCGGCGGCACGGCACGATCCGGTACTGGCCGCTCCTGCGCGGACTCGACCGGATCGACTGGATCCTCGTCCTCTCCCTGGCTGTGGTCCTGGCGGGGACGCCGGTCTTCCGGCGGTACCGGAAGCGGGGCCTGCCGCGGGGGGCGGCATACCAGAAGACGCTCCTCGTCCTGCTCGCGCCGCTCCTCCTCTCGGCCGCCTTCATCGGGCTGCGGAAGAACGAGCGCCAGCGGTTCAACCTCGTGGACTACCCGGCCCTCGAGGGGAGGATGGAGGGCGGCCGGATGCTCTGGCCGCTCGTGCGCTACAGCTCCACGACCATCGACAAGAAGGTGATGGAGAGCCAGCCGCCCTCGTGGCTCTCGGTCGCTTGGGACGACATGGGGAGGAAGAAGGCGGGCGAGATCGACCCCGCCGAGTGGCGCGACAACGCGAAGCGCCATCCGCTCGGGACCGACTCGCATCGCCGGGACGTCCTGGCGATGCTCATCCACGGGACGCGCATCTCGCTCTCCGTCGGCTTCGTCGCCGTCGGGATCTACGTCACGATCGGGATCCTGATCGGCGCGGTCGCGGGCTTCTTCGGCGGGTGGACGGACGACGTGATCATGCGGATCATCGAGATCGTGATCTGCTTCCCGACGTTCTTCCTCATCATCACGATCATCGCGATCGCGCCGCCGTCGATCTTCATGGTGATGGCCGCGATCGCGCTCGTGCAGTGGACGACGGTGGCGCGGCTCGTGCGCGCGGAGTTCCTGCGGTTGCGGAAGAACGACTTCGTCGCGTCGGCCCGGGCGCTGGGCGCCTCCCGGCCGCGCATCATCTTCCGCCACATCCTCCCGAACGCCCTCTCCCCCGTCCTCGTGAGCGCGACCTTCGGCATCGCCGGCGCGATCCTCACGGAGAGCGCGCTCTCGTTCCTGGGCCTCGGCGTCCCGGTGGACGTGGCGACGTGGGGGAACATGCTCCGCCTCGGGCGCGACGGCCTGCCCGGGACCTGGTGGCTGGCCCTCATCCCCGGCGTCGCGATCTTCGTGACCGTGACGAGCTACAACCTCTTCGGCGAGGCGCTGCGGGACGCGCTCGACCCGCGGTTGAAAGGGACGACCTAGGGGAGGAGCCGGAAGAGAGATCCAAGAATGCAAGCGTTCAGCCATCAGCAATCAGCCGTCAGCAAGAAGGGCGTTTCGTCGGCTGGGCCGAAAGCTGATCGCTGAGGGCTGATGGCGACCGGTGAACGGTTACTCAAGAATCAAGGGGGATTCTTGATTCGTGATTCTTGATTCTCCCGATGATAGACTGGCGCACCCGATGAGCGACGCGAACGGCGACGCGATCCTGGAGGTGAAGAACCTGCGCACCGGGTTCTTCACCGACGACGGCGTCGTCATGGCCGTGGACGACGTCTCCTACCCCATCTACCGCGGGAAGACGCTCGGCCTCGTGGGCGAGAGCGGCTGCGGGAAGTCCGTCACGGCCCTTTCCATCATGCGCCTCCTCTCCTACCCCGGGCGCATCATCGGCGGGCAGATCCTCTTCGAAGGCGAGGACCTCGCCGTGAAGCCGGACGGCGAGATGCGCGAGATCCGGGGGAACAAGATCTCGATGATCTTCCAGGAGCCCATGACGTCCCTCAACCCGGTTTTCACGATCGGGAGCCAGATCTCCGAGGCCGTCGTGCTCCACCAGAAGAAGTCGAAGCGGGAGGCGCGCGACCGGACGATCGAGATGCTCCAGCTCGTAAAGATCCCGGCCGCGGAGACCCGCGTCGACGAGTACCCGCACCAGATGTCCGGCGGCATGCGGCAGCGCGTGATGATCGCCATGGCCCTCGCCTGCAACCCCGCGCTCCTCATCGCCGACGAGCCCTCGACCGCCCTCGACGTCACGATCCAGGCGCAGATCCTCGACCTGATGAGCGAGCTCCAGCAGAAGCTCGCCATGTCGATCCTCATCATCACGCACGACCTCGGCGTGATCGCGGAGGTGGCGGACTACGTGGCCGTCATGTACGCGTCCAAGGTCGTGGAGTACGCGGACGTGCGCGAGCTCTTCGCCAAGCCGATGCATCCCTACACGCAGGGGCTCTTCCGGTCGCGCCCCGCGATCGGGACGCCGAAGGGGAAGAAGCTCAGCATCATCCCGGGCACGGTGCCGAACCCGCTGCACTTCCCGAAGGGGTGCAAGTTCCACACGCGCTGCCCGATCGCCGTGGAGGCCTGCAAGGTCAAGGAGCCGGATCTGCGGGAACTCGCCCCGGGCCACTGGGTCCGCTGCGATCTCGCGAAGGGGGCCCAGCCATGACGCCCGGCTCCCTTTTCCCCGGCAAGCCTTCGCCCGGCGACACGGAGTACAGCGCGACGAGCCCGCAGGAGATCATCCTCAAGCGGATCGAGCGGACGCCGCTGGCGAAACCGTCCGAGGGCGCGGTCGAGGCGCCGTCCGACGCGCTGCTGGACGTCCGCAGTCTCAAGAAGTACTTCCCCGTCCGCAAGGGCGTCTTCTCCCGCATCGCGGGATGGGTCAAGGCCGTGGACGACGTCTCCGTCTTCGTGCGTCCGGGCGAGACCCTCGGTCTCGTCGGCGAGAGCGGCTGCGGGAAGACCACGGCGGGGCGGACGATCCTGCGGCTCATCGAGCCGACGGACGGGCAGGTGATCTTCGAGGGCAGGGACCTCGCGGCGCTCTCCTCGGCCGAGATGCGCAACATGCGCCGCCACATGCAGATCATCTTCCAGGACCCGTACAGCTCGCTGAACCCGCGCATGACCGTCGGCGCGATCGTGAGCGAGGGGCTCCTCGTGCACAAGGTCGGCTCGCGCGCGGAGCGGACCGAGCAGGTGAAAGACCTCCTCAACCGGGTGGGCCTCTCCCCCCAGTACATCAACCGCTACCCCCACGAGTTCTCCGGCGGGCAGCGCCAGCGCATCGGCATCGCGCGCGCCCTCGCGCTCAACCCGAAGTTCATCGTCTGCGACGAGCCGGTCTCCGCGCTGGACGTCTCGATCCAGTCGCAGATCGTGAACCTGCTCGTCGAGCTGCGCGAAAAATATAACCTGGCATATCTCTTCATCTCGCACGACCTCTCCGTCGTCGAGTACATCAGCGACCGCGTGGC
>JACPRC010000093.1 GCA_016190175.1 Planctomycetota bacterium
AGGGCGCCGTTTCACGTCGGCGGCGAAGCCGACGTGAATAAGGCGGGCTAAAACCGGGCGCGGTCGAAGTCCAAGGTATCCTCGAAGTCCAAGGAAGGAGGGGCCGATGAAGGCCCAGACGAGGGTTGCCGCAGGAATGGATGGCGTGATCTTCCTTTTCGACATCCTGTGAAAGGAGACGACCCATGAAGGCCAGGACGAGTCTGAAGGCCGGCCCGATCCTGATCTGGTGACGGGCGGCGGCGCGGGGCCGATCCGCCGCGCATCCCCGACCGCGTCAGTCGAGGTACTTCATGAGCGCGGCGATCTCGGCCTCGTATTCGTCGCGCGATGACGAATACGCCTGCACCTCGCGGAGGACGTTGCTCCTGAGGCGCAGGCGCGCTTGGTGGATGTAGTTCTTGACGTCGCCGACCTTCACGCCGAGCCGGTCGGCGATCTCGGGGTATCCGAGTCCCTCGCTCGTGAAGATCGCCAGCGCGCGGTAGTACGGTGTCCCCTCCTTCGTGCACTCCGTCTCCAGCGCGTCCATCCCGAGCCGCACGAGATTCTGGATCCAGAGGGGGTCGAAGGTGTCGTCCGGCGCGGTGTCGGCGAGGAACGTCTCCACCGGGAGCGGCTCGCCGTCGGGGCCGCCCGCCTCGAGCGAGACGCGGCGAGCCCCGCCCCCGCGCTTGATGCGGCCGTCGTGCTTCCGCTGCGTGGAGATCGTGTGGCGCGTCACCGCGAGGAGGAGGCTCCGGAACTTCCCGCGGACCCGGTCGGCCTTCGCCAGGACGTCGTCGCGCACGAGGGCGAGGAAGACCTCCTGCGTGACGTCCTCGGCGTCCTCGGGGCCGAACCCGGCGTTCCGGACGAAGGCGAGAATCACGGGGCGGTACTTCCGCAGGAGCAGGTCCAGCGCGCCGCCTCCCTGCCGTCGGGCGTGCGAGATCGCCGTCCACATCGTGCTCGGGAACTCCACGAACTCGGCCATGGGGACATGAGAGTACGGCGGCCGCGGGAAATCAACACCTTTGACACGACCGGCCGGCCTCCGGATAATCCGCCCATGCCGAAGAAGCCGGTCGACCTCCTCGTCGTCCACGCCGGTCAGTTGCTCACGATGCACGGCGCCGTGCGGGCCGGCGCGGAGATGTCCGATCTCGCGACCGTGCCCGACGGCGCGGTGGCGATCCGCCGCGGGCGCATCGTGGACGTGGGGACCACCGGCGCGATCCGGAGCCTCTACCGGGCGGCGGAGACCTTGAACGCGAAGGGCGCGCTCGTCACGCCCGGACTCGTCGATCCTCACACGCACCTCGTTTTCATGGGGACCCGCGAGCAGGAGTTCGAGATGCGCCTCCGGGGCGCGAGCTACATGGAGATCGCCCAGGCGGGCGGCGGGATCCTCTCGACCGTGGAGCGCGTGCGGGCGGCGTCGAAAGCCGACCTCCTCCGGGAGGCGCGGCCGCGGCTGCGGCGGATGCTCGAATACGGAACGACGACGGCGGAGGTCAAGAGCGGGTACGGACTCACGTCCGCCGACGAAGTGAAGATGTTGGAGGTGGTGCGCGACCTTCGCGGGCCGGTCGATCTCGTCCCGACCTTCCTCGGCGCGCATGAGGTGCCGCGCGAATACAAGGGCCGGCGCGAGGAGTACGTCGACCTCGTCTGCCGCGAGATGATTCCGGCGGTCGCGAAGCTCGCGAAGTTCTGCGACGTCTTCTGCGAAGCGGGGGTTTTCACGGCCGAGGAGTCGCGCAGGATTCTCGAAGCGGGAAAGGGGCAAGGCCTCGCTCCGAAGCTGCATGCCGAGGAGTTCGAGAACACGGGAGGAGCGGAGCTGGCGGCGGATGTGAGAGCCGTTTCCGCCGACCATCTCATGGCGATCTCGGAGAACGGCATCCGCGCGCTCAAGAGCTCGGGGACGGTCGCGGTGATGCTGCCGGGGACGAGCTTCTTCCTCGGCGGCGGCCGCTACGCACCGGCGCGGCGGCTCATCGAGGCGGGCGTGCCGGTCGCGCTCGGCTCCGACTTCAACCCCGGTTCGTCCATGACCTTCAACCTGCCGCTCATCATGTCGATCGCCTGTACGCAGATGCGCATGACTCCCGCCGAGGCGTGGTGCGCCGCAACGGTCAATGCGGCGCACGCCTGCGGGATGGGCTCGGAGGTCGGGTCGATCGAGTCCGGCAAGAAGGCGGACCTCGTCGTCTGGGACGCGGCCGACTTCCGTTTCGTGCCGTACCACTACGGCGTGAATCTCGTGCGGAACGTCGTGAAGCATGGCCGCATCGTCCTGTGATCTGCGTCTCGGGCTTCGGCTGGAGGATGAAGACGTCCTGCTTCCGTGGAACGCGACCTTCCGGGACCTTCGCGCCCTCGCTTCCCCTCTCCGGGACGGAAGGGCGCTGATCTGGCGCCGCCGGACCTGTCTGGGCGGACTGAAAGCGAACGTCGTGGCGTGGCTCTCGAAGGGGCGAGCGGTGCGTTTCACGCTCGGCCCGGTCCGGCCTCGGGGTGTCACGGAGGAGGAATCGTCGCGGAAGATGGCGGCACACTTCCGGCGTCTGTGGGGCAAGCCGACGCGCTCATGGCCGGGATGGTGGCCGCCCGCAGCAGAATGGGAGCGGGCCGGCGTGCTCGTCCGACTCTGCATGGACGAGCCGTTGATCTGGCAACACGCGACCTGGGTGGAGATCGAGAGCCGCCGCTACTCCGCCCCGTGATGCCGCGCGACCGCCCGCCGGTGCGACTTTGCCTTCGCCGCCCGGACCTTTTCGATCTCCCGCAGCCGCTCCGACGTTTCCGGCGACACCGCCATCTCGATGCGATCGACCAGCTCGCGCAATGCGAGGAATCGGTTAACGGTGCGCCGGCGGTCTTCGCGGCAGCGCACGGTGAGGTCGAGCGGCGCATAGTGGAGCACCACCCCGTTCGAGGTCTTGTTCGTCTTCTGGCCGCCGGGGCCGCCGCCGCGGACGAAGCGCTCCTCGATCCGTGCGGCATCGATGGCCAAGCGGCGGATCCGCTTCAGGAGCGCCGCGACCTTTGCGGGGGAGACATCGAATCGCTCCGTGAGGTTCACCCCGTCAGACTCCCCGGGTATGTTGGCGACGCGTCGGCCGGACCCCGGGCGTCGGGAACGAGAGTGTGCCTGGCGTCCCAGGCGGGAGCTTGACGGGGTTCATGCCTTGGGCGGTTCCGGCGGCTTCTCGCCGACGGACTTGAGCTCGCCCTGCCACTGCCGCGCGGTCCGTTCGCGAAGCTGCTGTTTGAACCGGCGCACCTGGGCGAAGTGGGAGAGGAGCCGCGAGACGCTGGTGAAGACCATGCCGCCGAGCGCCGTGAAGATGCCGACGAAGGCCATCGACCGTTTGAGGCCGACCTCGTCGTGGGCGCCGCTGAAGCCGCCGGCCCAGATGAAGAGCCCCATGCCGATGACGAAAAACCCCCAGCCGGCGATGCGGAGGGCGAGGATCATGCGGGAATTGTCGCTTGCGGGGGGCGGCGGTTCAAGGAGAACGACGGTCAACGTCCGTTGCCCCGACCCTCGCGGCCGTTTCGGCCCGCGCGGACCGAACGGGCGATGTCCTTCAGAAGGACGGTGTGTTCGTCGAGAGTCGTGACGATCCTGCGTCCGACCTGGCCGATGACGACGAGCGCGCGGCTCAGCCCCTTCTCCCTGCGGGCGGAGTCGGCGGCATGCCGCTCGAACAACTCGCGGAACTCCCGGCGGTCCTCGGCGGCCTGCTTGCGGTCCTCCGCGGCCTGTTTGCGATCTTCGGCGGCCTGCTTGCGGTCCTCCGCGGCTTCCACTTTCAAGTCGCGGATCTCCACCTTCAAATCGCGGATCTCCTCCAGGACAAGCCGGATTCCTGCGAGTGCTTCGCGGTTTCCATTCCGGCCTTCGCTCGTTCCCATCGCAATACAGTCTAGCCCGCGCGCGAAAGCGAATCAAGCGCCCCCGCGCTTCTTGGCGAGCCGGATCCGCGCGTCCGCCCGGGCGAGCGCCGCGCGCGCGCGTTCCCTGTCGACCTCCGGCTCCCCCGAGCCGATGCGCTTCAGGGCCCGCTCGCGGGCCTCCTCGGCGCGGGGGAGGTCGATCTTCTCGATGGGCTCCGCGCTCTCCGTGAGGACGTTCACCTTCGCGGGAGTCGCTTCGAGGAATCCGCCGGAAGTGCAGTAATGGGAAGTCCCTTTCTCGTCGCGGATCGTGATCTCCCCGGGCTGGAGCACGCAGAGGAGCGGCGCATGGCCCGCGAGGATGCCGAGGTATCCCTCGGCCGCGGGGACGACGAGCGACTCGACCGGGCGGGAGAGAAGAACCTGCTCGGGGGTGACGATCTCCAGAAGGAAGGTCTTGGCCATCGCCTATCCCTGCTTTGCTTTCTCGGCGACCTGTTCGATTCCCCCGACCATGTAGAACGCCTTCTCCGGCAGCTTGTCGTGCCTGCCGTCGATGATCTCCTTGAACGCCCGGATCGTGTCCTTGAGCCGCACGAACTGGCCCTTGTTGTTCGTGAACTGCTCCGCGACGAAGAACGGCTGCGACAGCATGCGCTGGATGCGCCGCGCGCGCGCGACGACGAGCTTGTCGTCGTCGGAGAGCTCCTCCATGCCGAGGATCGCGATGATGTCCTGGAGGTCCTGGTAGCGCTGGAGGATCCGCTGCACCTCGCGCGCGACGCGGTAGTGCTCGTCGCCGACGCCCATGGGCTCCAGGAGGCGCGAAGTCGAGCGAAGCGGGTCCACCGCAGGGTAGATGCCCAGCTCCGCGATGCGGCGCTCCAGGACGATGTTCGCGTCGAGGTGGGTGAAGGTCGTCGCGGGCGCGGGGTCCGTGATGTCGTCCGCGGGGACGTACACGGCCTGGACGGACGTGATCGAGCCGCGCTTCGTAGAGGTGATCCGCTCCTGGAGGGCGGCCATCTCCGACGCCAGGGTGGGCTGGTATCCGACGGCGCTGGGCATGCGGCCGAGGAGGGCGCTCACCTCGGAGCCCGCCTGGACGAAGCGGAAGATGTTGTCGACGAAGAAGAGGACGTCCTGACCCTCCGAGTCGCGGAAGTACTCCGCCATCGTCACCCCGGTCAACGCCACGCGAAGGCGCGCGCCGG
>JACPRC010000095.1 GCA_016190175.1 Planctomycetota bacterium
CCCTCGCTCAGTGCAAGCAGACGGTTCCGCCCGAGGCGAAGTGCCCTGAGCGAGCGAAGCGAGTCGAAGGGCTCTTTCCTGGTTCGCCGGGAGTGCCGGCAGACCCATCTCGGCCAAGAGTCGCAGGGCTCCGGGCGCACCGCGTCCTCTGCAATCACAAGCCCCGGCTGGACAGTCTCTCGCTCGGATCGGCGGACCGCGTCACACGGGACTACTGCCAAACCTGTAGCGGCTAGCAAGCAGGCCGATCTTTTTTCCCTTCGGGAGTGTCACGCGTGTGCCTGAGAAGTCGGGATCAGGCATCAGGCGGTCGCTCTTGTTGATGACCTCGATCGTGTCGTCCACAAACTTCCGGTCCAGCGAACTCGCGAAGTCGGCGCGGGTTGGCAGATATCGCTTCTCCCCCTTGAAGTTGACGACGTCTTTCCCCTCCCCACATCGTCTCAGAAGTTCCTCATCCGTAGTCACGACCGCGAAGGATAGGACGAAGTGGCTCCCTTTCTCGATCAGGGCCATCACGAGCCCGAGCCGCATCGCGTTCCGCATGGCACGCCTCCCCTGGAGCAATCCGCTTCCGGTCTCCATTGGGAGACCGGACCCCGGGCACGGCGGAAAAGGGAGCAGACACAATTCGTTGACGCCCGTCGCGGCGCCCTCTATCGTCGGATCCCATGAAACGCGCCCTTATCACCGGGATCACCGGACAGGACGGTTCCTACCTTGCCGAGTTTCTCCTCGGGAAGGGCTACCAGGTCCACGGCATGGTGCGGCGATCGAGCACCGAGAACTTCGAGCGCATCGCCGACTTCAAGGACCGTGTGCGCCTCCATCAGGCGGACCTCCTGGACCAGCTCTCCCTCGTGGACCTGCTCAAGGAGGTGCGGCCGCACGAGGCATACAACCTCGCGGCGCAGTCCTTCGTCCCCACTTCGTGGGTGCAGCCCGTCCTGACGGGCGAGTTCACCGCCCTCGGCGTCACCCGCATGCTGGACGCGATCCGTCTCGTCGACCGGCGGATCCGCTTCTACCAGGCCTCGTCGAGCGAGATGTTCGGCAAGGTCCGGGAGACGCCCCAGACGGAGGAGACCCCGTTCCATCCGCGCAGCCCGTACGGCGTCGCGAAGGCGTACGGCCATCACATCACGGTGAACTACCGCGAGAGCTACGGCATCTTCGCGGCCTCGGGGATCCTCTTCAACCACGAGTCCCCCCGGCGGGGCAAGGAGTTCGTCACGCGCAAGATCTCGCACGGGGTGGCGATGATCAAGACAGGGCGGGCGAAGGAGCTCCGCCTCGGGAATCTCGACGCGAAGCGCGACTGGGGCTACGCGGGCGACTACGTCCGCGCCATGTGGCTCATGCTCCAGCAGCCGAAACCCGATGACTTCGTCGTCGCGACCGGCGAATCCCACACCGTGCGGGAATTCTGCGAGATCGCTTTCGGGTGTGCGGGCCTCGACTGGAGGAAGCACGTCCGCGTGGACCGCTCCCTCTTCCGCCCTGCCGAGGTCAACACCCTCTGCGGCGACGCGTCGAAGGCGCGCCGCAGGCTCGGCTGGAGGCCGGGGGTCGGGTTCGCGGAGCTGGTGGAGCGGATGGTGCGCGCCGACATCGAGCGCCTCGCATGAACCCCGTTGGACTCCCATGGGTTCCGGCGGATGCCTCTGAAACGGGCAAGACCGCAAGGGGATGGAGCACTTGCACGACCGCTGCATGAGGAGTCCAACGAGGTGAACGTCCTCGTCACCGGCGCCTCCGGCTTCGTCGGCGGGCATCTGATTCGCGCCATCCTCGAACGGGGATGGCGCGTGATCGCGCTGGACTCGCGGCGCAGGCGGCACCCGCGGGGCGTGCGAAGCGTCGTCGCCGATCTGGCCTCCCTTCGCGGGATCGGGGGCCTCCGCCTGGACGCCGTCGTCCACCTCGCCGCAATGTCCCATCCCGCGTCGTGCGAGTCCGACCCCGCGCGCGCGTTCGCCGTCAACGCGCTGGGGCCGCTGCGGCTGCTGCGCGCCCTCCCGCGGGGCGTCCGGTTCGTCCACGTCAGCTCGGGCGACGTCTACGGGCGCGCGCGCCGGATCCCCACTCCCGAGGACGAGTCCCCGCGCCCGGCGAACGCCTACGGCGCGTCCAAGTGGTGCGCGGAGTCCCTGCTCGCCGGGCAGGCCGGCCGCGACATCGTCGTCCTCCGCTCGTTCAATCATACCGGCCCCGGACAGACCGAGCGCTTCGTCGCGCCCGCCTTCGCTTCGCAGATTGCGCGGGCCGAGACCGGCGCCGGGCCTGCCGTGGTCCGCGTCGGCGACCTCCGGCCCGTGCGCGACTTCCTGGACGTGCGCGACGTGGTGCGCGCGTACCTGCTCGCCCTCGAAAAGGCGCCTCCCGGAGTCTACAACGTCGCCTCGGGAGCGGGCACGACGATCCGAGATCTGCTCGACATGCTGCTCGGGCTTGCGCGCGTCCCGATCCAGGTCGTGCGGGACGCCTCGCGCCTGCGCGGCGGAGATCCCGACGTGCGGATCGGGGAGGCGAGCCGCTTCCGGCGCGCGACGGGCTGGGCGCCCGCGATCCCGCTGCGCAAGACGCTGGCGGATCTGCTCGACTACGAGCGCGCGAAGCGCGAATCTGTTTGACCCGCGCCCGGGGCGCCGATAGCTTCTAGGCCTGCCATGCGCCTTGCCCTTTTCGCGGCGATCCTGCCTGTCGTCGGGGCGCGCCAGGACGAGACTCCGAAGCAGCGCCAGGCCCTCGTCGCCATCGGCCATCTTGCGATGGGGGTGTTGCTCTACAGCGAGTTCAACGGCGCCATGCCCGGGTCGCTCCGGGACCTCGTCGAGCGGCCGAAGGATGCGGAGGTCTGGCCCGAGGGGGGATTCTACCCCGGCGGCAAGATCCCGAAGGACCCGTGGGGGAACGACTACCGGTACGAGCCGGGGAAACGGGAGCCGAAGGTGTGGACGTGGGGCGCCGACGGAAAGAAGGGCGGCGAGGGTGAAGACCGCGATCTCGGCCTCGATGACGTCTTCCCGAAGCGCAGGCAGCAGGCGAAGCGCGTCGAGTGCCGGTATCTGATCCAGAACCTCACCCAGGCCACGATGATGTACTTGACCGACTTCGGCGCCTATCCTCCGTCGGGAAACGCGAACCTCGCCAAGGCGCTCTCCACGCCCGGGGCGAAAAAGCAACCGTACTTCGAATTCCGCAAGGAGGACCTCAGCGACAAGGGCGAGATCCTCGATCCGTGGAAGCGGTCGATCCTGTACCGCAACAACCGCGTGAACTGGCCGGGCAACCAGAGCGACCCCGACGCCCACAACAAGCAGAGTTTCGATATCTACTCCTTCGGCCCCGACGGCAAGGACGAGAAGGGGGCCGGGGACGATGTCAACAATTGGGAATAGGAGATGACCATGCGCCGTTCCGACCTCGCCGCACTCGTGCTCTTGACTGCCCTGATTGTCGCCCCCGCCGCCGTGGCGGTCCGCGAGGCGCAGGACGGGAAGCGCGTCACGATGTGCGCGAACAACCTCTCCCAGCTCTACAAGATGCAGATGAATTACATGGTCCAGTACGGCGGGCCGCAGAAGCTGATGCCCGTCGAGACCGGAGAGGCGTTCTGGCTCAAGCTGTCGGACCGGAGGATCCGTCTGATCGATGACTCGCTGTTGGACCTCTACCAGTGTCCCGTCGAAAACGTCGATGACGGTCCCGGCACCTGCGACTACCGCGGACCGGCGAAGAACGTGAACGGCGCGTCGTACGGCGACGGCGATCCCGTCGGCGCCGACGTGGACGGGAACCACGGCACCGGCCGCGGCGGCAACGTCCTGCGCAAGTCCGGCGACGTGCAGACCTGCGGCGCGAGCGATTCGCTCTGGAGCCTGGCCGCCGAGAAGACGATCGGCGGCAACGCGGCGACTCCACCGAGGATCCGGGACGATCAGGAGGAGACGCCGAAGCAGCGGCAGGCGGTCGTCGTGATCGCCCACCTCGCCATCGCCGTCATGATGTTCAACGAGTTCAACGGAGAGATGCCCCGATCGCTCCGGGACCTCGTCGAGCGACCCAAGGACGCCAAAGTCTGGCCGGACGGCGGATTCTACCCCGGCGGCAGGATCCCGAAGGACCCGTGGGGAAACGACTATCAGTACGAGCCGACGAAGCGCGAGCCGAAGGTCTGGACGTGGGGCGCGGACGGCAAGGAGGGCGGCGAGGGCGAGGACGCGGACCTCACCATCGAGGACATCTTCAAAGGCCGCGGCGGCAAGGGCGCCGCCCCGAGGCTCGCCGCCAACGAGCGCAACGCCGCGGGCTCGCTCAAGACCGTCGCCACCGCACAGGCGGACTTCCGATCCAACGACCGCGACAATAACCGCGTCCAGGACTTCTGGACCGGCGACGTCGCGGGGCTCTACTGCATCGACAACTCGAGCGTGGGCGGCGACAGCATGATCAAGCTCATCGAAGTCTCCGTCGCGCTCGCGGACTACGCGCCCTGGACCGGGGGCCTCACGGTGATGGACGTGAACAACTATTCGAACCCCATCTCGAAGTTCGGGAAGAGGGCCCCCAAGGCGGGCTACTGGTTCATGGCGATGAAGGAGGACAAGCAGGTCACCGCGAACGGCGGCAACGGCGACTACCGGCAGCACACGGGCGGCGCCAAGGAGGCCGTCTACAACACGAGCCGCTTCGGCGTCTGCGCCTTCCCCGCCGACTACGGCAAGGGCGGGACGAGGACCTTCATCATCAACGAAGGCAACACGATGTTCTGGAAGGACACCGGAGGCAAGCCCGTGGAGGCCTGGCCCACGGACGAGGAACTGGCGCGGGACTGGAAGAAACTCGATTGATGAGAATCGGCCCCGCGGCGCTCGTTCTCGTCATCCTGGGTGCGCTCGCCGTCGCGGTCCTGGCGGTCTTCCCGGCGCCTGGCCCGACGACGGGACCCGCCGTCAGCGACACCGACGTCGCCTACCGCCTGTGTGAGGTCGCCCTCCGCGAGGCGGGTCGCTCGCTCTGGATCTCGAAAACGGCCGACGCCCCTCCCTGGGATCGCATCCTGACCGAGCACGCGCCGCTCGGCACCTACCCCGTCGATGCGCTGCGGAGCTTCCTCGCGCAGCGGCCCAGCCCCGACGGCTCGAGGTTCCCGCTGGGCCGCGCCGCCGCGCTCGGGGAAGGCGCCGTCTGCGTGGTCGTGCGCGACAACGACGACGGCGACGGCCACCCCCTGCGCGACGGCGACGACCAGGTGCTTCTGTACGTGACGGCCGTCCTGCCCTCGGGCGCGTCCGCGCAGATCGAGGCGCTCGTCCGATACGTTCCGCCCGACTTCGTCCCCGAGGACGCCGTCCTCGTGGGCGGATCGGTGGCGATCGAGGACGCCGCCGCCGTCTCAGGCTCCCGCGGGTCCGTGCGGTCGACCGGCGACATCATCGTGCACCCCACTGCCGTTTGCGCCGCGATCCACGCCCGTTCCTCCGCCATCCTCCCCGAAGTCGATCCGGCCGCGCATCGGCCGGAGGCGAACTTCATCCTGCGCGCCGACGGCTCGATCCTCACCGCAGCGACTCTCCACTCCGTGCGTCCCGGCCCCGGGGGCTGGAATGGATGGAGCTACGATGCGCCGCGCAAGGAATGGCGCCACGCCGGCGCCGACATGCCTCCCGGCACGTACTATGTCGAAGGCAACATCTCCATCGAGGGCCCCGGAAGCCGAACGCTCACCCTGATCGCGGAGGGATCGGTCTCGATCACCGGCTTGCTCCGGCTCTCTCCCGCGCTTGCCGACACCCTCGTCGTCGCAGGCGGCGACGTGCGATGCAGCGCGCCAGCCGGCGCGGAGTTCGCCGGCCTCGTCGCCGCGCGGGAGCAGATCCAGTGCTCGGGTGGCTTCCTCCATCGCGGCGTCTTCGTGGCGCTGGATCGGGCGGACTTCCATCCCCTCGTGCCTGCGGGCGCTCGCCGAGACCCCGGCACCCGCTTCGCGGACTCCGTGCGCGTGACGTACGACGGAGGGCTGCGGACGCTGCTGCGCAATCCCGCTCGCAGCGTCGAATTGCTCTCGCTCCGACGCCTCCGATAGCCGCCTTGTTCACGTCGGCTTCGCCGCCGACGTGAAACGGCCCCTACGGGCAGCTACGCCCGCTTCCGGCGGGCTCCGCTGGACAGCCCCTCCGGCTCCGCCCGACACCCTGTCGGGCCCCGCCCTCGGCTAGAGAATTTCCGCGCCGAGACGGAATATTCCCCACACCCGTTCCCCCTTGATGTATACTCTATACGCTGTATATGCGCCGGCTGAGGAGAGGAGCGCCATGAGACACCGTCGCGGCGTATCGCTTCTTGAGGTGATGATCGCGCTGGCGGTGATCGCGATCGCGCTGCTGGGGATCGTCGCGGTGTACCTGAAGACCGCCGACGTCAAGGAGGCCAACCGCGAGGCGCAGATCGCCAAGACCGCCGCCACCCGCCGCTTCGAGCAGATCCGCACCACCGCCATGACCAACTTCAACGCGGTCCTGGCCACCTACCAGAGCTCCACCTTCAGCGTCCCGGGCCTCAACCACGCCGGCACCGCCGACAAGCAGGGGCTCGGCACCGTCATGATCGACCCGACCAACGCCAACCTCCTCGACGTGCGCATCCTCATCGTCTGGCAGGGCGTGCGCGCCGATTCGCGCTACGAGTTGCGATCCCTGCTGAGCCGGTGATGTCATGAGACGACGCGGCGTCACGCTCATCGAGGTCCTGATCGCCTCGATCATCCTCGTCGTCGTGGTCGCCCTCACCTTCTCGGTGCTGTGGGCCCTGCAGTCCTCCTACAACGAGGCCTCGGTCACGCAGGACCTCGAGGGACGCTGCCGGACCTTC
>JACPRC010000096.1 GCA_016190175.1 Planctomycetota bacterium
AGGGAAGCGTGATTCGCCCGCAACAAGGGCTTCCTTGCGGGCGAATCACCCTGAGCGAGCCGCAGGCGAGTCGAAGGGTTCACAACCCGTTGCGTCCCAAGGCGCACGAACCCCTCGACTTCGCTTCGCTCCGCTCGGGGTGAGCCCGCCGCAATGAAGGGACTTTTTGCGGCGGACTCAAGCGTGAAGCGGGGAGACGACGTCCCGATTTCCCAAAAACTCGTTGACACACCGGACGCGGCAGGCTAGGATCGAAGCGGAGTCAGGACCTTCCCGAGCAGTAGATTCCCCCAAAATCCCGGACGGGGATACGCCCAATACGCTGCGTTAGTCACTGACCGGACTTCATGAGGAAACGCCCCTGGGTCATCGGACTCATCGGCGGCATCGGAAGCGGAAAATCCACCGTGGCCGGTTGTTTCGAGAGGCTGGGAGCGGAGGTGGTGGACGCCGACCGCGTCGCGCACGGGCTCCTCGACCGTCCGGCCCTCCGGCGGAACCTGGTCGAAGAGTGGGGGCGCGGGATCCTGTCGGACGGTCGCGTGGACCGGGCGGCCCTGGCCGCCCGCGCATTCCGCAGCGCCGCTTCCGTGCGGAAGTTGAATGCGATCGTCCATCCGCGGGTGCACCGGGAGATCGCCGGGAGGATCGCGGCGTGCCGCAGACCGGTTCTGGTTCTGGACGCCCCCTTGCTGCTCGAGGCGGAGGCGGACGCGCTGTGCGATCTCGTGATCTTCGTGGACGCCCCCCGCGGCGTCCGCGCGCGGCGGATCCGCGCGCGGGGCTGGGGGCCCGAGGAGCTACGCCGGCGCGAGCGGCTCCAGTGGTCGGATTCCCGCAAGAGGGCGAGGGCGGATTACGTGATCGACAATCGTGGGTCCCGGGCGACCGCGGCCCGTCAGGTGCGGGCGCTGATCCGGGGCCTGGTGAACCCGTCACATCCTGAAGGGGGGACCGAATGATGGTTCCGCGCAAGGCGAAGGACTCGATCGAGAACGCGGAGAAGACCGCCGTCAACGGCGGCGGCCCGGCGCCCGGCGCGCCGGAGGCGGACCCCCTCGCACCCCCCTCCTTCCCCGAGGCTCCCCCCGCGCCGAGGGGAGACACGAACGAGAAGTACGAGCGCGTGAAGCGCGAGGAGATCTACCTCTCCAAGCTCCAGGACTGCACCGTCGCCGAACTGCTGAAGCTCGCAAAGCAGGAAGGCATCAAGGAAGTCATGGGGATGAAGAAGCAGGATCTCATCTACCGGATCATCCAGGAGAAGGCCAAGCAGAACGGCCTCCTCTTCGGGGAGGGGGTCCTGGAGGTCCTGCCCGAGGGGTTCGGGTTCCTCCGCTCGCCGAAATACAACTATCTCCCCTGCCCGGACGACATCTACATCTCCCCGTCGCAGATCCGCCGTTTCGGGATGCGGACGGGCAACATCATCAGCGGCCAGATCCGCCAGCCCAAGGACGGCGAGAAGTACTTCGCCCTCCTCAAGGTCGAGGCGATCAACCACGAGAACCCCGAGGCGCTGCAGAGCCGGGTCGTCTTCGAGAACCTGACGCCGCTGCATCCGAACGAGCGGCTGCGGATCGGCGACGTGGAGCAGAGCGAGATCTCGCTGCGCGTGATGGACATGATCGCCCCGATCGGCAAGGGGCAGCGCGGCCTCATCGTCGCGGCCCCGCGGACCGGCAAGACGATCCTCCTCCAGAAGATCGCCAACGCCGTGATCAAGAACCACCCGGAGGTGGACGTCATCGCGCTGCTCATCGACGAGCGGCCCGAAGAGGTCACGGACTTCAAGCGGAACCTCAAGGGCGAGGCCGAGGTCATCGCCTCGTGCTTCGACGAGCCCCCCGCGCGCCACATCCAGGTGACCGAGATGGTCCTGGAAAAGGCGAAGCGGATGGTGGAGTCGAAGAAGGACGTCGTCGTCCTCCTCGACTCGATCACGCGCATGACGCGCGCCTACAACACGGAGGCGCCGCACAGCGGGCGCATCCTCTCCGGCGGCATCGACTCGACCGCGTTCCAGGGTCCGAAGCGCTTCTTCGGCGCCGCGCGCAAGGTCGAGGAGGGCGGCTCGCTCACGATCATCGGGAGCTGCCTCATCGACACGGGCAGCCGCATGGACGAGGTCATCTTCGAGGAGTTCAAGGGCACGGGCAACAGCGAGCTGCACCTCGTGCGCGAGCTGGCCGACCGCCGCATCTTCCCGTCCTTCGACCTCACGCGTTCCGGCACGCGCAAGGAGGAGCTGCTCCTGCACCCGGACGAGATCAAGCGCATCTGGGTGCTGCGCAAGGTCCTCGCCGACATGAAGCTGATCGAGGCGATGGAGACGCTGATCGACCGCGTGCGGAAGACGAAGACGAACGCCGAATTCCTGATGGCCATCGGGAAGGCGGAGAGGGAGTGGGCGTAGGGGGACAAGGGGAGGGGGAGACTCGGAGACGGGGCGACGGTCCCCTTGTCTCCCGGTTTCCAGGTCTCGCGTCCGGTGCGGCTTTGCCGCGCGTAGATCCGCCTTCGCCGTGTCGCGGTACCCGCCGAACGCATGCGCCATGACTTGCGCCGTTCACCGCGGCCTCCGCAGCACCGCCTTCATCTCCACGATCCCGCTCCGCACGATCGCGCCGGGACTGGTGCAGGAGTCCTCCACGTCCGGCGCCAGGTCGAGCCCCGCCTCGCGGTAGCACGCCGAGACGAACTGGGAGCAGAAGTAGCCCTCGGGAAGCGCCACGGGGTCACGGCGTCCCGCGATCTTCCC
Source organism: Planctomycetota bacterium (assembly GCA_016190175.1). GTDB lineage: Bacteria > Planctomycetota > MHYJ01 > MHYJ01 > JACPRB01 > JACPRC01. Next base: position 2,762 of record JACPRC010000096.1, read on the forward strand.
TCCCAGCAGCTTGAAGCCGAGCGCCACGAGACCGAGGAACGAGTACGGCTTCCCCAGTTCCCCCACCGCCGCCGAGAGCAGGCGGTCGCGGTCGAGCCGCCCGTCGTGCTCGGGTTTCACCGTCCACCAGTCCACCTGACCGTCGTAGCGGAAAACGATGCGCCGGGCGGGTACGACTTCCACGCCGGTAGGGATGTGCGACTGGAAGACGAGGAGATGGCCCGCCCAGCGCGCGGCGATCCCCATGTGCGAGTAGACGGAATAGCTCATCCAGCGGATGAGACGCGAGAAGGGTCCGCGCCCGCGAAAGAAGAGCAGATCCCCGGTGCGGATCTGCCCGCCCACCTCGTCGTAGCGGAGGCGGCGGGCGCCCTTGCGTTCCGCCTCGATCCGCTTCGCGGCATCCCGCCGGCGGGAACGCAGCGACGGAGTCCCCACGGTCAGGCGACCCCCAGCGGGAACCGCACGACTTGCTCGTAGATCGGCCCGTCGGGCGTGAGCGTGCTGCGGAAGAGCGTGAAGTGCTCCGCGCGCGCGCGGCCGAAGACGTCGTCGTGCCGCGCCGCCAGCGCGTTGAGGAGCCGCTCCTGGTTCTTCGGCGACTTCACGCGACCGATCGTGAGGTGCGGGGTGAAACGGCGTTCCTCGGAAGGGAAGCCGAGTTCCGTCGCGACGCGCTCCACCGCCTGCGCCAGTCCGACGAGCCGCGAGACGTCGCCGCGGCAGCCGACCCACACGACGCGGGGCGGACCGCCGGGCGGAAAGCGTCCGACGCCCGAGAGGTCCAGATCCATGGACGGGAAGCGCTGCGCCTCCAACCCCAGCCGCTCCGAGAGCCGCGAGATCTCGGGCTCCGCGACGTCGCCGAGGAACTTGAGCGTCAGGTGGAGATTCTCCCGCGCGACCCAGCGCACGCCCGCGTCGGCGCGCTGGAGCGCCTTCTGCGTCTCCACGATGCGGTCGCGGACGGCGTCGTCGATCGGGATGGCGAGGAAGGCGCGCATCGCCGTATAATCTCCCCCGATGAAGGGCGTTGCAATCCTTTCCGGCGGGCTCGATTCCACCGTCTCGCTCGCGGTCGCGACGCGGCGCATGAAGGTGGTCCTCGCCCTCACCTTCGACTACGGCCAGCGCGCCGCGCGGCGCGAACGCGAGGCGGCGGCACGGATCGCGCGGCACTACCGCGTGCCGCACGCCGTCGTCGCGACGCCGTGGCTGCGCGACATCACGAAGAGCGCGCTCGTGAACCGGGCCGCGAGGCTCCCCGAGCACGAGATGTCGGAGCGAAGCGCGCGTGCGGTGTGGGTCCCGAACCGGAACGGCTGCTTCATCGAAATCGCCGCCGCGCACGCGGAGTGGCTCGGCGCGGAGCGGCTCGTGACGGGATTCAACCGGGAGGAGGCGGCGACCTTTCCGGACAACTCGGCCGCGTACGTGCGCGCCGTCAACCGGGCGCTCTCGTACTCGACGGCGAACGGCGTCCAGGTCGTGAGTTTCACGGCGAACCTCGACAAGTCCGCGATCCTGCGGCTCGGCCGCCGGCTCGGCGCGCCGATCGGGTACGTGTGGCCCTGCTACGAAGGCGGGAAGGCGTGGTGCCGGAGGTGCGAGTCGTGCCTGCGGAGCATCCGCGCGGGACTGTGAACGGCCATCTCCTGGAAGTGTTCCGCTCCTGGCAGGGCGAGGGCCCGTACGCCGGCGTGCGGCAGATCTTCGTCCGCCTCGCGGGCTGCCACCTCCGCTGCCACTACTGCGACACGCCGGAATCCTGGGAGCGCGCGAAGACGTGGAGCCTCGAGGGCGAGACCCGCGCCAATCCCGCGTCCGTCGAGGAGGTCGCCGGAATCCTGCGCGACTGGTCCGCGCGGGAGCGGTTCCACTCCGTGAGCTTCACCGGCGGCGAGCCCGTGCTCCAGCCGGATTTCCTGCGCGCGCTGGCGATCGAGGCCCGCGCGGCGGGACTCCCCGTCTACCTCGACACGAGCGGCACCCTCGCGGAGCGGCTGGCGAAGGTCGCCGATGCGATCGATATCTTCGCCCTGGATTACAAGCTGCCGTCGACGCCGGGCGTGCGGTTCGACGAGGAGGACGTCCGCCGCTGCCTGGCGATCGCGAGGGGCCGCGGCTTCGTCAAGATCGTGACGACCGCGGGGGCGAAGATCGAGGAGATCGACCGCGCCGCGGAGATGGTGGCGGACACGGACCTCGCGATGCCGGTGGTGATCCAGGTCGCGACGGCCGCGAACGCGTCCGTGACGCCGCCGGACGGATCGCTTCTCGCCCGCGCGCGCGCGGCGCTGGAGCGGCACGGTCTTCCGGTGTACGTCCTGCCGCAAATCCATGCGCTGGCGGGATGGAAGTAGGCCGGCATTCAGCCATCAGCTATCCGCTTTCAGCCCTCTCACGGCCGAAGGCTGATGGCTGACGGCTGATGGCTTCTTCAAGTTCCCCGCAAGATCGAGCCGATGGTGAGAGCGGGGATAGGTTCGAAGGAGAGAAGGGCGATGGGCTTTCGGGCGGGGCTGGGGTGGAGACGAGCGCGCGCACAGTGGAGTTCCTGCGCGAGTTCCTGCCCCTCATGGCTGTGCTGGCCGTGGGGGGCGTGGCGGGGTTCGTCTACGTCGGCGTCGTCGCCTACATCCACATCAAGGCGCGGCTGATCCTCGACTTCTACCGCGACCTCGGCCGGCAGATCCAGCGCGCCGAGGGCCTGATCAAGGGCGGCGCGGAGATCCCGCAGTTGCCGCGCTTCCGCGAGATCCACGAGTCGCTCGCGGAGGTGCTGCGGAACGAGCGGATACTGCGGAAGGCGGCGGAGAAGAAGTGAGCCCCGTCACTCCAACCTCCGGATCTTCTCCACCCTCCGCTCGTGCCTTCCCCCCTCGAACGGGGTCTTCAGCCACAGATCCAGCAGCTCCGCGATCTTCTCCGGCGCGAGCACGCGAGCGCCCGCGCAGAAGACGTTCGCGTCGTTGTGCCGGCGGCTCATCTCCGCCGTGAGCGGGTCCGTCACCACCGCCGCGCGGACCCCCGCGATCTTGTTCGCCGCGATCGACATCCCGATCCCGGTCCCGCACACGAGCACGCCGCGGTCGGCACGCCCCTCGGCAATGGCGCGCCCCACGCGCTCCGCGAAGTCCGGGTAGTCCACGGACTGCTCGGAGTCCGTGCCGGCGTCCTCGACGGAGTGGCCCAGCGCCGCCAGCCGCTTCTTCAGCTCGTCCTTGATCCGGAACCCCGCATGGTCCGCCCCGACGGCGATCTTCATCCGCCCCTCCCGAGTTCGAGGACCTCGCCCATCCGCTTCTCGATGCATTCCCGGATCCGCTTCGCCGTCGCGCGATAGGTCTCCAGCGTGCCCCCGACCGGGTCCTCGATCTCCCCCCCTCCGGGATCGAGGAGGGCGACGCGTCCCGCCAGCTCCGGCATCCACTCTTCGATGACGTCCTTCTGGCTCCGCGTCATCACGTAGATCCGGTCCGCGTCCTCCGACATGGAAATCGAGAGGGGACGGGAGCGGTGGCCCGCGAGGTCGGCGTCCAGTTCCTTCACGGCGATCTCCGCCTCGACGGACGCCGCCGCGCCGTGGCCCGCCGCCGTTCCCGCGGAGACGACGCGGATCCGGAGGCCGCCCGGGGCGCGGTCGAGCATCGACCGCAGGAGCCGCTCGGCCATCGGGCTGCGGCAGGTGTTCCCCGAGCAGACGAAGAGCACGACGGGGGCGTTCGTTTCCTCCACGAGGGCGGCCGCGACCGCGCCCTCGCGCAGGACGGTCGCGCGACGCCCCTCCACTTTCACGACCGTGGAGGACACGCCGTGCCGGCTCGCGCCGCCGTCGACGATGAACTCGATCTTCCCGTCGAAGTCCCGGCGCACCGCCTCCGCGTCGGTGGCGGGCGGCTGCGCCGAGAGGTTGGCGGACGGGGCGCCTACCTTCACGCCGGCGCGGCGGATCAGTTCCACCGCGATCCGGTGGTCCGGGTAGCGGAGTCCCACGGTCCCGCCTTTGCTGCCGCTCCGGTGGGCAGGCAGGACGATCGTGAGCGGCCCGGGCCAGAACCGGCGCATGAGCCGCTGGGCCCCCACGGGAACCGGGGATCCGGCGAACCGGGCCGCGTCCTCGCGGGACGCCACATGAACGGTGAGGTGCTTGTCGTCGGGGCTCCGCCGCAGTTCGAGAAGGCGCCGGACCGACTCCGGCCGGTCGAGGTTCACGCCGATCCCGTAGACCGTCTCCGTCGGGAAGGCGACGAGCCCTCCTTCGCGCAGGATCCTCGCAGCCTCGTCGAGCCGGGGAGGGTCGAAGCGGTCGGGATCGAGCTTGAGGATGCGCGTCTCCACGCCGGTCAGTCCTCGCTGCAATACCACACCAAAACCTCCCCGGGAGCTTTTGGTGTGAGGATGCGGGTCTCCATGCGCGGGTCCGATCAGTCCTCGCCGAAGCCGAGGAGCCGCAGGAACCTCCGGTCGCCGCGCAGCGCCTTGAAGTCCTCGTCGTTCCGCGCGTGTTCCGCGCCGAAGCGATGACAGCGGTCCCCGGAGCCGCGGAACCCCAGATCGCAGGAGACGGTCAGCCACTTGAAGGCCTCTTCGACGAGCGCCCCGCGGTTCTCCGGGGATTTTTCCGACTCCACGGCCAGCGTGCAGGCGTAGTTGTAGGTCCCGATCATGAGAAGACTTCGCTCCTCCGGATTGGTGGGGACTTCCTTCGGCAGGTGGGGCTCGGCGGCCCGGTATTCCTTCAAAGCCTCGGCGTACTGGTTCTGCTGGATGCGCTCCTGGGCGCGGGAGAACCCCTTGAACCACTCCGGCCGGTTCCGCTGCTCCTCCAGACGGCGCCTCGCCTCGTCCGCCAGGTCCTTGTAGTACGAGCGGCGGGCCGGCTGGAGATCGCCCGCGGTCGTCAGGTCCTGCGCTGCCTTCTCGAACTGCTGACTCTGGTAGTAGATCGAGCCGCGGATCTCGTAGCCGAAGGCGTATTTCGGGAACCGCCGAATGAGATCCTCCACGTCCTCCCCGGCCTGGGGCCGCCCCGTCTCGATCTTGCACAGGACCTGGAGGGCGACCGATTCGGCCGAGTTCGGATCCAGGGCGGACGCCTTGGCGAAGGCCTCGAGCGCCTGGAGGAGGATCGGCCCTCCCTTCTCGCGCATCCCCTCGCGAAGGCCCCGCCCGAAGAGGGCTCGCGACTTCGTCCAGACGGCCAGGCGCATGAACTCGCCGCGCCAGATCCAGGGGAGCGGCGACTTCGGATCGAGCTTCATGGCCCGGTCCAGGTCGCTCTCCGCCCCCTCCAGATCCCCGGTCCGGTGGCGCACGCGCGCGCGCGTCACATAGGCCGGCGCGTAGTCGGGCCGGAGGCGGATCGCGTCGGCGACGTAGTCGCGCGCGTTGTGATGATCCTGGCTCTCCATCATCGCCGCGGCGCGGAGCTCGAACGCCTGGTGGAACATCCGGTAGATGTCCGAGGCGCCCCTGCCGCTGGCCCCGACCGAGCTTGCGTCGGCGCGGGCGAGCTGGACGCGGCCGAGCAGGTACAGGAAGACCGGATCCTCGGGCCGGGCCCGGAGCGCCTTCTCGGCTTCCTTGAACGCCGCCTCGGGGTCCCCCTGCCAGAGGAGCAGCTCGGCGCGCAGCGCCGAGGCCTCCGCCGGCGCCGTTCCCGACGCAAGGGCTTGGTTGAGACACGGCGCGGCCGCGGCCGGCTCGCCCGCCGCCAGGAGGAGCGCCGCCTTCATCGTCAGCATCTCCGCGTCGCCCGGCCGCGCCGCGAGGGCGGCCTCCAGGTCCGTCCGCGCCTCCTCCGTGCGCCGGAGGATCAGGCGCAGCACGGACCGGTTCGCCAGCAGCTCCGGCGAGGCCGTCGACTCCAGTGCGCGGGAGTGCGCCCGGTCCGACCACTCCAGCACCGGGCGGGGATGGACCGGGAGGCCGTAGACCGCCCCGCTCCAGTCGCTCAACGGACCCGCCATCTGAAGCGCGGAGTGCACGTACACCGCCGCATTGCGCCACGATTTCTCCCGCCGGTACGCCTGCGAGAGGATCCGCAACCCGATGCCGTCGCCCTGATCCCCCCGCAGGTAGAGATCCGCTTCGTGGAGCTTGAAGCCGGGGGGCGGTTCGCCCGCGACCATGAGCGCGGTCGCGGCGAGCATGTTCTCGGGAGTCTCCGTCCTCCCGGCCGCGAGGAACGCGCGGAACTCCCCGGCCATCTCCTTCTTCGCCGTGGCGGCGGGGGCGCTCTCGGTCGCGACGAAGGAGAGGCCCTCGCCGCGATCCCCGAAGAGCACCAGCGGCCGGCCCACCCACAGTTCGTACAGAAGGAAGAGGAACTTCCCGCGATCGAGCCGGAGGGTGACGGACATCTGCCGGAGCCGGTCGAGGTCGGGCGACGGCGTCGGCGGGGCTTCCATCCAGGCGATCGTGCGCGCGTACGCCTCCCGGGCCGCGAGGAAATCGCGGTCCGCTTCGTCGAACCGGAAGAGAAGCTGGTGGATCTTCGCGCGGACGTGCAGCGACTCGGGATGGCCGGGATCCCCGGCCAGAGCCTCGTCCAGCTTCGCCGTTCCCGCCTCGAGCGAACGCCGGATCTCCCCCGGCCATGCCTTGACCCGGCCGCAGAGCCGGATCGCGTCGTCGTACCGGGAATCGCACTCGCGGATGAGGCGCTCCGCCTCGTGCGGAGGGCGCTTCCAGACCTTCGCCGCCGCCGCGTACTTCGTCTGCCCCTCGTCGAGGAGCTTGCGCGTCTCCTCGCGCTCGGCGGTCCCGGAGGCGAGTTTCGCCGCGGCCGCGGCGTACCGTTCTCCCGCCTCGCCCAGGAGCCTCGCGGCCTCCGGGTGGTTTTTCCCCAGGAGCCACCGGGCATCCTCGAGCCGCTGGGCGATCTCGCCGACGCTCCTCCGCAGCTCGCGCAGGCCGTCGCGCTCCCGGACGAGAGCCTCGACCGCATCCTTGCACGCCTTCTCCCCCTCCGCGTACGGCGCCTGCGCCTTCTCGCGGCGATCCTCCGCGGCCTTGCGTTCCTGCCGCTGGCGGTACCTCTTCCACCAGCCCGTGCCGAAGACGGCGCCTCCCGCGGCAAGGAGGACGACGAGGGGAACCGCGACGGAAAGCCCGAGGTGGCGCCTCATCCGGACGCCGACCCGCGTGACGACCGAGATCGGCCGGGCCTGGATCGGCTCCCCTTCGAGGAACCGCCGCAGATCGTCCGCCATCTCCCCCGCAGTGGCATACCGCAGCGCCCGATCCCGGTCCATCGCCTTCAGACAGACGAGCTCCAGTTCTCTCGGCACGTCCGGAGAGAGATCGGCGGGACGCTCGGGCGCGCCGCGCAGGATCGCGGAAGGGAGTTCCTCCGCCGCGCCCGCGTCGAACGGGGGCCTTCCCGTCAAGACTTCGTACAGGATCGCACCCAGGGCGTAGACGTCCGTGCGCGCGTCGATCCCGTCCTCCTGGCCGCGCACCTGTTCCGGCGCCGTGGTCGGCGCCAGCCCCGGCCGGACGCCGAAGTCGGCCACGTGCGGGGCGCGCGAGCCGTCCACGAGGATGTTCGAGGGTCTCAGGTTCCGGTGCGTGATGCCCTGCGCATGGGCGTACTCCAGGGCGCGGCAGGTCTTCTCGAGGATCGCCACGACCTCGTCGCGGGAGCCGCGGCGTTCCGCCATCATCCTTCCCAAGTCGCGTCCGTCCACATACTCCATCGAGAAGTACGGAGTCTCCTCGTTCGAGCCGACCTCGTAGATCTCGAGGATGCCGGGATGGTCGAGCTGGGCGGCGACGCGCGCCTCGCGGAGGAAACGCTGCGCCGCCTGGGAGTCGGATTCCTTCGACTCGAGCACTTTGAGCGCCACGGTCCGCCGGCGCTGGAGGTCGCGCGCGCGGTAGACGACGGCGATCGGGCCGCGGCCGACTTCCTCCAGGATCTCGTAGCGCCCGAAGGTCTTCGCCTTCTCCTCCTCCTCTTCCTCCGGCGGGAGCGAGGCGCGTGTCACGACGGTCGGGTCCTTCGCGCCGCCGTGCGAAGTCGACGGTACGCGGATCGTCTCCACCGCGGATTCGGGGCCCCGCGTCTCCGGCGGTCTGGTCTCGGCCGGCTCCGGGTCCCCCGCCTGGACGGTCGGAGACGAGGGGGCCTCGACCGGAGGGGGCGTCAAGCCGGGGACGTTGAGAAGCGCGCTGCAGGCCAGGCAGCGGAAGACGCCGCCCGATTCCGGTTCGCCGAGCTCGCCGACGAGGTATCGCGCGTTGCAGGAGGGACACGTGAGGACCGTCTTCTCCTGGAACTTGAGGATCTCGAGGAACTGCTCCGTCGTCAGGAAGCGCTTCTTCAGCATGATCTGGCCGAGCCGCATGCGCTGTCCGCGCGCTTCCTGGACGCGCTGTTCGGCCAGGGCCTCCTCGACCTGCTCCTGCGTCGCGAATTCGAGCTGGACCGCGAGACGGCCGAAGAGGTCGTTGATCGCCGTCGCCTGCTCCGTCGGCTTTTCGCGAATCCGCAGGAGGCGATCGAGCTGCGTCTGGGTGACGAGCTGCATCTCGAGGAGGATCTCGGTCAAAGGGCGCGGGGGCGACGCGAGCTTCTGGGCTTCCATCGCCATGTCCAGCTCTTCCCGGGAGAGGAACTGCTGCCGGACGGCGAGCTCGCCGAGGTCGCGGTCCTTGGTCAGATGATCCATGCGTGGGTTCCTGCGGGATTATAACCTGTCGGGCGGGCGAGTGCCAACTCGTGCTCCGCCACGGAGACGCGGAGGCACGGAGGCACCCCCGGGCTCGCCACGGCATTCGGGCGATCGCGCGCGGACTCTCAGAGAAAAGAAACTCGACTTCGGGTCATTGTTGGCACCGGCGACAGACTGCAGAGAATTCACCGGTCAGAAATGCAGAGGGAGCGGAGGCACCGACGCACGGAGCCCGCGGCTGGGGGATCCGCGCATGGCGGAGTACCCGGCGCGATCTTCGTGCCATGTATCCGTTCACGGACCGCGATCAGCCTTCAGCGGTCAGCCGGACCGAAGAGACGATCTGCTTGCTGACGGCTGATTGCTGAGGGCTGAACGCTCACCGTGGTATAATGGCGCTTCCAACGGTCGGCCGGCGCCGACCGGCGGGGTGATTCGGCCATGAGCGTGCGCGACGCGATCCTGCTTCACTCGGGGCTGGTCCTGTACGCGGCGGCGGCGGCGCTGCTCTTCGCGGCCGTCCGGCGCGGGTCCGCGCCGCTGCTCTCCGCCGGGCGAGCCGGCCTGCTGGCCGCCGCGGCCGCGCACGGGAGCCTCTTCCTCCTTCGCGGCCACTTCCCGCCCGCGAGTCTCTTCGAATTCGCGCTCCTCCTGGAGGTCGCCCTCACCGCCGTCGCCCTGGCGATCGACCTCGCCGGGAAAATGCCGATCCTGAGCGTGGGGTGCGCTCCGACGGCGCTCGCGTTCGGGCTCGTCGCTGCGCTCGTCGGCGGCCCCGCGGGCCCGCGACCCGAGAAGGTCGCCGGCTCCTCCGCCGCGCTTCACGTGGGGGTGAGCCTCGCCGCCTTCGGCGCCTTCGCGCTCGCGTTCGTCTGCGGGCTCCTGTACCTCTTCGAACGACGCCAGCTCAAGGGCCGCGCCGCCGCCCCCATCCTCGGGTTCATGCCCTCCCTGGAGGCGCTCTACCGG
>JACPRC010000088.1 GCA_016190175.1 Planctomycetota bacterium
ACGCGGGCGAGCGGCCACTCTACAGTGAGATCCCCCGGGAGACCCCGACCTGGTCCTGCCGGGCCGGTCGGGGTTGCTCCCGGTCATGGCGAAGGAGAGGACGATGGGCGAACTGGACCTGGTCCTGCCGCCGCTGCCCGACGTGCGGCCCACCCTTCCTCCCGAACCCGGGGTCGATCCCGCGGAGTGGCTCCGTGCCTGCCATCTCTTCCGGTACTTCGTGCCGCTCGTGCGGAACCGCCGCGTCCTCGACCTCGGCTGCGGCCGCGGCGACGGCGCGCATCTCATGGCCCGCGAGGCCCGGGAGGTGGTCGCCGTCGACGAGGACGTCGCCCGCGCGCGGGAGCGGTACCCCCGCTGGAATCTCCGGTTTGATGCCGGCGATCCGTGGAATCCGCAGGCCTTCGGGAAGTTCGGCGCCCTCACGGCGCTGGCCTCCTCCGCCTCGATCTCCGATCCCGTGCGATTCCTCGACGGATGCGGCGCGGCGCTCGAGGACGACGGCGTCCTGATCCTCGCGGTCGCTCGGGAGCCGGACACCGACATCGAGGGACTCCGCGCCTTTCTGCGGGAGCGCTTCGCCACGGTGGAGATCTTCGGCCAGAGCCGGCACAGCCCGTGGCGCCCGGCGCCGGGGGTCCGGCCGGACGACCGGCTCGCCGTCGCCGTGTGCGGCGATGCGTCCCTCGTGCGCCGCCTCGACCGCTTCCTCCGTCCCACGGGGATCGTCGTCGTGTGCCGCGACGGCCTCGAGCTCTCCGACCGCTGCCTCCGCAGTGTGGCCCAGTTCACGCCCGAGCCGGCGGAGATCGTCGTGGTGAACGACGCCACCCGCGACGGGACGCGGGAGTGGGCCGACGGCCTCGCGAAAGACTACCGGAACGTGCGCGTGATCCATGAGACGGAGCGGCGCGGGTACGCCGCCTGCGCGAATCGGGGGATCGCGGTCCTTCCGGATCGGGACGTCGTCCTTCTGGACCACGACGTCGTCACGACCCCCGGCTGGCTGGGCGGGCTCGCCGAGACGCTTCGCGGGGACGGGGGCGCCGGCATCGTCGGCGCCGTGGGCAACGACGCCGGCTTCCCGCAGGGCGTGACCGGGCCCGGGGACGGGAACGACGTCCGTGAGCTTCTTTCCCACGCCGCCGTCCGTGCGGCGGATCGGGCCGGTCAGCGCACCGAGGCGCGCCGGCTCTCCCTCTTCTGCGCGCTGATCCGCCGCGACGTGGTCGGGAGGATCGGCGCGCTCGACGAGAGGTTCGCCTCCGCCCCGTCGGCGGACGACGACTACACGTTCCGGACGCGGGTGGCCGGCTTCCGGCTCTGGATCGCGTCGGACGTCTACGTGCATCGCGCCGGAGGCCCGGCCGTGTCGCCGGACGCCCGGGACTGGGAGCGGTTCAAGGCGAAGTGGGGCCTGCCGCCGGAGACGGAGGCGGGAGCGCCGGTCCCGGCGGACGCGATTCCCGAAACCGATTTCGATCCGCCGCGCGACGTCATTCCGCTGCCATGCTCAGCCTCTGCATGATCGTCCGGGACGAGGAGGCGAACCTCCCATGCGTCCTCGAAAGCGTGCGGGGGCTCGCGGACGAGTGCGTCGTCGTGGACACCGGCTCGCGCGACCGTACGGCGGAGATCGCCCGGTCTTTCGGGGCGCGGGTGGACTTCTTCGAATGGCGCGACGATTTCGCCGCGGCGCGGAACCGCGCGCTGGATCTGGCCCGGGGGGAGTGGATCCTTTCCCTGGATGCGGACGACGTCTTCGAGCGGGAGGACATCCCGGAGGCGAAGCGGATCCTGGCCTCCGCCGACTGCGAGGGGCTGACGGTCCGCCAGAAGCTCTCGATCCCGGACGGCACCTCGTGGATCAAGCGTCACCTCGCGTTCTTCCGGAACCGCCCCGAGCACCGGTACGTCCTTCGGGTGCACGAGCGCGTCACGATCGATCCGGAGCGGACGGGAAGCACGAAGATCCGCATCGAACATCGGGGCTACCGGAAGGAGCTGCTGGCGCCGAAGCTGGAGCGCAACCGGAGACTCGTCGAGCGGATGCGGAGCGACCCGGACCCTCTTTCGAATGTGGCCGCCTCGTTCCTCCTCGGGGGCTTTCACCGGATGGACGGCGATCTCGCCGCCGCGTGGAAGAGCTTCGCCGAGGCGGCCTATTCGGGCTTTCCTTGCGAGTACCGCCTGTGGGCCGCCATCGAGCTCGCGAGACTCGCCGCCGATCTCGGGGACGCCTCCTTCGCGGAATCGCTGCTGCGCGCCCTCCGTGCGGGCAACCACGGCTCCGTGGAGGCGGAACTGGGACTGGCGGATCTCATGCTGGCGCAGGAGCGTCGCGAGGAGGCGCGCGCGCACCTCGCGGCCGCGGACCGGTCGAGCCTCCGGGTGTTCCCCCAGGACGGCGCCCCTCTCGAACGGGACGCCCGCCGGCGACTGGCGAGGCTCGCGGGACCATGATCAGCCTGTGCATGATCGTCCGAAACGAGGAGTCGAACCTCCCCCGGGTTCTCGGGAGCGTCCTCGGTCTCGCCGACGAGAGCGTCGTCGTCGATACGGGTTCCACCGACCGGAGCGTCGAGGTCGCGAAATCGCTCGGCGCCCGCGTCGAGTTCTTCGAGTGGATCGACGACTTCTCCGCGGCCCGCAACCACGCGCTCTCCATGGCCCGGGGCGACTGGATCATGGTGCTCGACGCGGACGACGAGTTCGAGAGGGAGGACATCGCGCCGGCGCGGCGGCTGCTCGGCTCGACATCCGCCCACTGTCTCACGGGGGAGCAGACGCTGCTGTTCTCGGACAAGGCTCCGTTCTCGAAGCGCCAGATCCTCTTCGTCCGGAACGGGCTCGGGTACCGGTACGTCTTCCGCGTCCACGAGATGGTCGCCGTGAAGGCGGATCTGATGCAGCACACGCCGCTGCGCCTTCGCCACTTCGGGTACATGCGGGAGTACCTGCCCGCGAAGTGGGGACGGGACCGCCGGCTCCTGGAGATGATGAAGGGCGATCCACGGCCGCTGGACCGGGCGGCCGCGGCCTTCTATCTCGGACGCCTGTTCGAGAACGAACGGAGGCGCGAGGAGGCGCGGGCGCAATACGCCGACGCGGCCCATTCGGAGGTGAAGTGCCCGTTCCGCGTGTACGCCGCCTTGGGGCTGGCGAGGTTGTCCGCCGAGATGGGCGACTCCTCCTCCGCCCGTTCGGTTTATGAGGCGGTGCTCGAGTGCAACCCCCGGACGCTGGAAGCGGAACTCGGACTGGCAGACCTCTGTCTGGGTCAGGATCTGGACGGGGAGGCGCTCCGGCACTTCCGGGCCGCGCTCGCCACGGACCGGCGCATCGTCCCGTGCGCGAACGACCTGTGGGAGCGCCAGGCGCGCCGGCGCCTCTGGCGGCTCGCGGGATCGGAGGGGTCCCCGTGATCAGCCTCTGCATGATCGTCCGGAACGAAGAATCGAACCTCCCCCGGGTTCTCGGGAGCGTCCTCGGCCTCGTCGACGAGAGCGTCGTCGTCGATACGGGTTCCACCGACCGGAGCGTCGAGGTCGCGAAGTCGCTCGGCGCCCGCGTCGAGTTCTTCGAGTGGATCGACGACTTCTCCGCGGCCCGCAACCACGCGCTCTCCATGGCCCGGGGCGACTGGATCATGGTGCTCGACGCGGACGACGAGTTCGAGCGCGAGGACATTCCGTTGGCCCGGAGGATCCTCGAGACATCCCGGGCCTCGGGCGTGTCGGTGCGGCACTTCCTGCTCTATCCGGGCGAGCCTCCCGGAGTCAAACGCCAGATGGCGTTCGTGCGGAACCGTCCCGAACACCGCTACGTGTGGCGCGTGCACGAACAGATCCCCGTGGATCCCGCGACGGTGGAAAGGAGCGCCCTGCGCGTCACGCACCACGGGTACACGCCGGAACTCCTGCCCTTGAAGAACGGGCGCAACCGGCGGCTGCTCGAACGGATGAAGTCGGACCCCGACCCGCTGGGACGCGTTGCGGCGAGTTTCTATCTCGGGACGCTCCACCAGTGGGAGAAGCGGCACCCGGATGCGATCCGGGAGTTCAAGGCGGCCGCCTACTCCGGGCTGCCGTGTCCGTACCGGCTCTACTCCGTCTTCCGGCTCGCCCAGCTCGCCTCCATGGCGGGAGAGCGGGACTACGCGGAGTCGCTCCTCCGCGTCCTTCTCGACGCGAATCCAGGGCTCATCGAGGCGGAGCTCGAGCTGGCCGATCTCTGCCGCGAGGCAGGACGGATCGATGAGGCGCGGCGCCATTTCGAGATCTCGAGCGCCTCGCGCCTGCGCCTCCTGCCCTACGAATCGACGCCGTGGGAGGATCGCGCGCGCGCGCGCCTTCGGGGGGCGCTCTTCGGACTGGAGGTGTCGCGATGAAAGTCGTCCTCCTTGCGGGCGGCCTGGGCACGAGGCTCCGGGAAGAGACGGAGTTCAAGCCCAAGCCCATGGTGGAGATCGGCGGCAGGCCGATCCTGTGGCACATCATGAAGTCGTACGCCCATTACGGCTTCACCGACTTCGTCGTCTGTCTCGGATACAAGGGCGACGCGATCCGGGACTACTTCTTCAACTACGAGCTGCGCAACTCGGACGCCACGATCACGCTCGGAAGCCGGTCGGTCGAGTTCCACCATCCCCACGACGAGCGGGGATGGCGCGTGACGCTCGCCGACACGGGCGAGAAGACGCTGACCGGCGGGCGCGTGAAGCGGGCGGCGAAGTACATCGAGGGCGACCGCTTCATGGTGACGTACGGGGACGGCGTCGCCGACATCGACCTCCGGGACCTCATGCGCCGCCACGAGGCGCGCGGCAAGCTCGCGACCGTGACCGCCGTACACCCGTCCTCGCGGTTCGGGCAGCTCTCGGTCGAAGACGGGATGGTGAAGGTGTTCCGCGAGAAGCCGCAGGTCGAGGAAGGGTGGATCAACGGCGGCTTCTTCGTCTTCGAGCGGAAGGTCCTCGACCTCATCGGTTCCGACCAGGACTCCCTCGAGAACGGGCTTCTGGAGAAGCTGACGAAGATGGACCAGCTCGCGGTCTATGCGCATCGCGGCTTCTGGCAGTGCATGGACACGTTCCGCGAGATGCAGACCCTGAATCAGCTCTGGGAGACGGGACGTGCTCCGTGGGCGAAGTGGCGCTGAATCGCGAATTCTGGAAGGGGCGCCGCGTCTTCGTGACCGGCCACACCGGATTTAAGGGCGGCTGGCTCGCGACCTGGCTCCACGATCTCGGAAGCGAGGTCGCGGGATTCGCCCTGGAGCCGGACACGACCCCGTCGTTTTTCCGGCTCTGCGGATTGGACCGGCTCGTGCGCTCGACCCTGGGCGATGTCCGCGATTCCGGCGTTCTCGATGAGGCGCTCCGGCAGGCGCGGCCGGAGATCGTGTTCCACCTCGCCGCCCAAGCGCTCGTCCGGCGATCCCTCCGCGATCCGGCCGGGACGTTCTCCACGAACGTGATGGGGACGGCGCACCTTCTCGACGCCGTGGCCCGCGTTCCCGGCGTCCGGGCGGTCGTGGTCGTCACGAGCGACAAGTGCTACGAGCCGCGTTCTCTCGGGCGCGGCTTCAAGGAGGACGATCCTCTCGGCGGTGCGGATCCTTACAGCGCGAGCAAGGCCTGCGCGGAACTCGTCACGGCCGCGTATCGAAGGTGCATCCTCCCCACGACCGGCGTCGCGACGGCGCGGGCGGGTAACGTCATCGGCGGCGGCGACTGGTCGGAGGACCGGCTGGTGCCCGACGCCGTGCGGGCGCTGCAGCGGGGGGAAACGCTGCGCCTGCGGAACCCGCACGCGGTCCGGCCCTGGCAGCACGTCCTCGAACCGCTCCACGGCTACCTCATGCTGGCGGAGAAGCTGTTCGGCGGGGAGGATCGCTGGAGCGGAGGCTGGAACTTCGGACCGGACGAGCGATCCGGCGTCACGGTCGCCTCCCTCGCCGACCTGCTGGTGCAGTGCTGGGGCGGCGGAAGGTGGGAGGCCCAGCCCGACCCCCTGGCCCATCACGAGACGCAGACGCTGGTGCTGGATGCGACGAAGGCCGCGCAGCTCCTCGGATGGCGGCCGCGCCTGTCGCTCGAGGAGAGCGTCCGGCTCACCGTCGAGTGGTACCGGAAGGCGGCGGCCGGCGGCATGCTCGATTTCACGCGGTCTCAGATCCGCGAGTACGAGTCGCGGGGGGGCGCATGATCTCGTGCCTGGGGTGCGGCGCGACGCTGCCGAAGCCGTTTCTCGACCTCGGCACGATGCCGCTGGCGAACGCCCTCGTCCGGCCCGAGGATGCGGCGAAACCGGAGCCCACGCATCCGCTGGCCGTCGCGCTCTGTTCCTCGTGCCGGCTCGTGCAACTCACCCACCGCGTCCCGCCCGAGGAGTTGTTCGCGGACTACCCGTACTTCAGCGCCTTCTCCGAGAGCTTCCTCGCGCACGCGCGCCGGATGACGGATGCGCTCTGCGTCCGGTTCTCTCCGCGCCGCGTCCTCGAGATCGCCAGCAACGACGGTTATCTCCTTCAGTATTTCGCGCAGCGGGGAGTCTCCGTCCTCGGGGTCGAACCCGCGAGGAACGTGGCGCGCGCGGCGGAGGAGCGGGGCGTCCCCACGCTGACCCGCTTCTTCGGGCCCGACGCCGTCGGCGAGATCCTGGAGCGGTTCGGGCCGGCCGACCTCGTCATTGGGAACAACGTCCTTGCGCACGTCCCGGCGATCAACGGCTTCCTGGACGCGACGCGACGGTGTCTGGGCCCTTCGGGTGTGGCGGTCTTCGAGTTCCCTCACCTGCTCGAGCTTCTCGCGCGGATCGAGTTCGACACCGTCTACCACGAGCACGTGTTCTACTACTCGCTGTCGGCCGTGAAGACCCTGGCCGAGCGCGCCGGGCTGTCTCTGTTCGACGTGGAAGCGCACCCGGTCCACGGCGGGTCCCTTCGGGTTTTCCTGAGCCCGTCGGCCCGCGACGCGGAGGGGCGCGTCTCCGCGTTGCTCGATCGCGAACGGGCGGAGGGGCTCCGGTCCCCGGAACGGTACGAGTCGTTCGGGCGGACCGTTGCGGCGCTGCGGGAGGCGCTTCGCTCGCGCCTGCGGGAGCGGAAGGACGCGGGAAAGCGGCTCGCGGCCTACGGCGCGCCCGCGAAGGGGAACGTCCTGCTGAACTACTGCGGGATCGGGCGGGACCTGCTCGACTTCACCGTCGACCGCAGCCCCCACAAACAGGGGATGTTCCTCCCCGGTTCGCGCCTGCCGGTCCGCCCCCCCGCGGCGCTGCTCGAGGAGATGCCCGACTGCACGCTGCTCCTGCCCTGGAATCTCGAGAACGAGATCGTGGCGCAGCAGCGGGAGTATCTCGATCGGGGAGGTCGTTTCCTGGTTCCGATCCCGTATCCGAGGGAGGTCGCCGCATGATCGACGGAGTCCAGGTCGTCCCGCTCCGGAGGATCCCCGACGAGCGCGGGACCGTGTACCACATGCTCAAGCGCACGGACCCGCACTTCAAGGAGTTCGGGGAGATCTACTTCTCCAGCGTCTATCCCGGCGTAGTCAAGGGTTGGCACCGTCACCGCGAGATGACGCTGAACTACGCCTGCATCTTCGGGAGGATCAAGCTCGTCCTGTACGACGATCGCACGCGGGAGGTGATGGAGATCTTCCTCGGGCCGGACGACTACTCGCTCGTGATCGTCCCGCCGGGCGTCTGGAACGGGTTCAAGGGGATGAGCGAGCCGTATGCGCTTGTTGCGAACTGCGCGACGCATCCGCACGATCCGGCGAGGTCGGAGCGGGCGGATCCGTTCGGCAGCGCGATCCCGTACGACTGGGACGTCCGCAACCGCTGATCGGCTCTTCTCTCTCCCCCACCCTTCGACCCCGCCGAGACCCGCGGACAGCGGCCCGGCAGGCCTGCTTTCGCGGCCATGGGCCGCTTGGAGGGTTCAGTCCCGATACTCTTCCGAGCTGTCCGGCTCAATTGGATTCCATCGCACCCAGATGTCGTCTCCCTTGCCGCCTTCATCCCGACCGTTCGGTCCCATCGAGCTCAAGAGAAAGCACCCTCCTCCCGCACCGATTGTCATTCCAATGGGGTTTCCCCACGCGTCCACAAATCGCATCTGGCCCTCGATCTTCCGAGTCGGTAGCGACGACGTATCGAACCGATTCCGAACAATCGCCTCAAGTGATTCCGCGGGAGACAGCAAACCGTCTTTCAGGAACAGGACGACTATCATCTCTTCCATTTCCCGCGCCGACGCGCCGTCTGTCGAGGCCCGCAGGACCGAGGACTTCACAGGCGCCTAGCCCGGCTTATTCACGAAGGTTCTCGGCCGCAGGCCGAGAACTCGTGAATAAGCCGCCCGCGGCGCCACCTTGACGGCAATAG
>JACPRC010000097.1 GCA_016190175.1 Planctomycetota bacterium
CGACGTCGGAAATGACCCTACAGGCCCCTTGCTGGCAGGCTACGGCACGGAGGACCTCCCCACAGATCCTGGCCCCTCAGCGGCCCGCCAGCGGCCTCCGGTTACCCATACCGTAGTGTCTGATTCACTGCAGCAATCAGCAATCAGCCCTCAGCCATCGGCGTTCGGCCTGACGGCTACTTCTTCTTCTTCGCCTCCGGGTCGATCTGCGTCTTCGCCTCGGCGAGCGCGCGGTCGGAGTCCTTCGCCGTCGGCATCGGGCGGGCGCCCTGCTCCGATCGCTCCATCGGGGTCAGGTACAGGTGCGGGAAGAGGTTCCGCATGTACTTCTCGAGCGTTACGATCGTGGGGCCGTACCCCTTGTGGTACATGAAGTACTCCAGGTCGTAGCCCATCTTGCCCGCGTCCTGGTAGCGCTTGCTCAGGTTCCGCTCCAGCGCCTTGAGGATGATCTTCTCGAGCGGCTCGGGGATCTCGGGGTTCTTCGTCCGCGGCGGCGGGATGTCCCGCTGCACCACGTTGTCGAGGATCACCGTCGTCTCCTCGGTCGAGCCGAAGACGGGCTCGCCCGTCAGGAGTTCGTACATGACCACGGCCAGGGAGAAGACGTCGCTGCGGCGGTCGGTCGGGAGGTACTGCGCCTGCTCGGGCGACATGTACTGCGCTTTGCCCATGAGGACCTGCCCCTCCTGGTCCTTCATGAGGTTGCGCGCCTTGGCGATCCCGAAGTCCGTGATCTTCACCTCGCCTTCGGCCGAGATCATCAGGTTCTTGGGCGAGATGTCGCGGTGCACGACGGCGAGTTGGTTGCCGAACTTGTCGCGTTTCGCGTGAGCGTATTCGAGGCCCCGGCAGACGCGCGAGATGATGAAGGCGCCGAGGTCGACCGGGACCTTGATCCCCAGCTCCAGGTGCCGGTTCATGAACTCCTGGAGGTTGACGCCGTTGACGTACTCCATGGCGATGTAGAACGTCGTGCCGAAGCGGCCGAGCTTGTAGATCTGGACGATGTTCTGGTGGACGAGGTCGGCGACGAGCTTGGCCTCGCCGATGAACATCTCCACGAAGTCCCGGTCCCCCGTGAACTTCTCGCGGATGTTCTTGATCGCGACGGTCTTTTCGAAGCCCTCGGAGCCGAACAGGACGGCCTCGTAGATCGAACCCATCCCCCCGTCGGCGATCTTGCGCGCCAGCCGGAACTGGTACGTGTCCGTGATCTCCATCTTCTCGGGTTTCTCGCTGCCTTTGGCCATCCTGTCGTCCTCCGCGAAGAATATTACCCGTCCACCGTTCGGAATCCAGTCATTTTTTTGGTAGGCTCTCGGGCGATGCGGCTTGCCTTCAGCTCCAACGCCTTCCGGGGCTGCTCGTTGGAGCAGACCATCGGGATCCTGGCCGGGATCGGATACGACGGACTCGAGATCATGGGGGACGCCCCGCATCTCTGGCCGCCCGACATGGACGAGGCGCGCGCGGAGTCGATTCGCGCCGCGCTCCGGCGCCACCGGTCGGCGATATCGAACGTGAACGCCTTCATGATGTGCGGCTATCGCGACCCGCGCACGGGACGGCCGGGGACGTTCCACTGGCCGAGCTGGATCGACGCGGACGCGGAGACGCGACGGGCGCGCGCCGAGCACACGCGCGGCTGCGTCGAGTGGGCCGCGCGGCTGGGCGCGAGGACCGTCTCGACCGAGCCGGGCGGCCCCATCGAAGGGCGGCCGCGGGAGGAGATGGTCCGCCTCTTCGCGCGCGAGCTGGAGCCCGTCGCGCGCCGGGCGGCGGAGCTGGGCGTGACGCTCCTCATCGAGCCCGAGCCGGGCCTCCTGATCCAGACCTCACGCGAGTTCGAGGAGTTCATGGAAGGACACGTCCGTTTCCAGGGTGTGGGGCTCAACTTCGACGCCGGCCATTTCTTCTGCGTGGGCGAAGATCCCGTCGCGCTCATTCGACGGTTCGGGCGCCGGGCCGCGCACTTCCACATCGAGGACATCGCCGCGACCCGGGTGCATCATCACCTGCCGCCGGGGGATGGCGCGATGGACTTCCGCGCGATCTTCGCGGCGCTCCGCGAAGTCGGGTATGACGATTGGATCACGATCGAGCTGTACCCGTTCCAGGAGGACGCGCCCGAGGTGGCGAAACGGGCGCACGAGTTCGTGCGCCCGTTTCTGGGAGAACGATGATGGACGGCTCGGACGTGTTCGTGATTCTGTTCTACCTGCTGGGACTCGTCGGGTGTTCCGTCCTCATCGTCTACCAGATCCCACGGCAGAAGCGGCTTCGGGCCAGGGTTGAGGAAGGGCAGGGCTTGGCGGCGCTGGCGGCCTCGGTCGGGGGACGCGTCGAGAGGCCCTCGGGGCGGCCCGAACTGCGCTTCGAGCGGCAGGGGCGCCCGTGCATTCTGAGAGAGGAAATGGTCGGGAGGAGCCGGAAGCCGCTCACGACACTGGAGATCCGGGTCGCTACCGACGGCTTCCTCGTCGCGGCGTCGAGAAACTCGTACCGCTTCCCCACGATCCCTCCGCACTCCAAATCGGTCTCGAACCCGCAGGACTCTCTCCGGATCACCGCATCGGATGCGGCTTGGGCGGAAGGCCTGCTCCGATCGGGTCTCCGCGCGCTCCTTGTCGGGCTGAGCGGCTGGGCAGGGGATTCCGTCCACGTCCGCCTCACGACCTCGTGCGTCTGGATCGAAATCGAGACCCTGCTCTCGCCGGACAAGATCGGGAAGCTCCTGGAGTTCGGGGACCGTGTCGTCGGACTCGCAGGTGCGGACGCGCCCGCCGGTGCGGTCGAGGTGCTCGATACGGTGGAGGAGAGCGGCGGGATCTGCCAGGTCTGCTCTTCGCCGATGGACGGCGCGGTCGTGCGCTGCGAACTCTGCCGCACGCCGCACCACGCCGACTGCTGGGAGTACCTCGGCCGATGCAGCACGTTCGGCTGTCCTGGCGCGCGCGCGGGATAGGGTCATGGAGATCCTGATCGTCCTGCTCATCATGGCCGTCTGGCTGGCCGCCATCCTCTTCGCCGTCCGCGGGGCCAAACGGAAGGAGAAGAGGGTCGAAGGCTCCTCCCTCCTTCCCGTCGCGCCCGCCTACGGGGGCGACGTGCGCGTCGTGGACGGACGGGAGATCCTCTTCCTGGAGCGTGCCGGTTTCCGGGCGACCCTGGACGTCCCCTGGCCGGGCACGGCCTGCTTCACGGCCGTCCCGCAGGGCCGGTTCGCCGGTCACCTCCACGTCGCTCCGGAGACGCTCGCGGGGAGCATGTCGAGGCTCTTCGGCGGCCAGGACCTCGACGTCGGCGACCGGGAGTTCGATGCCCTCTATGTCGTCCGCGCCCGACCGCCGGAATTCGCGCGCGCGGCGCTCGTGCCCGACGTCCGCGGCCTCATCCGATCGCTGGGATGGCAGGGGGAGGTGCGTCTCTCGGTCTCGCCGTCGAGGCTCGAACTGAGGTTCACCCTCGGCTCGAACGAGCCGGTCGGCCGCGCCGCTTTCGACAAGCTCGTCTCGTGCGGTCTGCAGATCGCGGAGGCGATTCCCCGGGTCGAGCCGGGAATCGTGGTGATCGAGACGAAGCTCCAGGTCTCGGGGACCGCGTGCCAGATCTGCGGGACGCCGCTGGAGGGGGCGCTCGTGGAGTGCACGAGGTGCACGACGCTCCACCATGCGGACTGCTGGGAGTACAACGGCCGCTGCTCCACGTTCGCGTGCGGGTCGCTCGCGTCGCGGAAGGCGGAGTTGCGGGGGAGGTAGAGTGCAAACCGACTGCTCCGGCGTGCTGCTTCTGGCGATCGCGGTCGCCGGGGTCTTCCTCCTCGTGTGGGGCACGAGGTGGCGGCCGAAGGGCGACGTCCTGACGGGCGACCTCGCGTCGGTCGCCGAGAGCTTGGGCGGCGAGGTCGCAACCGATCCGTCGCGGGCGCTGCCGTTCATCCGATTCACCCGCGCCGGCGCGAAGGGGTTCTTCCTTCGCTGGCGGTCGGGGAGCACCGCCGTCACGTCCGTGGAGATCAGCGTCCCCGCCGGGGGGACCGCGGAGCTCATCTCGCGGGGCTCCCGTTTTGCCGGCGACGCCTCCTACGACTGGGCGGATGGGGAGCGACCGTGCGGCGTGAAGGGAGACGCGGCATGGCTGGCGAAGTTGGAAGAGGGCGGCTGGTTCCGGTTCGCGGAGGACCTTCTCGCGTGGGCGGGCGCGGCCATCCGCTTGAGGACGGATCGGGAACGGCTGACGCTGGAGGTCGATTCCGTCGTCAAGAAGGACCGCGTCCAGGGGTTGATGGGCTTCATGGATGCGTTCGTGCGGATCGTGCAGACCGGCATGGACCCGGGCCGGGTGGACGTCGTGGAGGCGGACCTCGCCGCGCCCGGGGGCGTGTGCCAGGTCTGCACCTCGCCTCTGGCGGAGACGGTCGTGCGGTGCGCGAAATGCGGGACGCCCCACCACGCCGACTGCTGGAAGTACCTCGGCAAGTGCAGCACCTACGGGTGCGGGGAGACGGAGACGGCGGTATAATCGGGCGATGTCCGAACGCGCCCTCATCCGCTGGATCCGGGGCCGCCTCGGGAAGCGCGGCGGCCGCATCCTCGTCGACTCGGGGGATGACGCCGCGGTCGTGCGCGTCGACGGGGACGCGGCGCTCCTCAAGACCGATGCCGTCATCGACGGGGTTCACTTCCTCTCCGGTGAGGCGAAGCCCGAGGAGATCGGCCACAAGGCGATCGCGCGCTCCCTGTCCGATATCGCCGCGATGGGGTGCGTCCCGACGTTCGCGGTCGTCGGGATGGCGGTCCCGCGCCGCGCGACGATGCCGTTCCTGAAGCGCATCTTCCTGGGGATGAACCGCACGGCGCGACGGTTCGACACGTGCATCGTCGGAGGCGATCTGTCTTCGTACGACGGACCGCTTGCGATCACGGTCTCGCTCCTCGGCGAGACGCGCGGGCTGCGGCCGGTGACGCGCGCCGGCGCCCGCGTCGGCGACCGCGTCCTCGTGACCGGCCCCCTCGGCGGCTCGATTCGCGGGAGGCATCTCACCTTCACGCCGCGCGTGCGCGAGGGGCTGGCGCTCAACCGGCACTACGACATCCATGCGATGATCGACGTCAGCGACGGCCTCGTCGTCGATCTCGGCCATGTCTGCGAGGAGAGCGGCGTCGCCGCCGTGCTCTACCCGGACCGGGTGCCCCGCAACCGGACGCTGGAGGAGGCGCTCTACGACGGCGAAGACTACGAACTCCTCTTCACCGCGGCCCCCGAGGAGGCGGATCGCGTGGCCCGGGCGAACCTCGGCGTCATCATCGGCGAGGTCCGGCCGGGGCGGGGGGTGTTCCTGAACGGCCGGCGGCTGAAGCCCCG
Organism: Planctomycetota bacterium; assembly: GCA_016190175.1. Lineage (GTDB taxonomy): Bacteria > Planctomycetota > MHYJ01 > MHYJ01 > JACPRB01 > JACPRC01. The sequence continues at coordinate 5,368 of JACPRC010000097.1, forward strand.
CGGCTGGGAGCATCGTTTCGGTGGGAAGCATGTCCCGCCGCACCAAAACCTCCCTGTCAACTTTTGGTGTGGTCCTGAGGCATGATCGTCGAGACACGATCGGTCGAGGAGACGCGGGAGGTCGGACGGCGCGTCGGTGCCGCGGCGCGACCGGGGCTCGTGTTCTCCCTCGTCGGCGACCTCGGCGCGGGCAAGACCCAGTTCGCCAAGGGGGTCGCCCTCGGGCTGGGGCTGGCCGACCCCGACGTCGTCACGAGCCCGACCTTCGTCCTGATGAACAGCTACGACGCGAACGTGCCGATCAGGCATTATGACCTCTACCGGATCGACGGGCGCGAACTGGCGTCGCTCGGGTTCTACGACTTCCGGGACGGCTCCGTGATCCTGGTGGAATGGGGCGACAGGGCGGCCGGCCTCGGCGATCACGTGCGCGTGACGTTCGAGATCGCCGGGGAGACGGCGCGGCGGCTGACGTTCCGCGCGGAGGGCCAGGCGTCCGAGGCCTTCCTGAAGTCGCTGAACCTTCGCCCCTGACGTCCGTTGGTTCTACATGAGGAAGGTATGACTTCCTCGGGACGCTCGGGACCCCGCTCCTCGTGGAGCGACTTCGAGCTGATCCAGGAGATCAAGAAGGGCGACCTCGGGGCGTTCACCGCGCTGGTCGAACGCCACCAGCGGTCGCTCCTCAATTTCTTCTTTCACAACGCATGGGACCGGCAGACAGCGGAAGACTGCACGCAGGAGGTTTTCTTGCGGCTCTACAGCCACCTCGGGTCGTACGAGCCCCAGGCGAAGTTCACGACGTTCCTCTACCGGGTCGCGCGGAACCTGTGGATCGACCGGATGCGCGCCGCCGCCTCGCATCCCGGGCCGGTGTCGCTGGAGACGCCGGCGGCGAACGGCGACGAGGGAGTCCTCCGCGACCGCATCCGATCGCGCGAGGAGTCCCCCGTCGAGATCCTGGAGAAACGCGAGACGCACGCCGCTCTGCGGACCGCGATCGAGCGGCTCCCGGAGGACCAGCGGATGGTGCTCATCCTGTCCGAGATGCAGGGACTCAAGTACAAGGAGATCGGCGAGATCATGGACGTCCCGGTCGGGACGGTGAAGTCGAGGATGCACACGGCCGTCGAACGGCTGAAGGAACTGATGGGCGATCATGAAGTGTGAGAAGTCGTCCGAGATCGTCGCGTACCTGAAGGGCGAGGTCGAAGAGGCCGGGCGCGAGCCGCTGCGCCTCCACTTCGAGGGGTGCGCGGAGTGCACGAAGGAGCTCGCGCGCTTCGACCGCACCCTGAAGGCGCTGGGCAGGCTGGAGACGGTCGACCCGGCGCCCGGCTTCGCGTGGCGGGTCCGTCAGGCCTTCGCGGAGGCGCACCCGGAGTTCATGGAGCGCGTCCGCCCCCGCCGTCCCTCCGACTCCTGGTGGGAGAGCCTCCGGGCCCACTTCGACTTCGTGCCCGCCTGGGCGATCTCGGTCGCCGTGCACGTGCTCCTCCTGGCGATCGCCGCGATCGTCCTTCTCTCGCCCCGAAGCGAGGAGGACGAACTGCGCGACTCGTCGATCCAGGCGAAGCCGCGGCGCCACACGGCCGGACCTGAGTGGAAGTCCGCGGACGGGACCGGGCGCCGCAGCGCCGATTTCACGCCGGACGGTCCGCGCGAGTACACGCCCGACTGGCCCCGCGACCCGGATGACCCGAACCGCGATGTCAAGCCGCGCATCCCGGAGCGCGATCCCTTCAAGCCGATGGACCCGCGTCACTGGGTGGAGCGATTCAAGAAGGACAACCGCATCCTCGCTTTCCTCGAGTCGCGCACAAACGAAAAGACGAAGGACCTGCTGCGGAAGATGTACGGCGGCGAGGAAACCGGGCCCGCGGTGCGCCGCTCCCTCGGCTGGCTCGCGCGCGTCCAGGAAGCGGACGGCCGCTGGACGGCCGGGAAGCGGGAGTACGAGGTCGGCCTCACCGGGCTGGCGCTCCTCGCGTTCCTCGGCGACGGCCACACGCACGTGCGCGGCGAGCACGCCGAGGTCGTCAAGAAGGGGATCCAGTTCCTCCTCTCGGAGCAGAGGTCGAACGGCCTCGTCGGGCGCAACGAGGGTCACTACATGTACGACCACGGGATCGCGACCCTCGCGCTCCTCGAGGCGTACGTGATGACGCGCGACGAGGCGCTCCAGGCGCCGGCCTCCTCGGCGGTCGCCTTCACCGTCTCCGCGCAGAACTCCGCCGGCGGGTGGGGGTACGCGTACCGCGCGAACGAGAACGACACCTCCGTGGGAGGGTGGCAGATCCTCCTCCTGCGGCTGGCGCTCATGAGCGGCGACAAGACGGTCATCCCGGCGCTCAACCAGGCGCGCGACCGCCTGTCGCTCCTCACGGACAGCGAGGGCAAGGTCGGGTACCGCGCGCGCCTCCAGTTCCCGAACGGCTGCCACGCGCTCACCGCGGTCGGGATGTTCGCCCACGTCATGGCGAACCACACTCCGGACGGGGCGCTTCTCGATCTGCAGGCGAAGGTCCTCCTCGAGCTGCCCCCGATCGTCTCGACGGAACCGCAGAGCTATCCCTCGAACGACCTGTACTTCGCCTACTTCGGGAGCCTCGCGCTCTTCCAGAAGGGCGGGAACCCCTGGGCGGAGTGGTACCCGCTCGTGAAGAAGAAGGTTCTCGAAAGCCAGGGACGCGACGGCGCCTGGCCCGCGGGCTTCGACAAGTGGTCGGGCTATGGCGGCCAGGTCTACACCACCGCGATGGGGGCGCTCGTCCTCGAGACGCCCTGGCGCTACCCGCGGCTGGCGGATTGACGCAACCTCCGCGCCCGTTCCGGTGTCTCATCCTCGACGGAACGGAGGAATCATGAGGCTTCTTCTGGCGCTCACGCTCGCCCTTTCCTGCTCCGCGCAGGACGGAACGGTGGAATGGGACAAGGTCGTCCCGGACCTCGCGCTCAAGACCCTCGAAGGGAAGGACCTCAAGCTCTCGGACTTCCGCAAGTCGGAGAAGGCCGAGGGCAAAGTCCTCATCGTCCACTTCTGGTCGTACAAGTGCCCGAGCGGGAACCGCATCCTCGCCGACGTGAAGGCGCTCGCGGAGAAATGCGAGAAGGAGGGCGTCGGCTTCGTCGGGATCTGCGCCTACGGCGAAACCGAGGAGCAGCTCCGGAAGTTCGCGCAGGAGAACGACCTCAAGTACCCGCTCTGCTTCGACACCGACAAGAAAGGCGCGAAGCTCTTCGGCGCCAAGGTCGTGACGTTCACCTGCGTCCTGGACCGCGAGGGCAAACTCGTCTATCGCGGCGCGTGGGAGAAGGCATGGGACGCCGCGGCCGCCGCGAAGGACGGCAAGGAAGTGAAGGAGAGGGAGACGAAGGCGAAGGGCTGAAAGATCCGGACGTAGACTCGGTCGAGTCGAAATTCCAACGCGGGGGACTCACGCCCCCGCGTTTCTTTTTGGCCGTCGAACAGGGTAGGGTAGGGAAACGATGTTCCACCTGATGGCGCTTCTCCTTCTCGGCGCTCAGGATGCGGACGCCGCCCGCCGCCTCTTCGAGGAGACGGAGCGGACCATCGCGCAGGCGAAGACTCTGCGCGTGAGGTTCGGCATGGGGATGGAGACCCTTTCCGACCACTGATCGGCAACGCGCTCCCTCGCCGGAGGCGGAGGCACTCTGTTCGCGGCCGATCGGGATCGGATGCGACTCGATCTACTGATCGAATCGAGGCTCCACACTCATGTCTCCGACGGCCGATCGTTCTGTCGCATCGGGAAGTACGATAGCCGGACTCGCCTCCCGTTCGGGTTCCGTCGCATCGTCGAGACGGTCCTTCTTCGCGGAGACCTTCCGTTCTTGTACGGGATCATCAAAGACTGGTCCCGGCACGGGGAGGATCCCCACGCCCGCTTTCGTGCGTACGACTTCAAGGCGGGCAAGGACGAACTCGTGGGCGGGGTCCAGGCCAAGGTGATCCGGTACAAGGTGAAGTGGAGATGGGAGCGATCCGACTCGGAATCGGAGAGCCGGAACACGCTTTGGATCCACCCGGACACGCGCCTTCCGCTGCGGCGGAAATCGGACGAACCCGGCATGTGGACGCAGTACGACTTCAACTCCTTCGACCTGAACCCCCATCTTCCGGACGACCTGTTCAAGCCGGCGCAGTAGCGGCTACGGGCGATCCAATCGAAGGCCCAGCACCCCCTCGATCTGCCGGTCCGTCGCGTCCGGCGCCGTCGCGCGGAATCGTGCGACGAGCGTCGTCTTCGCGTCGCGGGGTTTCGCGAGCCCCGGGAACGCCCGCTCGGTCGTGCTCACGACTCCCGCCGGCCAGCGCGTCTCCGTGCCGTCGGTCCCCACCGTCGCGATCAGGAGCCGGCGGTACAGCTCCGGGAGCAGCCTGTCGAACTTCGCGCGGCCTTTGGGGCCGTGCCATCCCAGCGACTCGCGGAGCCGCAGCGTGGACATCGCTCCGACGTTCGAGAGCCGCTCGTAGGCGCGTCGCGCGTCGTCGCTGAGTCCGCGGAACGGATCGCCGATCGTCGCGCGGAGCGCAGGCAACATCGCGAGCGACACGAGCGACGGCTTGCCGCGGAACGCGCGCCCCACGTAGACGCGGCGCTTCGCGGCGAGCGCGACCTTCAGGTCCCACGTCCGCCCGACGGCGCTCGTCCAGCCCCAGTCCTCCTCCTCCATTTCCCGCCGCGGGTCGCCGCACACCGCGCCCCAGAGCGACGGGAGCGGCATGCGCCGCTCGGGAAAGACGAAGGCGAAGCCGGCGCGGTCGACGAACTTCACGGCTTCGGCGTGGGTCGTGACGCGCATCGGGTTCGATTGTACAATCGCCCGCTCATGCGCCGCACGCTCTGGCTCCTCCTGCTCGCCGCCTGTTCCGCCGTCGATACGACGTGGACGCCGTTCGGCGACCCCGCGAACCGCCCGCACGCGGAGCGGCCGCTCGAAGCGGACGTCCATCACTACGCGATCCGCGTGAGGCTCGATCCCGCGGAGCCGCGCATCGACGGCAGCGTCGAGATCTCCTTCACGACGCTCCGCCGGCTCGGCGCGATCGCCTTCGACGCCGCGGACATGACGGTCCGTTCCGCGAAACTGGACGGCTCCGACATGCCCTTCGAGCTGAAGAACGAGAGACTCTCGATCCGCCTGCCCAGGCCGGTGGAGAAGGGGATCCGGATGACCGCGACGATCGCGTACGAAGGCCGCCCGCGCCGAGGCCTTCACTTCATCCGGCCGGATGCGGGCTATTCCGACAAGCCGCTCATGGTGTGGTCCCACGGCGAGGCCGAGGACAACCACCACTGGTTCCCCTGCCACGACTACCCGAACGACCGCGCGACCTCCGAAACATGGGTCACGGCGCCCGCGAAATTCAAGGTGATCTCCAACGGGAAACTCGTGGATCGAGTCGAAGAGGGCGGCTGGGCGACGACGCACCATCGCATGGACGTGGACCACGTGAGCTATCTGGTCTCGATCGTCGTTGCCGATCTCGAATCCTATTCCGACCGCGGCGGCGTCGAGTACCACGTCCCGAAGGGGAAATTCAAGGAGGCGGAGGTCCGGCGCGATCTCGGCGTGACGCCCGAGGCGATGGCGTTCTTCTCGTCGATCACCGGCGTCCCCTATCCGTACCCGAAGTACGCGCAGACCGTCGTGTGGGATTTCGAGATGGGCGGGCAGGAGAACATTTCGGCGACGACGCTCTATCAGTGGGTGGTGACGCCGTCGCGCGCCGCGGAGGGATACTCCGACGAGGCGCTCGTCGTCCACGAACTGGCGCATCAGTGGTTCGGCGACCTCGTGACCTGCCGCTCCTGGGCGCACCTCTGGCTGAACGAGGGGTTCGCGACGTACTGCGAATGGCTCTGGGCCGAGCGCCGGTACGGACGCGCCGAGATGCAGTCGCAGATGCGCTCCGGCGCGGAGAACTACCTTGGCGAGGAGGCGGACCACCGCCGCCCGATCGTCTGCAGCGTCTTCACCGACCCGGACGACATGTTCGACTCGCACACGTACGACCGCGGCGGGTGGATCCTCCACATGCTCCGGCAGGTCGTCGGCGACGAGGGATGGCGGAAGGGCGTGGCGCATTACGTGAAGAAGCACGCCCGCGGCGTCGTGGACACCCGGGATTTCCGCCGCGCGATGGAAGAGGCGACGGGCACGGACCTCCGCTGGTTCTTCGACCAGTGGGTGTACGGGATGGGCGTCCCGGAGTTCGAGGTCTCGCACCGCTGGGAGAAGGGGAAGCTCCGCCTCGTCGTCGAGCAGAAGCAGAATCCGGTGCGCGCCCGCTGCGGTCCGCTGGAGTCGCGGGTCCCCGAGGCGTTCCGCGTCCCCGTTGAAATCGGGATCGACGGCGCGGTCCATCGGATGTGGATCGAGCGGCGCCGCCAGGAGTTCGTCTTCGATTGCCGCTCGCCGCCGAGGCTCGTCTCCTTCGACCGCACGGGCTCGATCCTCAAGCGCCTCAAGTGGAAGAAGTCGGCGGAGGAGCTGATGTGGCAGCTCGCGCACGACCCGGAGGCGGCGGGGCGACATTGGGCCGCGGAGCAGCTCGAGATCGAGAACGCGCCGGAGGCGGCGATCGCGGCGCTCGTCGCCGCGAAGGACGATCCGTGCGTCGAGATCGCGCGGCAGGCGGCTCGCACGCTCGCGGGGATCGGGACCGGCGCGGCGGTCGCGGGGTTGCTGAAGATCCTCGCGGAGACGAAATCCGTCCTCCTGCGCAAGACGATCTACCAGGGGCTCGCTTCGTTCTCGGAGCGCCCCGAGGTGCGCGCGGTCCTGAGGGAGGCGCTGGAGAAGGAGCCGAATCTCCGATGCCGCGGCTGGGCGGCGGCGTCGTACGGCCGCGCGGGCGCGGAGACGTTCGACGAGCTTGCGACTTTCTACGACCGGAATCGCGACGAGCCGTATCTCGCACCGGGCGGGCTCGAGGGATTGGCCCACGCGGACGGCGCGCGCGCGAAGCCGCTGCTCCTCGAGGCGCTGGAGTACGGAAAACACGAGTGGCTCCGCGCGCGCGCCCTCGGGATCCTCTTCGATCGGTGGAGCGAGAAGAAGGAGGAGGACGTCACCGCGCGCCTCCTCGATCTCGTGGATGATCCCTCGAACGGGGTCCGGAAGAGCGCGATCGAGCGGCTCGGCGACGCCGGCGACGCGCGCGCCGCGGCACGGATCGAGGCGCGGCTTGACAAGGAGACGGTCCCGGACGTCCGCAAGGCGGCCGCGGCGGCCCTCCGGAAGCTGCGGAAGCCGTAGACGCCGCGGCCTCGATTTCCTATCATGCCGCCCATGCGGAAGGTCGCGATCGTCGGCGTCCCCCTCGACCTCGGCGGGAACCGCCGCGGCGTGGACATGGGACCCAGCGCCGTCCGCGTCGCGGGCATCACCGACGCGATCCGGCGCCTCGGCTTCGACGTCCGGGACACCGGCGACGTCGACGTCCCGCTCCCCGAGGAGGCGGAGATCGGCGACGCGAAGAAGAAGTACGCCGAGGACATCGAGGACGTCTGCCAGGACGTATGCGAGCGCGTCGTCCGCGAAATGAAGGACGGGCGCGTTCCGATCACCCTCGGCGGAGACCACTCGATCGCGATGGGCTCCATCGCGGGGGTCGCGACGCACTTCCGGGCGGAGAGCCGGCGCATCGGCCTCATCTGGTTCGACGCCCACGGCGACATGAACACGCCCGAATCGACGAACACCGGCAACGTGCACGGGATGCCGCTGGCGCACGTGCTCGGGATGGGCGACCCGCTCCTCGCCGGGGTCGGCGGCTTCTCCCCCAAGGTCCACTACTCCAACGCCGTGCTCTTCGGGGTCCGCGACCTCGACGAGCGGGAGAAGAAGCTGATCGGGGACAGCGGCGTCCGCGTCTTCACGATGAAGGACCTCGACCGCCGCGGCGTCTCGACCACGATGGAGGAGGCGATCGAGATCGCGTCGCGGGGGACGGCGGGGATCCACGTCAGCTTCGACATGGACGCGATCGACCCGAGCGTGGCGCGCGGCGTGGGGACCCCCAGGAAGGGCGGGCTCACCTACCGCGAGTCGCACCTGTGCCTCGAGATCATCTCGGACTCGCAGAAGATGGTCGGGATGGACCTCGTCGAGGTGAACCCGATCCTGGACACGCGCAACGCGACCGCCGAGCTGGGCGTGGAGCTCATCCTGTCGGCGCTCGGAAAACAGATCTATTGAGGGAGATCCCATGGGCCGCACGAACGTCGAGCAGAAGTTGAAGGGGGACATCGGCCACAAGAACCGCCATGCCGCGCTCCTGCGCGCGCGCCTCGCCGAGGCCGCGAAATACCGCCGCCTCGCCGCCGAGACGCGGAACCGGCGCAAGTCGAAGCAGTATGCCGCATCGGCGGACCGCCTCCAGGCGGAAATCGAACGCCTGCGCGCGTGCGTCCTCGATTGCGGCCGGGACCTCGACAAGCGCATCCGGGAGGAGATGAAGATCTCCGAGCAGGAGGTCGCGGATTTCCAGAAGCGCTACGAGAAGGAGCTGGCCGAGTACCGTCAGGCCCACGCGGACGCGAAGGTCAAGACCGAGGACCACGCGCTCGCGGCCGTCGGCTGGCGCCATGCCTCCCAGGAGGAGCGCAAGAAACTGACCGAGCTTCAGACCGTGGCCGCGAAGGCGCGGGCACAGGAGACGAAGGAGCAGAAGGACGCCGCGAAGGTGCAGAAGGAGCTGGACTCCGAGGCGCGGGACAAGGCCTTCTTCTCGCTGGAGCTGAAGCGGATCGCGGTGGAGCAGGTCGCGTTCAGGAAGTGAGGCGGCGCAGTCGGCGCTTCGCCTGGTCGTGGGGGACGCCCTTCCCGCCGCGGATTTCCCGCTCCCCCCGCTCGAATTTCGCCCGGACATACAACGCGTGCATGATGTCGTCGAGCGTGGCGTCGTCGGGCAGGGTGTCGATCACCTTCTTCGCGGCCTCCTTCTCGGGCATCCGTCGGTCCCTCGTATGATGCACGGCATTATACATCAGGCCGGGAGGTCGGCGCCCCGAAAGCGCGGCGGTCGGGCGGCGTTCAGGAAACAGCCCGCCGCCCGAAGTACTCCTCCAGGATCGCGTACAGCTCCGCGTTCCCGCGCCGCAGCGCCTCGGGCTGCTCGAAGAAGGCCTCCACCGCCACGGCCCAGAACTCGGCCTCGTTCGTGCCGCCGTACGCCCGCAGCGCGCCGCGCCCCGTGCGGATCCGCTCCAGCTCCGCCGCCGCGAGACGGCACCACGGCTGCACGAGCTTCGGATCGAGGTCGATCGGCACCCCGTCGCACGTCCCGCCCGCCAGGTCCAGGAGATGCGCGAATTCGTGCAGCCCCACGTGGAACCCGTCCGCCGCCGCGAAGCTCCGCCGGAGGTCCGGCGCGGAGAGGACGACCGTCCCGTGCGGGTGCACGAGCCCGGCGATATCGCCGTGGGAGCGGTAGTCCTCGTCGAAGGAGCGCGGATAGAAGAGGATCTCGCCGATCTTCGGGAACTCGCGTTCCGTGCGCCCGAAGAGCAGGAGGATCGCGCTCGTCGCGGCCAGCACCTTCAACTCGTCGGTGGCCTCAACGCCGTCCACGCCGCGGAACGAATTCTCGCGGACGAAGATCGCGACGTCGCGCTCGAAGGCCGCCTTGCGGTCGGGCGCGAGACGGCGGTACGCGGGCACGTTCTTCTCGAGGACCTCGCGCCACTCGGGAGGGACGGGCTCGCGCGACAGCCGGAGGCGGCGGAAAGAGCGGCGCATGAGGAGGAGATACCAGACCGGGCCGATCGCCGCGGCGGCGATCCCGATGCCGAGATCGCCGGAGGCGGCGAGCAGGGCCCCGAGGCCCCCGAGCGTCAGGGCCCCGGCGATCGCCCATGCGTGCGCCGCGCGGTCCCACACCTTCATGCGCGCAGCCCTTTCAGCTTCTCGCGGAGCCGCTGCACGGCGCTCCAGATCCGCGACTTCACGGTGCCGACGGGGACGCCGAGAATCTCGGAGATCTCGGCGTACTTGAGCCCGTTGTACTCGGAGAGGACGAGACACTCGCGCTCGCCTTCGGGCAGCTCCTCGATCGCCTTCTTCACGGCGGCCTGCACCTCCCCCCGCTCCAGCCCCTCGGACGGATCGCTGCGCCCGGCCCGGTCGATCGACTCGACCGCCTGCTCCCGCCGCTTCATCCCCTCGTTGATCCAGAGGTTGTGCGCGATCCGGAAGACGTAGGTCGAGACCTTCGCCGAAGGTTCGTAGTTCGGCGCCGCGCGCCAGAGCCGGAGGAAGACATCCTGCATCAGGTCGTCCACGAGCTGCCGGTTCCAGCAGAGACGGTAGAGGAAGTTCGCCAGCGGCCGCCGGTAGAGGCCGTACAGTTCCTCGAACGCGGCGGCGTCGCCGGTCTTCACCTGGAGCATCAGATCCGTTTCGCGGTCGGCCATGGCCGGGCGAGTCTAAGGGCGTCAATCTCGCCTTGTCAAAGTTTTTGCCCGGCACTATCATCGCCTGCGGGGGATCGTTCAACGAGAATGGGCGCGCGAGAGCACCGCAACGCCGCCGGAGACCGGCCCGTCCGCTGCTCCGTCGTCGTCGTCAGCGACGCGAGGACGGAACGCACGGACACTTCGGGGAGGGCGGCGGAGACCCTTCTGGCGAAAGGCGGATTCGCGCTCGCGGGCCGCACGCTCGTCCCCAACGACCCCGCGCGCATCCGGAGATCCGTGCGCTCGGCGCTCCGGGAGTCGGACTTCGTGCTGACCATCGGCGGAACCGGACCCGGCGCCCGCGACGTCACGATCGAGACGGTGCGGCCGATGCTCGCCAAGGAACTGCCGGGGTTCGGCGAGCTCTTCCGCGCGCGCAGCGTCCGCGAGGTCGGGACGGCCGCGATGCTCACGCGCGCGCTGCTCGGGGTCACCGCGTCGGGACGCGTGGCGGCGTGCGTCCCGGGATCGGAAGGGGCGGTCCGCCTGGCGCTTCGCGCGATCCTGCTGCCCGAACTCCGTCACCTCGTGTGGAATGCGAGGCGCAGATGATGCGCCTGTGGGAGTGGTACCGCGCGCGCCGCTGGTGGGTCAAGACGCTCATCGCCGCGCCGCTCGCCCTCGTCGCGATCGTCCTCCTCTACGTCGCGGTACGGGGTCTCCAGTACGCGACCGCCGGGGGCGACGCGAGGGAATACACCCCGGCCGGCGCGAACTTCGCGTGCGGCGTCCGCGACCTCGGCGGCGAGTGGGAGTCGATCCAGAAATCGGATGCGTGGAAATCGCTCCGGAAGAAGGCGCAGAAGGACCGCGCCTTCCGCGCGGCCGTCGGCGACCTCCTGAAGGACGCGGGACTTCCGACGCTCGACCAGCTCGACGACCGCCGCTGGATGGCGGAGCATCCCGAATACGAGGAATCCAACATCCTCCGATTGGGGGGCCGGGACGCCCTGTACGCGGTGCGCGTCGCGGACGACTTCGCGAAGGCCCGGTTCCTCGCGGCGACGAAGGTCCGGTTCGGCGACTATCTCCTCCTGCCCTTCGCGAAGCCCGCGGCGGGCCTCTTCGGCGCGAAGAAGGAGGAGATCGGCGGCTGGTCGTGCCTGAGCGTCACGAAGGGCAAGGCGCAGACCTTCATCGCGATCGACGACGCGTACGTGATCGCGAGCGACGACCGCGGGCTCCTCGCCGACGGGCTGCGGAAAAAGGGAAAGAAGCCGAAGCTCGCGCGGCCGTTCTGGATGCGCGCGGACTTCGGCTCCTCGCCGGCGCTCGCGAAGTGGCGGAAGAAGTTCCGCGGCGTCCCCGCGGGGGCGCTCTTCGCCTTCGTCAACGCGGAGACGGCCCGTTCGATGGAGATCGAGGCCGGCTGGAAGGGCTCGTCCGTGCTCGCGGACGTCCGCCTCGACGGCGCCCAGGTGAAGGAGGTCGCGCTCGACCCGGCCCTCGCGGCCTTCACGCCCGCGGACGCGACGGGGTGCGTGATCGAGTCCGCGGGGATGTCGGACCTCTACGCATGGATCAAGACGCTCGTCGTGCCCGACCCGAAGGCGAGCCAGTTCGACAAGTACGTGCAACAGCAGGCCTTCGACGCCGTCAAGGAACTGGAGAAGGCGGGGTTCGAGCGGGAGTTTCTCCCGCGCGCCGGGGCGCCCATGGCGGTCGTCCTGGGGAGCGAAGTCGGCTCGGGCGGCAACACCTACACGTCGCTCGCGTTCGTGGTGAAGTGTCCCGACGCGCGCTCCGCGCTCGACGCGCTCCGCGGGGTCCTCGAACGGCTCCTGAAGGACTTCCAGCGTCCGACGACGGAGCTGAGGTCGGGGGGGACGCTGGTCTACTTCGACCGCAAGTCCGATCCGTTCGGCTACAACGACTACCTGCGGCCGTGCGCGGCGGAGCTGGGCGACGTGCTCATCGTCGGCAACAACCTCCAGTTCGTGCGGCGCGTGCTGGAGACGGGCGCGGGGGAGGGGGCGCGCTTCCCGGATGAGACGTCCCAGCGCCAGGGCCGGCAGCGGATGAAGGAGATGGGATTCGAGGCGCCCGGCGCGGCGGGCGACTGCGGAGGAGGGGTCCTCGTCCTCTCGGCGCTCCAGCAGGGGCTGATGGGACACATCCCGGAGATCGCGACGAAGACCGTGGACTCGACGAGCCCCAAGGCGCAGATCCGGCGGGAGATCGAGAACCAGCTCCGCAAGGAGGGACGGGATCCGCGCCAGATGATGCTCGAAGTGGACCGCATGGTGGTGGCGCGCCGCGAGGAACTCGTGGAAGAGCAGCGGCGGAAGACCGAGGGGGCGCTCCGGCCGCTCGATGCGGCGAAGTGGATCGCGTTCGGCGCGCGCGCGCAGGGCGAAGTCGTCACGCTGCGCGTGATGGCCGAGATCCGGTGACCCGGGCGCATCTTGCAATCCCGCGCCGTCGGGGTAGAATTCAATCATGGCGCGGCGGAACCTCTTCCTGGGCCAGCTCGCCCTGGAGCGGAGTCTCGTTTCGCGGGAGCAGCTCGCCGAGTGTCTGGACGAACAGGCTTCCGCCTCTGCGGTGCGCCCGCTGGGCCGCATCCTCGTCTCGAGGGGCCTCGTGACGGAATCGCAGCTCACCGACCTGATCGACGAGCAGCTCCGGCGGAACCGCCCGCGGTCGCGCTATGCCGCCACGCACCGGGACGACTGCCGGATCGGGTGGCTCCTCCTCCGCGCCGGGCGGCTGACGCCGCAGGAGGTCAACGAGGCGCTGCGGGCCCAGCAGGACCTCGCGGAGCGCGGGGTCGTGAAGAAGCTGGGGGAGATCCTCGTGGACTGCGGCCGCCTCACCCCGGAGGAGGTCCGCGAGTTTCTCGCGCGGCAGAGGAAGCAGCGGGCGTCGCGATCGAAGACGCGCTCCCGCCGGCGCTAGAACAGCGTCGCCTGCCGGCCCTGCTCCACGCCGAAGTGCTTGACCGCCTTCTCCGTCGCCTTGCGGCCCCGCGGCGTCCGCACGAGGAAGTGGTTCTGGATGAGGTACGGCTCGTACACCTCCTCGATCGTCTGCTCCTCCTCGCCGACCGCGACGGAGAGCATCTTGAGGCCGACAGGGGAGTCCGGGTTGGCGACGAGGGTGCGGAGGATCTTGCGGTCCATCTCCTCGAGGCCCGCCTCGTCGACGCCGAGCATTCCGAGCCCCTCGAGGGCGACCGGCTTCGTGATGCGCCCCTTCGCCTTCACCTCGGCGAGGTCGCGGACGCGGCGGAGGTAGCGGTTCGCGATGCGGGGCGTCCCGCGCGAGCGTTCGGCGATCATGCGCGAGCTCTCGTCGTCGATCGCGACGGCGAGGATCTTCGCGGAGCGATGGAGGACTTTCACGAGGTCCTCGACCGGGTACCACTCGAGCTTCTGAAGGATCCCGAAGCGCGCGCGGAAGGGCTCGGAGAGGAGCCCCTCGCGCGTGGTCGCGCCGATGAGCGTGAATCGCCTCAGGGGGAGGTTGATCGTGCGGCCGTTCGGGCCCGAGTCGACGTTGATCGTGATGAAGAAGTCCTCCATCGCGGTGTAGAGGAACTCCTCGACGTCGGGGAGCATCCGGTGTACCTCGTCGATGAAGAGGATGCCGCCGTCCTCGAGCTTCGTAAGCGTGCCCGCGAGGTCGCCGGGACGTTTGAGGACGGGACCGGCCGTGACGACGAGGGGGGCGCGCATCTCGTGGGCGATGATGCGCGCGAGGGTCGTCTTGCCGAGGCCGGGGAGTCCCGAGAAGAGGATGTGGTCGAGAGGCTCCTTGCGCTTCCGCGCCGCCTGGATCGCGATGGAAAGGTTGCGGACGCACGGGCGCTGGCCGATGAACTCGTCGAAGGAGGAGGGGCGGAGGGAGTCCTCGAAGGGGGAGTCGTCGCGGACGTAGGGGTTCGCCCCTCTCATGGGGGTGGATTCTAGCCCGGATTATTCATGAAGGCGAGAGCCTTCATGAATAATCCGCCCGCGGCGCGTACCGTACTGGGCAATAGTCG
>JACPRC010000104.1 GCA_016190175.1 Planctomycetota bacterium
GGCGCGACCGCCCGCTGCGCGGGCGCAGCCCGAAGGGCTGCGGCCGCGTGTCAAGGGCGAGGGCGCCGTTTCGCGTCGGCGGCGCAGCCGACGCGAATAAGGCGGGCTGAGTCGTGCGAGAGGAAGTGAGGCGGCGATGCTGCGGATCGTCGGACGGTTGATCGGTCTTGCGAAGTGGTTGCTGGTTCCGGAGCGGCTGGGGCCTGCGGAAGGGGTCCCGGCGCCCGGAGCGCGGAACGCGTCGTTCTGGAGATGGCTCTTTTCCGCCGAGGCCCTGCCGGAAGATCCGGCAACGCCCGCCGGCGGGACCCTCCCTCTCTTTCGGTGGCTGCTGCGGATGGAAAGGCTCCCCCGGGAAGAGGCGCGGGCGCGACAGGAAGGCTCGTCCTTCTGGAGAGGTCTCTTCACCCCGGATCGTCTCGGGCGGGACGGGAAGGGCGCGGCGTAGCGAAAATGGAACCGCGAAGACTCCGGTGCGCGACGGATCTCACGGGGGCGGTGTCTTCGTGTCGGGGGGCCGCGGCCATCGGCTTCTGCACCGTGCTCTTCCTGACGGCGCCCCGCGGGCTTGCCGCGCAGGAAACCTCCTCTTGCGCGCCCTGTCATGAAAAGGAGCGCGCGCAGGAGGAGAAGTCCGTCCACTTGCGCGAAGGGGTCGCCTGCACGGACTGCCACGGCGGCGACCCGAAGGAGATCGACAAGGGCCGGGCGCACGCCGATCGGGTGAAGAAAGTCCCGCACACCGAGGTCCCGAAACTGTGCGGCGGCTGCCACGCGGACGTGCGCCGGATGAACCCGTACGGCCTCCCGACCGATCAGCTCTCGCGGTATCAGACCTCGCGCCACGGGGAGGTCCTGGCTCAGGGCGACACGGAAGTCGCGACGTGCACGGATTGCCATCGGGCCCACGGCGTCCTCTCCGTGAAGAGCCCGGACAGCCCCGTGTATCCCAGGAACGTCCCCGGCACGTGCGGCCGGTGTCACGGGGACGAGGAGTTGATGAAGAAGCGCGGGAAGAAATCCACCGCGCCGGCGCTCTACCGGCAGAGCGTCCACGCGGCGCTGCTCTTCGACAAGGGAGACCTCTCGGCGCCGACGTGCGCGACGTGCCACGGCAATCACGGCGCGGTCCCGCCGGGGGTCCGCGACATCACGCACGTCTGCGGCAAGTGCCACGTGAAGGAACACGAGGTCTTCGAGCGAAGCCCCCACTTCCAGCCGACCCGGCAGGGGGATTTCAAGGGATGCGTCCAGTGCCATACGAACCACAAGATCCTGAAATCGCCGGCCGACATCCGGAAGAAATGCGGCCTCTGCCATGACGAGGATCACCCGGGGCCGAAGAGGTTCGACGCGATTTTCGCCCGGATCGATCGGGGTGAGGCCGCGCTGCGCAGAACGGGGGAGCGGCTCGAGGAGCTGACCCGAGCGGGCTTCCACACCGAGGACGACCGGGTGCTTTGGGAGCAGGCGAAGACCGCGAACCGCCAGATCCTCCCGGGGCAGCACGCGCTGGACCTCAAGACGGTCGAGGATCTCGCCTCCACCGCGGAGAAGACGCTGGCGGAAGTCGACCGGAGCCTGGAGGAGAAGGAAAAGAGCAAGAGGGTTCGGCGGCTGGCCCTCGTGCCGATCTGGGGGTTCCTGGTCGTGATGGCCGGGTTGTTCTGGGCGAAGCGAAAGGCCGTGGAGAAGCGGGCCGGTTCCGCGCCTTCTCCGGGAGACCGCGAATGAGCGCCGACGCCGAAGCCCCGAAGGACGAGAAGCCCGCCGCCGCCGATCGGCGGTCGTTCCTGGATCTCCTCATCCGGGGAGGCCTGCTCGCGGGAGCGGGGGCGATGGCGGCGCCGACCGTGGCGTATCTTTGGCCCGCGCGTGCCGGCGGCGGGAAGACCGCGAAGGTCTCGGCCGGCCCCGTGAAGGACTTCCCCGTCGGGTCCGCCAGGATGGTCCAGGCGGAAGGGAAGCCGATCATCGTGATCCGCGCGGCCGAGGACCGCTTCAGGGCCTTCTCGGCGATCTGCACCCACCTGGGGTGCGTCGTGAAGTGGGACTCGGGCAGCGGGAAGATCCGCTGCCCGTGCCACGCGGGCGTCTTCGGCACGGACGGGAAGCAGGTCTCGGGCCCGCCGCCGCGGGCCTTGTCCGAGTACGAGGTCTCGATCGTCGGCGGCGAGGTCGTGGTGACGCTATGAACGCGCTGCTGCGGGCGACCGAACGGTGGATGGAGGAGCGGTTCCCCGTGGGAGCCGTCAAGAAGTTCGTCTCCGACCAGGCCACGAAGCCGCTCCCGGCCCACACCTCCTGGTTTCATACCTTCGGCAGTCTGGCGATCTTCGTGATCGTCAACCAGATCGTCACCGGGATGCTGCTGATGATCTACTACCGGCCGATGCCGGACAGCGCCTTCGAGAGCGTGCGCTTCATCATGACGAAGGCGAGCTTCGGCTGGTTCATCCGGGGCCTCCATGCCTGGGGCTCCAAGTTCATGATCGTCCTGCTGCTCCTGCACATCGTCCGCACGTTCTTCATGGGGGCGTACAAGAAACCCCGCGAGCTGACGTGGGTCGTGGGCGTGTGTCTCTTCGGCATCGCGCTGACCTTCGGCTTCACCGGCTACCTCCTGCCGTGGAACCAGCTCTCCTACTGGGCCACGACGATCGGCACGGAGATGGCGGGGGCGCTTCCCCTCGTGGGGGTGCAGTTCAAGCGCCTGCTCCTGGGCGGGGACGCGGTCGGCGGCGAGACGCTCTCCCGCTTCTACGTCGTCCACGTGATCGTCTTCCCATGGCTCCTGGTGGGGCTCACGGCGCTGCACGTGGTCCTGATGCGCGCGCAGGGGCTGGCCACGATGGACCGGGTGGGCGAGGAGAAGAAGCCGAAGGGAGGTCTTCCCTTCGTGCCGCACCATCTCCTCAAGGAAGGGGTCGTCTTCGCGATCTTCCTCGGCTTCCTGATCACGATCTCGATCCTCTGGCCGCCGGAACTGGGGGAGAAGGCGAATCCCTTCGACACGCCGCAGGCGATCAAGCCGGAATGGTACTGGCTGCCCACGTACCAGCTCCTGAAGTACTTCCCGAAGCTCCTCGGCGTCCTCATCTGTTTCCTGCCGCCGGTCGTGATGATGCTCTGGCCTTTCCTGGACCGGACGCGCGAGCGGCGCTTCCGCAAGAGGCCGATCAGCGTCGCCATCGGGATCTTGACGATCATGGCCGCCCTGGTGTTCGGACTGCTGGGCCACTTCTCGGAGACGGACATCGCGCTCTTCGGAAAGAAGTACCACGTCGACCATTACGGCGTCCCGCGGACGCCGACGGAGACGCCGCACCCATGATGGAGAACCGTTGAGATGGAACACAGCAAACACATCTGGAGGGCGGCCCTGATCCTCCTCTTCCTGGGGACAGGCTTCGTCGGCGTCCGCCACTTCCTTATCCCGAAGTCCTTCGGCCAGGCGGGACACTACCGGTACGACAGCATCTTCGAGTACATGGCGCAGGAGCCGAATCACGGCAGCCGCGAGTCGTGCAGGAAGTGCCACGAGGAGAAGTTCGCCGAGACGGTCAAGGGCAGGCACGCGCCGGTCCAGTGCGAGGTCTGCCACGCCCCGGTGTCGGCGCACGCGAAGGACGACAAGAAGATCGCCGACATGCCGACGAACCCGAACCACAAGCTGTGCGCCCTCTGCCACCAGAAGCTCGACTCGCGGCCGAAGGGCTTCCCCCAGGTGGATCTCCGCCGCCACCTCGCGGGCGGCGGCCGGACCGTCGCCGCGACGATCCCGGACGCGGCGTGCTTCGAGTGCCACTCCGCGCACGAGCCCTCCCCGCTCCGGGGCGAGCGCTAGGAGTGCAAGAAGTGCCACGACGACCCGTTCTCCGTGGCGGCCGCCGGGACGCACTCGTCGCTCTCCTGCGAGGTCTGCCACGGCCCGCGCGCGTCGCACGTCAACAAGGAGGGGGAGAAGATCGCGGCGATGCCGAAGGAGTACGACTACAACCTCTGCCTGCGCTGCCACGACAGGCCGACCACGGGCGGCCACATCCCGCAGATCGAGCTCCGCGCCCATCTCGAGAAGGTGCGGCGATCGACGGCGCAGGGGATTCCGAAGGACGTGTGCCGGGAGTGCCACCAGCACCCGCACGGTCCGGTCATTCCGAAGCCCAAGTGAGATCCGTATGGAAGAGACGAAGAAGACGGGTGGAGTCACGAGGCGCGAGGCGCTCGGCACGTCCGCGAAGGGACTGGCCGGCGCGATGTTCGTCGCCGGGTTCGGCAAGGAGCTGGACGTGGCGGGCTGGCTCTTCGGCAAGGACGCGGTGTCGAAGCCCGCGTACGATCCGACGAAGCACATGTACACGTTCCTGTTCGACATCTCGAAGTGCATCGGCTGCGGCTCGTGCGTGCGCGCCTGCGAGCGCGAGAACAACGTGCCGCCGCACCATTTCCGGACCTGGATCGAACGGTACCGGGTTTTCGGCGAGGACCGGGTCCTCGTGGACTCCCCGAACGGGGGCCACGACGGCTTCGAGCCGGACCCGAGCGGCGAAGTCGCGCGGAAGGCCTTCTTCGTCCCGAAGATCTGCAACCACTGCGAGTTCACGCCGTGCGTCCAGCTCTGTCCCGTGGGGGCCTCGTATCGCACGCCGGACGGCGTCGTCCTCGTGGACGTGAAGCGCTGCATCGGCTGCGGCTACTGCGTGCAGGCCTGCCCCTACGGCTCGCGCTTCCTCAATCCGGACGGCCACGTCGCGTCGAAGTGCACGATGTGCTACCACCGGATCACGAAGGGGATGCGGCCGACCTGCGTCGAGATGTGTCCGACCGGCGCGCGCCGATGGGGGGACCTCAAGAAGCCGGGCGACCCGGTCGCCGAGATCCTCGCGACGCGCGAGACGCACGTGCTGAAGCCCGAACTGCTGACGAAGCCCCACTGCTTCTACCTGGGCATGTATAAGGAGGTCCGCTGACATGGAAGGCTCCGGCGTCGGTTTCTCGTACCCGAACGACCTCCACATCGCCTGGGGGGTGATGATCGTCCTTTACCCCTACGTCACCGGGCTCGTCGCGGGGTCGTTCGTCGTGGGGTCGCTCTACCACGTCTTCGGACGGCAGGAGCTGAAGCCGATCTCGCGGCTCTCGCTCGTCGCGTCGCTCGGGTTCCTCATCTTCGCGCCCGTGCCGCTCCTCTTCCACCTCGGCCAGCCGATGCGCTGCTTCAACATCATGATCACGCCGAACTTCTCGTCGGCCATGGCGGCTTTCGGCGTCATCTACGCCGTCTACTTCATCATCGTGCTCCTGGAGATCTGGCTCGTCTTCCGCAAAGACATCGTGATGAACGCCCGGCAGAACCGCGGGATCCTGCGGTGGTTCTACGCGTCCCTCGCGCTCTGGACCTACGACGTCTCCGACGAGTCGCGGAAGCTCGACCACAAGATCGTCGTGGTGCTGGCGGCAATCGGCATCCCGGCGGCCTGCGTCCTGCACGGGTACGTCGGCTTCATGTTCGGCTCCGTCAAGGCCAACCCCTACTGGTCCACGCCGCTGATGCCGGTGATCTTCCTGACGTCGGCGATCACGTCCGGCATCGCGATGATGGTCGTCCTCTACCAGATCCTGATGAAGTTCGGCGGACGGACGATCGAGCCGGATTGCGTGCAGTCCCTGTGCAAATGGCTCTGGCTCTTCGCCATCCTCGCGGTCACGCTGGAGCTCCTCGAGATCGTCTGCATCGCGTACGAAAGGAGCGAGGAGTGGGTGGTCATCGGGACGCTCCTCAGCGGCAAGCTCGCGTTCTCGTTCATCGGGATCCAGCTCGTCTTCGGCTCGCTCATCCCGATCATCCTCCTGGGGATCGTGGTCCTGATGCGGCCGTACCTGACGAACCCGCTGCGCAACACCATCGGCTTCGTCGCCGCGCTCTTCCTGCTCGTCCAGGTCCTGGCGATGCGGTGGAACGTGGTGATCGGCGGACAGCTCTTCTCGAAGAGCCTGATGGGATTCCGCGAGGCGTACCAGCCCGGCCTCTTCGAGAAGGAGGGGCTCGGCGTCGCGCTCCTGATCTTCCTGGCGTCGTTCGTCTTCATGGCGATCTTCAACCGCTTCCTCCCGATGTACGAGAAGAAGGAGAACGGGAACGGGACGGGAGACGGCGCCAAGACGGGGTTCACGGAACGGAGGGAAGCGGCGAAATCCGAGGAGGCGCGCGGGTAGGCGGTTCCTTCCGTCCGGCGGGCGGATGGGTCGGAAAGGACGGAGAAGGATGGCGGCGACCACTCATCCGGGAGTCGCGATCGGGGTCGCGTTGCTGGCCGGCGGATTCGCACTTTCCGCGTCGGCTCAGGACCCGGACGACAAGGCGTGCATGGCCTGCCACGAGTCGAAGTCCCGCCCCGTGGACCCGAGGGCCGTGCGCTCCTCCGTCCACGCGAAGCTCGCGTGCGCGGAGTGTCACGGGGACGCCGAAGGCGAACGCCACCCCGAAAAGCTCAAGCGAGTGAACTGCCGCGCCTGCCACGCCGAACCGGCGAAGGAGTTCGCGAAGAGCATCCACGCCGAGCTGGCCAAGAAGCAGGTCCCCGACACGCCCGCGTGCGCGAGCTGCCACGGGACGCACGACATCTTCCGGAAGACCGACGTCCGCTCGCACGTCAACCACCTCAAGGTCGACGCGACGTGCCTCAAGTGTCACGCGAAATCGGAGATCACCGGCCGACATCCGGACATGCCCCCGGCGGAGTTCGCGGAGAAGTACACGGGGAGCGTCCACGGCCGCGCCGTCCACCTCAAGGGGCTGATCGTCGCCGCGACGTGCACCGACTGCCACGGACACCACGAGATGAGGCCGAAGGGCGACCCGAACTCCTCGGTCCACAGGAAGAACGTCCCGAACACCTGCAGGACCTGCCACGTCGGGATCTTCGAGAGCTGGAAGGAGAGCTCGCACGGGAAGCTGTGGGAGGGCGGGAAGGACCAGGGGCCGGTCTGCACGACCTGCCACAGCGCGCACGAGATCAAGGACCCCACGACAGGGCCTTTCCGGCTGCGTGCCCCGGACAACTGCGGCGGGTGTCACAAGCAGGAGAAGGGCACCTACCGCGACACCTTCCACGGCAAGGCCACGTCGCTCGGCATGGCGGTCGCCGCCACGTGCTCCGACTGCCACACGCCCCACAAGAACCTCCCGAAGAGCGATCCGGCCTCCACCGTCCATCCGTCGAACCTGGCGAAGACGTGCGGCCGGTGCCATCCGGGCGCGAGCGCCAACCTGATCCGGTACAACCCCCACCTGGATCTGACCAACGGCAAGTCGAAGGCGGCTCACTACGTCCACCTGGGGATGATCCTCCTCCTCGCGGGCGTCTTCGGCTTCTTCGGGATCCACACGTTCCTCTGGTTCCAGCGCTCGGTCGTGGCGATGCTTCGCAAGGAGATGCCGCACGAGAACGGCAGCGGGAAGTACGTCCGCCGCTTCCCCGGCATCATGATCGGGCTCCACGTCGTCATCGTCTCCTCGTTCCTCTTCCTCGTGATCACCGGGCTCCCCCTGCGCTACCACACCTCCTCGTGGGCCCGGCCGTTCGCGCTCTTCCTCGGCGGGATCGAGACGACCCGCGTCATCCACCGCTTCTCCGCGATCCTCACGTTCGGCTACGGGCTCGTCCACCTCGGGTGGCTGCTCCACCAGTTCTTCGTCCGGCGCAACTTCCGGCTCTTCTGGGGGGCCGACTCGCTCATGCCGCGGTGGAAAGACGTCGTGGACCTCTTCCACAACCTGCGGTGGTTCCTCTATTTCGGGAAGCCGCCCCGGTACGGACGCTGGACCTATTTCGAGAAGTTCGACTACTTCGCGGTCTTCTGGGGCGTGCCCATCATGGGATTCTCGGGCCTGATGATGTGGTTCCCAGCGTTCTTCACGAAGTTCCTGCCGGGCGAGGTCCTGAATCTCGCGACGATCGTCCACAGCGAGGAGTCGCTCCTCGCCGGCGGGTTCATCTTCCTCTTCCACTTCTTCCACAATCACATGCGCCCGGAGAACTTCCCGATCGACACGAGCATCTTCACCGGCGTGATTCCGCTGGAGCGGTTCGAGAAGGAGCGGCCCGAGCAGTATCAGGCGCTGGTCAGGACGGGCCGGCTCGAAGAGATCCTGGTCCCGCCCCCGACGAAGGGGCAGGCGATGTTCGGACGGATCTTCGGCTGGACGGCGCTCTCCCTCGGGACCGCCGTCGCCATCACGGTCGTCGTGACGTACTTCGTGAGGTAAACGTTCAGCGATCAGCCTTCAGCCGTCAGCCGGATGGGCGTCGCGTCGGTCCGGCTGAGAGCGGATCGCTGAGGGCTGACGGCGACGCGAAAAGGGGTACTTCGTGAGATACCCCCGGAGGTGCGAACATGACGGAGGAGATGAAGGAAGTCCCCGCGGAGAAGACGCCGGCGCCGGCTCCCCGCCCGGGCTGGCGCGTCGCCGGCTGGTTCGGGATCAGGCGCGCGCCCGACCGGTGGGGTGGGTTCAAGCTCCGCTGGCGCTTCTACTTCTTCTCGTTCCTCTTTTTCCTCTGCGTCTCCCTGGTCGGGGTGACCTCCTATTCCGAAAGCCCCTCCTTCTGCCGCTCTTGCCATATCATGGAGCCGTACTATCAGGCGTGGGCGAACTCGAAGCACCATGGGAAGGCGAAATGCGTGGACTGCCACTACCCGCCCGGCGAGACGAAGACGATCGTCTGGAAGAAGTTCCAGGCGCTCTCGCAGGTCGCGAAGTTCGTGACGCGAACCTATTCCTCAAAGCCGTACGCGGAGGTGGACGACGCCTCGTGTCTCCGGAGCGGCTGCCATTCCACGCGTCTCCTCCAGGGACAGGTCGTGACGCCGAAGGGCGTGCGGTTCGACCACAAGCCGCATATCGAGAACGTCCGCCGCGGGCGCCAGCTCCGCTGCGCCTCCTGCCACTCGCAGGTCGTCGTCGGCAAACACATCGAGGTCACGTATGACACCTGCTACTTGTGCCACTTCAAGGGGCGGGCCGAGGGGAAGAACGTCGAGCTCAAGGACGGCTGCCTGGGCTGCCACAAGCTGCCCGACAAGGTCGTGAAGGTCGGCAACATCACCTACAACCACCAGGAGTTCCTCCGGGATACGAAGGTCTCCTGCGCGATGTGCCACCAGGACGCGGTGCGCGGCGCCGGCGAGGTGGACGAGGACCGCTGCCGGACCTGCCACAACGAGGAGGAGAAACTGAAGAAGCGCGAGGACGTCGCGTTCGTGCACGACAACCACGTGACGAAGCACAACACGGCGTGCTTCCACTGCCACCGCGAGATGAAGCACGGGGCGACGCCGGCGGGGACGAAGAAGCTCGCCTACGACTGCGGCATGTGCCATTCGGACATGCACGACCTCCAGCGGAACTTCTACACGGGCACGGGCGCGCGCGGCGTCCCGGACATGCCCAGCCCGATGTACCTGGCGAACGTGGACTGCGCCGGCTGCCACAAGGCGGACAAGCCGAGCGGCCACAGCGCGAGCCACGCGAAGACCGAAGTCGGCAGCGAGAAGGGCTGCGTCGACTGCCACGGGAAGGAGTACACGGGGATCCTCAAGGACTCGCACGATCTCTTCCGCGCCACGGTGGCGAAACTGAAGGAGAAGCACGATGCGATCCGGAAGGGACTTCCCGAAGGGTGGGAGAGGAATCCGGAATACGCCCCGGTCGCCAGGGATCTGGACGAGGCCGCCTACAACCTTGCGTACGTGTCGGAGTCGCACATGGTCCACAACATCTACTACGCGGCGAGCATCCTGCGGGCCGTGGAGGAGCGGCTGACGGCGATCGCGAAGAAGCGGAAGATCGAGACGGAGGAGACCGCGAGCCTGCCTGTGATCTCCGGTCGGTTCTGCGCGACGCTCTGCCACGCGCGCGTCGGGGTCAAGGTCCCGCCGTTCCAGGTGACGCACAAGGGGAAGGCGATGCCGCACGACAAGCACTTCGAGGAGATGGCGTGCACGAACTGTCATCTCTTCGGACAGCACAAGAGCCTGACGCTCAAGACGCCGAAGAAGTGCGCGAAGTGCCACGAGGATTACAAGGACTGAGGCCGCAGGCATCGGGATGTCGATCCGAGCGAAGATCGTCGGCCTCGTCCTCGCCATCGCGGTGGCCGAGGCGGCCCTCATGGGCACGATCGCGTTCACCGGCGTCCATCATCTCTCGCGCCCGGCCGGCGAACTCCGCGGGATCGGACAGGCGGTCGCCGACGCGCGCGGGGTCGGCGGGGCCCTCGCCCGCGCGTCGGACCCCGACCGCGTCTTCCTCCCGGAGGACGGCCGGGCCGCCGAGCGCTTTTCCGCCGACATGGACGAGGTCCAGCGGCGGTTCGACGGGTGCGTCGCCTCCATGTGCCACGGGCACGGGACGGGGCCTCCTCTGGCGACGTTGCGAATCGCGGACGATCTGAAGTCGATCCGCGAGCGGGGGCTTCGCGCGATCGCGGCCCGCGGGCCGGGGAGACCGATCCCTCTGCGCGAGTGGAACGCCGTCGTGGGC
The DNA here is from genome assembly GCA_016190175.1 of Planctomycetota bacterium. Taxonomy (GTDB): domain Bacteria; phylum Planctomycetota; class MHYJ01; order MHYJ01; family JACPRB01; genus JACPRC01. The sequence continues at coordinate 10,547 of JACPRC010000104.1, forward strand.
GCGCCGTCGCGGGACATCGCGATCCGGAGCGACCGCATGTCCAACGCCGTGATGGTCCGCGCGCGCGAGATCGACGAAGCCGCGAAGGACGAGGAACGCCGCTCCGTGCGGCTGGTGATCCTCTCGACGGTCGCGAGCGTCCTCGCGACGATCGGGCTGTGCTTCGTCGTGGCGCGCGGCATCGCGCGCCCCATCGAGAATCTGGCTGCGCAAAGCCGGCGGATCTCCGCCGGCGATCTCGGGGCCCGGGCCGCGGAGGAGGGACCCCATGAGGTCCGCGCGCTGGCCGGTTCGTTCAACCGCATGATCGATCAACTGGCCGCCCATCGGGCCCGGCTGGAGGAGGACTACCGCCGTGCGGCCCGGCTGGCGGGCGTCGGGCTCTTTGCCGAGGCCGTGGCGCACGACCTCAGCAATCCGCTTACGAGCGTCGTCCTCAATGCCGAGGTCCTGGCGGAGGCCGTTCCGAAGGAGGATGCGCGGCGGGGCGTGGCGGAGGACATCCTCCGGGAGACGCGGCGCTGTCACAAGATCGCCTCCGAACTCCGCGCCGTGAGCCGGGAGGGTGGAGAGATCGAGAAAGTCCCCTGTTCGATCGGAGCCGTCGTGAACGACGCTGTCCGGATCACCGGACCGGGCTGCGATTCCAGGAAGATCCGCGTCGTCGCGGAAACGGGCCCCGAACCCGCGTCGGGCGGGTGTTCCTGCGCGCCGGTCCAGATCCTCCAGGTGCTGATCAACCTGATCGAAAGCGCGGAGGGGGAAGAGGTGCGAGTCCGGGTCCGTCTGCGGGAACGGCTCCTCGCCGTGGAAGTGGAAGGTCGGGGAAGGCGCGATCTGGGACTTCGATGGGAGGTGACCCGCAGGATCGTGGAGCGGCACGGCGGCACGATCGAGATCGAAGGCCCGGTGGCACGAGTGGTTCTTCCGAGGAAGGACGATGGGCGATCCTGCTGATATCCTCGTCGTCGACGACGAGGAAGCGACCCGGGTCTCGATCGCGCGGACCCTGGAGCCCTCGGGGTTCCGCGTCCGGAGCGTTGCGTCCGCCGAGGAGGCGTCGGCCGTCCTCGCGCGCGAATCGTCCGACCTCATCCTCTGCGACATCCGGCTCCCGGCGATGGACGGTCTCGAATTCCAGAGCCGGGTCCGGGCCGACTTCCCGGACGTCCCGGTGGTGATGATCACCGCCTATGGCGCGGTGGAGTCGGCGATCCGCGCGCTCAAGCAGGGGGCGTACGACTACCTGGTGAAACCGTTCTCCAGCGAGGAGCTGCGCGGCGCGGTGCGGCGCGCTCTGGAGAGCCGGAGCCTCCGGCTCGAAAACGCCACGCTGCGGGAGGTCGTCCGCGAGATCCAGGGGGACGCGTGGCTCGGCGAGACGGCGTCGATGAAGCGCCTCTACGCCGAAGCCGCCCGGGTCGCCGCGAGCAACGCCGCCGTCTTCATCGACGGCGAGAGCGGGACCGGGAAGGAGATCCTCGCGCGCACGATTCACGCGCAGAGTCCGCGCCGCGAGCGCATCTTCGTCGCGCTCAACTGCGCCGCCGTGCCCGAGGGGCTCGCGGATTCGCAGCTCTTCGGCCACGTCCGCGGCGCCTTCACGGGAGCCGTCGTGGATCAGCGCGGCTTCCTGGAGATCGCGGACGGCGGGACGCTCTTCCTCGACGAGGTCGCCGAGCTGAAGTCGGAGATCCAGGCGAAGCTGCTGCGCGTCCTCGAGGACGGACGCCTGCGGCGCGTCGGGTCGGATCGCGAGATGGTGGTCGACGTGCGGATCCTCACGGCCGCGCAGAAACCGCCGGAGCCTCTCGTCAGGGAGGGGAAGCTCCGCGAGGACCTCTTCTTCCGCATCGGGGCGATCCACCTCCATGTGCCGCCCTTGCGGGAGCGCCGCGAGGACGTCCGGGGCCTCGCCCTCCATTTCCTCCGGCGCTTCTCGCGCGATCTCAAGAAGCCCATCGAGGGGATCACGCCCGAGGCGATCGCGATCCTCGAGAACTACGATTGGCCCGGCAACGTCCGCGAGCTGAAGAACGCGATGGAGCGGGCCTCAATCTTCGCGGCCCCGGGCGGCACGGTGGACATTCCCGAGATCCCCGGCAAGGTGCGCGAGGCGGCGGGCTCGGCCCTCTTTACGATCGCGGGACCCTCCCCGACTCTCGATCAGGTTACGCGCGCGTACATCGACCACGTCGTCGCGCAGTGCGGGGGCAACCAGGCGCAGGCCGCCCGCATCCTGGCCATCGCGCCCTCGACGATCTGGCGGAACCGGCCGCGCGGCACCCCGCACTAAAAGTGGACAGTCCACTTTTGGTGAAAAGCTCCAAAAGCTCCCTGTCAACTTTTGGTGTGGATTCCTCCCAGCGCCTCGCCGACGCGCGTGAGAAGGGCCTCCCGGGTGAACGGCTTCAGGAGCACGTCGCAGCGCGGCATCTCCTGCACGTCCGGGTGGCCGGAGGTGAACAGGACGGGGCACGCGGGATCGAGGTCCCGGAGCTTCCGGGCGAGATCCGTCCCTGTCATCCCCGGCATCGAGACGTCCGTGATCACGAGATCGGGTCGGGGTTCGTGCGAAGACCACAAAGCGAGCGCCTCCGCGCCGCCCGGCGCCTCGATCACGCGGTAGCGGTCGCTTTCGAGCGACCGCCGGATGCCGCGCCGGACCTCCGGGCTGTCCTCCACGACCAGCACGCACTCTCCGTTCCCGGACTTCGGCCGCGGCGCCGCGCCCTCCGGCTTCACCGCGGCGACGTCCTCAACCCGCGGGAACGAGAGCGTGAACGTCGTGCCGCCGCCGGGCTTCGTGGCTACCGAGATGCTCCCTCCGCTCTGCGACACGATGCCGTGAACCGTGGCCAGCCCCAGCCCCGTGCCCTTGCCCGGTTCCTTGGTCGTGAAGAACGGCTCGAAGAGATGCGACCGGACCTTCTCGTCCATGCCGATGCCGGTGTCGCGGACCGTCAGGAGCGCGCGCCCGGCCTCCGTCCGCGTGCCGATCGCCAACTTCCCGCCGCCGGGCATCGCGTCGCGCGCGTTCACCGCCAGGTTCATCATGACCTGCTCGATGTGGTTCCTGTCGGCCCGGATCGGACACGGGGAGGGATCGATGTCGGACTCGAGGGCGATCGATTCGCCGATGATGCGTCCGAGGAGCCGCAAGATGTTCCAGACGGCATCGTTCAGGTCGAAGACGAGCGGGTTCGGCGGCGCCTTCCGGCTGAAGACGAGGAGCTGCCTCGTGAGGGAGGCGCCCCTCTCGCAAGCCGCGCGCACCTCCTCCACGTCGCGGGTCCGGGCCGCGGGGACGTCGCCCGCGATCGACTCCACGTTCTCCTGGATCACCTGGAGCAGGTTGTTGAAGTCGTGCGCGACGCCGCCCGCGAGGAGGCCGATCGCTTCCAGCTTCTGGGACTGCCGCAGCTCCGCCTCGACCCGCTCCTTCTCCCGAAGGTCGCGCAGAAGCACGACGTGTCCCAGAAGCCGGCCCGAGTGGTCGCGCATGGCGGACGCGGAGACGCCCACCGGCACGCGCTCGCCGGAGCCCGCCGACCAGGTCGCGCGCAGGTCGCGCGCGTCGGACAGCGGCCCACCGTCCAGGAACTCGTCCAGTCGGCGCCCGACGAGGTCCGCCTCGGCCCGGCCCGAAAGCTCCGCGGCACTGTCGTTCACGGTCGTCAGGATTCCCTCGAGTCCGACGACGAGCAGCGGGTCGGAGAGCTTCTTGATCGCCTCTTGGAGGACCAGCCGGTCGGTGACGTCGCGGCTGACGTGCACGTACTCGACGATGCCGCCGGCCCTGTCGAGGACGGGACTGATCTCGACTTCGACGTATGAGGGGGAGACGAGCTGGCCGTCCTGGACGCGGTGCAGGGTCTTGCACGTCCGATCGCCCCGCTGCGAGGCCTCCACGGGGCACGATCCGAACCGGGCGGCGCAGGGCTCGTCCTTCCCGTGGAGGAACTCGTGGCACTTCCGGCTCGCCGGCTCGCCGTGCGCCTCCCGCGCGGCGCGGTTGGCCCAGACGACGTTCCGGTCCGCGTCCAGCAGCACCACCTCGTCGGTCGTTCCGCTCGTGATTTTCTCCTGGAGGAGGAGGGCGTTCTCGACGGTGCGGGCCGTCTCCCGGAACGTGATCTTGAGCATGCCGGAGATCGCCCATGCCGCCGCCAGCGCGCAGGCCGCCCGGAACACGTGGACCGGCATCCCGACGGTCGCGGCGAAGCTCCCGAGGTTGAGCGCACTCGCCGGGAAGAAGGGCGCCTTGGCGCGGACGACGCCGCAGAAGAAGGCCCAGGCCAAGAGCGTGGCTGCGGCCACGAGGAAGTGCCGGCGCACGCCGAGCGGCGCGAGCGCGGAACGCCGCGCGCCGAAATAGGAGAGGAACCCGATCCCGGCCATGATGCCCGCGGGCGTTCGGATCAGGTAGCCGACGAACGCGTGGCCCGAGGCCCAGGGCTCCCGCGTGAGCGCGCTGCCCGTCAGCACGGCCGCCGCCAGGCAGGGCAGGGTCCACCATGGAGGGCGCCGCAGCGTGAGCCCCCACAGCCTGCGGCCGAACTCGAAGAGGAAGGCGTAGGACGCATAGGTGAGCAGCGTCCCGAGGCGCAGCCAGCCGTCCGCGAGGTCGTTGCGGACCGCCAGCAGGTCGATGAAATCCGCGGGGGCATGGAGGAGGGAGTAGAGGGCGAAGAGCCAGAGGATCGGCGCGATTTCGAAGCGGCTTTGCCTGAGCGGCTGGGAGAGGATCGCGACTCCGATCACGACGAACGAGAGGCCGTAGACGAGGAAGACCAGTTCCAGGAGCCACGGCTCGAAGCGCATGCGCGGGGACAGGATAGCGTGGGGAGGGGGCGGGCGCAATGGGGATAGGGAGGTAGGGAGATGGGGAGATGGGGAGATGGGGAGACCGGGAGAAGCGGCGGATTCCCCGGGGAAGTGACGGTCCTTCCGAGGCACTGCCTCTGATCTCACCGCAATACCGACAACACCTCCGCGGCGTCCACGAAATCGATGTTCCGCGCCGGGGTGTGCGGCCGCCGCAGGCGCGGGGCGAAGAGGCAAGAGTGCACGGCGGTTCCGGGAGGGACGGCGACCGCCGGAACCCCGTTCGCCCGGAGCGCCCGGACCGATCGTTCAACTTCGGCGGGCGAAAGCTCGCGCGCGCTCCACTTTGCCTCTCCCAGCAGCAGGGCGTCTTTCGATCGGGCTACGACGTCCCATTCCGGACCCGCCCCGAGCCAGAAACGGCGTGCCGGGCCCCAGCGTCCGCCGAGGAGGGGCACCGCGCGGCGGCACAGTTCCTCCCAGGCGAGCGAGACCAGCCGCGGGAACGCCTCATCGAAGAGCCGCATCCGGTCCCGCCGTGAGGCTTGGGCGAGGAACCCGCGTCGGGGCGCGACCAGCGTGAACCAGAGGCGCAGAAAGGGATCGGCCAGTTTGTACAGCGCCCGCTTGCCCGAGCGCTCCGGTTCGCCAAACGGGATCTCCCGTTCCACCAGGTCGAGCTCCTGGAGGCGCGCCAGTGGCCGGGCCAGCGACGTCGCCGGCTGTTCCAGCCGTCCCGCGATCTCGGACACGCGGTGCGCCCCCGAGCCGATGGCGTCCAGGACGGGACGAAGCGCCGTGGCGGGCGGCGTCTCCTCGATCAGCAGTCTCGCCGGTTCGTCGTGCAAGGGTCCGAGCGGATCCAGGACGAGATCGTCCACGGCTCGCCGCGTATCGCGATAAGGCGCTGCCAGTTCCCAGTACCGTGGGATGCCGCCCCACGCCGCGTATGCCTCGACGGCGCGGACGGGATCCCGCAGCCCGAGCGCCGGGCCCAAGTGGCCCGGGGGGATCGGGAGGAGCTTCATGGCTTCGCGCGCGCGTCCGTAGAGCGGGGCATCGGACCGGAGGACGAGCCCCTGCATCATGCGCTGACTCGACCCTGCCAGCGCCAGGACCAGTCCGGCCTCGTGGGCGTCGCGATCGACGAAGCCCTGGAGCACGCTCGGCAACTCGGGGGAGGAGCGGGCCAGGTACGGGAACTCGTCCAGGACGAGCGGACCTCGCCAGCCGGCGTTCTTCGCGTCGCGGCCGAGCCGGGCGAAGAGCGAGGCCCAGTCCGGATACTCCGCCCGGCCGAACCCCGGCAGCCGGGCTTCCAGGGCGCCGGCGAGGTACCGGCGCTGGAGGGACGGCGCCGACTCGTCCGCGACCCAGTAGAGGCCCCGCCCCTCCCGGATCCACTCGAGGAGGAGCCTCGACTTGCCGACGCGCCGCCGGCCCCAGACGACGAGGAGCCCCCCGCCGGCGCCGCGCGCCAGACGCCGCAGCCGGCGCCGCTCGGGTTCCCGGTCCCGGAACTCCATGCCGCTATTATGCTGAAAAGCATTATTCATTCAATCATAATAATGACCCTTCCGCCGCGACCGCCATCGCGCTCTTCGGCCCGGGCTCGGGGGCGGCGCCGGCGACCGTCGTCGGCGTCCTCGTCGAGGTGCCCGTGATGCTCTCCGTCTGCGCCGCGTGCAACCGGGCGCGGCACTGGTTTCCCGTGGAGGAGCGGAGGCCGCCGGCGCGTGCCGGCCGGCGCCTATCGCATCATCGACGATGTCATCGAACGAGGACCGTGGGCGATCTCCTGCACCGGCGAAGGACCCGAGGTCCGGGTCGCGGAAGGGCGTGAGACGCGGATCGAGCTGGACGTCCGGCTGCACTTGAGGGGGGAAGCGGCCGGGACGGGAGGGAGGCTTCGCTCCTGGACATGGGCCGGCGCGAGGTCGACCGAAGGGCGCCGGCGGGCTATGAGGTCTACTCCCGCGACGGCCGGGTGGTGGGCGCAGGCGCGCTCCGCTACGGCTGAGGCAGCCAGGCCACAGGCGCCTGTGCGGCGCCGCTTCCGGAGGGGCCGCTGCGCACCCGGGTCGTTCTGGATGCGGGCCCTTTCGAGACGACGGGATCGAGAGAGTTCGGAGTACGATGACCGCGAAACCCCACTTGCATCCTGCACGTCCGTGTACATCTGGCGGCCCGATTGGATGAAACGGCGGGATAATCCCTTGACACTCTGAGGCCTCATAACCGGGTCCTTATGGAC
>JACPRC010000089.1 GCA_016190175.1 Planctomycetota bacterium
CGGGTGCTTGCGGCCGCCCTGCGGGGGGACGTTGGAGACGGTGCCCTCGAGCATCTTGAGGAGCGCCTGCTGGACGCCCTCGCCCGAGACGTCGCGCGTGATCGACGGGTTGTTCTGGGTCTTCGCGATCTTGTCGATCTCGTCGATGAAGACGATCCCGCGCTCCGCGCGCTCGACGTCGAAATCGGTCTCGTGGAGGAGCTTCAGGAGGAGGTTCTCCACGTCCTCTCCGACGTAGCCCGCCTCGGTGAGCGTCGTCGCGTCGCCGATGGCGAAGGGGACGTCGAGGATCTTCGCCAGGGTCCGCGCGAGGAGCGTCTTGCCGCATCCGGTCGGGCCGATGAGGAGGATGTTGGACTTTTCCAGCTCGACCTCGTTGTCCACGATCGGGTTCATGATCCGCTTGTAGTGGTTGTTGACGGCGACGGCGAGGGCCTTCTTCGTCCGTTCCTGGCCGACGACGTATTGGTCGAGCTGCTCCTTGATCTCGATCGGCGTGGGGAGCCGCTTGACGGGGTAGGGCCGATGGGAGGAGCGCGCGGTCTTGTAGGGTTTCTTCTCGACGCGGAGGATCTGGTTGCAGACCTCGACGCACTCGTCGCAGATGTGGACCTCGCCGGGCCCCTGGATGAGGTTGCGTACCTCGGAGCGGTTCTTGCCGCAGAAGGTGCAGAAGCGCCCGTCGTCCCGCCGCTGCTTCGTCATCCCGTTCCCCCGCGAGGAATCATCGGCGATTATACCCGATTTCTGGACGGCGTAGGCTACCGTTCCTCCCGCGCCGCCATGTCGCCGCCGCCCTTCGGGCCCGGGAGGTCCTTGAGGGACTCGACGACCTCGTCGACGAGCCCGTACTTCTTCGCCTCGTCGGCGGCCATGTAGAAGTCGCGGTCGCTGTCGCGTTCCACCTGCTCCGGGGGCCGGCCGGTGTGCCTGGCGTAGAGATGGTTCATCCGCTTCTTGAGGGCAAGGATCTCGTCGGCCTGGATGCGGATGTCGGCGGCCGTCCCGGCGGTCCCGCCCCAGGGCTGGTGGAGCATGAGGCGCGAGTTCGGCAGCGCGAATCGCTTCCCTTTCGCGCCGGCCGTGACGAGGAGCGCCGCCATGCTCGCGGCCTGGCCGATGCAGTACGTGGCGACGTCGCAGTGGACGAACTGCATCGTGTCGTAGATGGCCAGCCCCGCCATCACCGAGCCGCCCGGCGAGTTGACGTACAGGTTGACGTCCTGGCTCTTGTTCTCCATCTGGAGGAAGAGCATCTGGGCGATCACGAGGTTGGCGATGTAGTCGTCGATCTCGGTTCCGATGAAGATGATGCGGTCCTTGAGGAGGCGGGACCAGATGTCGTAGGAGCGCTCGCCGCGCCCGGTCTTCTCGATGACGATCGGGGTCAGATATCCCATGCCGTGGTCCTCACAAAGCGGGCGACATTATAACGTTCGGAGCGGGGCGGACAATCCTTTTGGGGATGGGGAGACCGGGAGACCGGGGGACAAGGAGATGCCGCCGTCTTCTCATCTTCAAGCCGGCGCGGCGGACGTCATTCCTGGATGACCGCCTTGGAGAGGAGGAATTCCCGCACCTGCTCCTGCTTCATCTGCCGCCGCAGCGGCGCCATCAGGTTCTCCTTCTCCAGGTGGGCCTTCAGCTCGTGCGGCCACACCCCCTGCCGGGTCGCGAGCTGCTGGACGCGCTCCTCGACCTGGTCCTCGGTGACGAAGATGCGCTCCTTCGCGGCGATCTGCTCGAGGATGAAGTGGCTGCGCAGCGTCCGCGCCATCTCCTCGCGCGACTCGTTGCGCATGGTCTCGATCGCCTTGTCGATCTCCTCCTCCTTCGCGCCGCGCATGAGCATCTCGATCCGGGCGCGCTGGAGGGCCTCGTCCGTGGCGCTCTTGACGAGACCCTCGGGCATGGCGAAGTCGTGGCGCTTCACGATCTCCTTCACGACCTCGTCGGCCATCCGGTCGCGGACCTCGTGCTCCTTCTCCTGCGCGAGGCGCTTCCGCAGGTAGTCGCGGAGCTCCTCGACGCTGTCGCAGTCGAACTCCTTGCAGAACTCGGCGTCGACGGCCGGGAGCTTCTTGCGCTTGATCCCCTTGACCGAGGCGCGTAGGTGCGCCGGCTTGTTGCGGTGGTTGGCGTCCGGGAAGGCCTCGGGGAGCGTGACGGCGTGCTCGAGGACCTCCCCCGCCTTGCGGCCGTGGAACGCCCTGGAGAAGTCCGGGAGCATCGCGCCGAAGAAGGCCAGCTTCTCCGTCAGGAAGAAGGCGGCGTTCTCGTCCCGCTTGACGGCCTTGCCCTCGACGACCACATCGAGGTCGCAGATGACCTGGTCGTTCTCGCGCGCGAGACCGTCCTCGGCGGGGATGAGCTCGGCGCGCGCCTCCTGGAAGCCGCGGACCGCCTCGTCCACCTCGGCGTCGGCGACCTCGATCTTCGGCTTCTTCACCGGGATGCCGGCGTAGTCCTTGAGCTCGAAGCTCGGGCGGACCTCCATCACGACCTCGAAGGCGAGGGGCTTTCCCTCCTCCACGGAGATCTTCTCGACGTCGATTTCGGGTTCGCCGACGGGTTCGAGCTTCTTCTCCTCCTTCACCTCGTCGAAGGAGCCCGACACGGACTCGAACTTGACGTTCTCGAGGATGTCCTTGCCGAACTTGCGCTCCAGGAGGGAGCGGGGCGCGTGGCCTTTGCGGAAGCCGGGGAGCGCGACGGTGTCGTTGAGCTCCTTGTACTTCTCGTCGATGCGTTCCTTGATCTTCTCCGCGGCGACCTCGATCTTGACGCGGAGCTTGCAGGGGCCGATCTCCTCGATCGAGGCCTTCGGTTCGAGCTTCTTCTGTTCCTTTTCGGTCTGCGCGGCTTCGGCCATGGCGTCCTCCTCGGGGAACTCCGGAAGGCCGGCATTCTATGCAGGTGGGGGGGGAGTGTCAAATGCAAAGGGAATCGGGAGACCGGGAGATGCGGTCGCCGAGCAAAAAGCGGGACCGGACGCGGCGCGGCGAGTACAATGCGCCGGATCCATGCGCAGGAACTACGAGATCTCCGGCGGCAAGGTCGTCGACAGCGCCTCGCCGTCGACCCCCATCGTCGTCTTCTCCAATCCCAACGAGGAGGAGAAGAGGCACCTCCTCGACGAGCTCAAGATCGACGAGCACACGCTGATCTCCTCGCTCGACCCGGACGAGCCCGGGCGTCTCGAGTTCGAGCCGGACCACGCCGCGATCATCTTCAAGCGCCCCAAGAACTACTCGGCGGAGGACCGCCTCCTCTTCAAGGTGCTCTCGGCGGGGGCCTTCCTGTTCCGCGACCACCTCGTCGTCGTCGTCGCGGAGGACGCGCCTCTGTTCGACGGCGGGAAGCTGAACGTGAAGGTTGCCTCCCCGTCGGGCGTGCTCCTGAAGCTCCTCTACCGCACCATCGCCCACTTCCTGGGGCACCTCCGCGGCATCAACGTGATGACGGACGAGCTGGAGCAGAAGATCAACACGTCGATGCAGAACAAATACCTCATCAGCCTCTTCTCGCTGGAGAAGAGCCTGGTGTACTACCTGAACGCGCTCCATTCGAACGGCCTGGTCGCGGAGAAGCTCAAGGCGTGCGCCCCCAAGCTCGGGTTCAGCACGGAAGAGGTCGAGATGCTCGACGACATCCTGATCGAGAACAACCAGTGCTACAAGCAGGCGGAGATCTACTCGCAGGTCCTCTCGAGCCTGATGGACGCCCGCGCGTCCATCGTGAGCAACAACCTCAACGCGGTGATGGGGCGGCTCACGCTGGTGATGATCGCGATCATGTGGCCCACGCTCGTGTGCGGCATCTTCTCGATGAACATGGCCCTGCCGCTGTCGAACCCGCAATCGCACGCGCCCTTCTGGATCGTCATGGCGCTCGCCTGGCTCCCGCTCCTCGCGGGATACCTCCTGTACTGGAAGCTGGGGAAGCGCTGAGTCTCGCTTCGCACCCGGGGGACGCCGGACGGCCGCGCAGAGTTGCAGGACGCCGATCCCTCGGGCGCGCAATCGAGAATCACGGATCAGGAATCCCGCACCCGCACCGCGCCGTCGATTCTTGATTCTCGATTCGGCCCACGGCGGCACTCCTCACTTCCGGCCGGCCCTTGACACGGGGCGGCGGCCTTCGGCCGCCGGGCGACGCGCCGGGCTGCGCGAAGCGCAGCCGCCTCGAGTCAAGGGCCCGCCCCGCCGCGCGTGCCTCTCGCGAACGGACCTGTCACTTCAGCCGCGTGCGCGCGCGGTCGATGAAGGGCTGGAGCGTGCGGCGCAGGTCGGGCATGATGCGGCAGGCCGCCTCCCACTCCGCCAGCGCGCCGGAGAAGTCGCCGAGCCCGTACCGCGCCAGACCGCGCTTGGAGTACGAGTCGTAGTGGAGGGTGTTCAGGTCGATCGCGCGGTGGAAGTGGTCGATCGCCTCGCGGTAGTTGCGCCGTCCCAGGAAGTGGGTCCCGAGCGCGTTGTGGAGGTCGGGGTTGGGCTGAAGCTCCAGCGCGCGGTGGAGGTCGGCCAGTCCCGCCGACTCCAGGCCGGCCTGGAGGAGCGCCGTGCCGCGCAACCGCAGCGCCTCCCCGTACCCCGGGTTCGCGTCGAGCGCCGCGTCGAAGTCCTGCATCGCGGCCGTGAATTCGGGGGAGGAGGAGGGCGCGCCGGAGTCCTTCCAGCGGAGGAACCGGGCCTGACCGCGGCCGGCCAGCGCGGCGGCGTAGGCCGGGTGGATCCCGAGGGCGGCGTCGAAGTCGCGGATCGCGGGATCGTATTGCCGCGCGGCGACGTGGGCATGGCCGCGGTTGTGGAAGGCGGCGGCGTAGCGGGGCAGGATGTCGAGCGCCTTCGTGAAATCGGCGACGGCGCCGGCCGCGTCGCCGCCGCGGGTGCGGGCGAGGCCCCGGACGTTGTACGCCTGCGCGTAGCCGGGCTGCAGTTCGACGGCGCGGGCGAGGTCGGTCTCGAGCGCGACGAAGCGCCTCCGCTCGGTGAAGCAGGTGCGCTCCCAGGCGCGGTAGTTCGCCAGCGCGCGGGCGTAGAGGGCGCGGGGGTCGTCCGGCCGGCGGCGGAGCGACTCGTCCAGCGCGCGGATCGCCTCGGCGTAGGCGCCCCGGTAGAAGTGGGTGAGCGCGCGGTGGAAGTAGACCCCCGCCGACTCGGTTTCCGCGGCGGGCGCGGGGGCGTCCATCGCGGCCCCGCTGTACAGGACGTCCGCGTAGCCGGGGCTCAGGCGCGCGGCCCGCTCGCGGTCCTCGGCGGACGCGTGCGCGTCCCCCTTCGCCTGGTGCGATTCCGCGCGGCCCCAGTGCGAGGCGGCGTCCTTCGGATCGACCTCCAGCGCCGAAGAGTAGTCCCGGATCGCGGAGTCGTGGTCGCCCCGGGCCCGGTGGAGGTCCCCCCGCGACCGGAGGAGGTCGGCGCGCCGCGGGTCGAACTCGATCGCGCGGGTGAAGTCGCGCAGCGCCCCCTCGACGTCCCCGTGGAGGCGCAGCGCGTCGGCGCGCTCCACGAGGATCTCCGGGCTGTCGGGCGCGCGGTCGAGCGCGGTCGTGTAGTCCCGCACCGCCTCGGCGAAATCGCCGCGCCGGCGGTGGACCCGGGCCCGGGAGCGGTAGGGTTTCACGGCGGCCGGATCGATCTCGATGGCGCGCGTGCAGTCGCGCACGGCGGCGTCGAGGTCGCCGATCCGGACGTGGGCGACCGCCATCTTCTCGAGGGCCCGCGTCATCTCGGGATCGATCTCGATCGACTTCGAGTAGTCCTCGATGGCGCGGAGGACCTCCTCCCGGTCGTCCTCGACGTCCATCGCGCGGAGGCGCCGCATGCGGGTGACGCCGCGGCTGTAGTAGGCGCCGGCCCCGTTCGGCCGGAGCTCGATGGCCCTGGAGAAGTCGTCGATCGCCTGGTCGAAGAGGCCGCGATCGCGGCGGAGAAGACCGCGGTTCTGGAACGCGCGGGCGTTGGCGGGCTCGGAGCGCAGGACCTCTTCCACGGCCGAGATCGCCCCGTCGAGGTCGCCGGTCTGGCGGAGGATGAGGGCGCGTTCCAGCAGCGCGCGGACGTGGTCCCGCCGCAGGCGCAGGGCTCGGTCCACGTCCTTCAGGGCGCCGTCGAAGTCGCGGAGGATGCGCAGGCAGCGCGCCCGGTCCACGTACGGGTCGGGCTTGTCCGGGTCGAGGGCGATGGCGCGCGAGAACGCGTCGGCGGCTTCGCCGATCTTGCCCTGGGCGCGGAGGCAGCGTCCGCGGTGGAAATGGGGCCGCGCGTCCTTCGGGTCGAGTTTCGAGGACTGGGCGAAGTCGCGGATCGCCTCGTCGAGCCGGCCGCGCTTCATCCAGGCGGTGCCGCGGCCGAGGAAGGGCGCGGCGTCCTCCGGCGTCAGCTCGATCACGCGCGTGAAGTCCTCGATCGCCTCCTCGAAACGGCGCGTCTCGGAGTACGCGGCGCCGCGGCTCCCCCAGGCCCGCGCGTCCTTTCCATTGAGACGGATGGCCTGGGTGAAGTCCTCGATGGCGGCGGGATAGTCCCGGAGATAGAACCGGGCGAGCCCGCGGTGGACGAAGAGGTCGGAGTCTTCCGGCTGCAGGGTGATGGCCTTCGAGAAGTCCGCGACCGCACGCTCGAACTCTCCCGCGTCGCGGAAGGAGAGGCCGCGATATCGCAGGGCCGTCACGGACTGCGAGAGCCGGATCGCTTCGGTCAGGTCCGCGACGGCGTCCTCCGGCGCGCGCCGGAAGTAGTGGACCAGTCCGCGATAGAGCCATGCCTCGGGGTTCGGGGTCTTCAGTTCGATCGCCCGGGAGAGGTCCAGGAGCGCCCTCTGGCCTTCCTCGGAGGATTCGCGCCGGCCGCCCTCGCTCCAGCGCTCGTAGTAGGCGATCCCCCGCTGGACGAGCGCGTCCGCGGCGGCGGGACCGAGGTCGATGGAGCGGGTGAAATCGGCCAGCGCGCCGGCCAGGTCCCCGGACGCCTTGCGGACGAGGCCGCGACCGAGGAGGAACTTCGCATCGTTGGGCTCGAAGTGCAGGGCGAGGTTGTAGTCCGCGAGCGCCTCGCGGGTCTGGCCGTGCGCGCGGCGGACGGCGGCGCGGTTGGCGTATGCGAGGGCGTAGCGGGGGTTGATCTCGATCGCGCGGGTGAAGTCCTCGATGGCCCGCTCCGGCTGGTCGAGGGCGCGGTGGACGCTGCCGCGGTTGTTGTAGGCCTCCGAGAGGCGCGGGTTGAACTCCAGCGCGCGGTTGAAGTCGGCGAGCGCGCCGGCCAGGTCCTTCGCGGCGAAGCGGACGTTGCCGCGATTGTAGTAGGCCTCGCCGAGTTTCGGGTTGAGCTCGAGCGCCCGGTCGTAGTCGGCGAGGGCGGACCCGGCATCCTCGAGGGCGAAGCGGGCGGAGCCGCGGTTGTTGTAGGCGTCGGCGGATTTCGGATCGATCTCGATGGAGCGCGTGAAGTCGGCGATCGCGGCCAGCGGGTCCTTGACGGCCAGGTGGGCGAGGCCCCGCTCGTAGTGGGCGCGCGCGTTGCCCGGGTCCGCCTGGAGGAGCAGCGCCAGCTCCGCGAGGGCCCCCCGGGCGTCGCCGGCGGCGAGCCGCTTCCGGGCGCGGTCGAGGGCGGAGTCCTGCGGTTCCGGAACCGGGGGCATGGGGGGAGTATAGCAGACGACGGGGAAATGGGGAGGATGATCCCCCTTCCTTGCCAATCCCCCCCCGTGTTGCTACAAGTGTGCGATCCGCCATGGGAAACCTCTGGGCGCACATCCGCGACGGGACGGCGGGCGCGGGCACCGCGATGGTCCTCGGTCTCGCGGCGTTCGTCGCCGCGGCGTGCGTGTCGCTCCTTCTCCTGCGACCGCTCGCGGAGGCCCTCTGCCGCGGCGAGTCGGACAAGGTCCGCGGCGGGCGCGTACGCCGCATCCGCTTCTCCCTTCTCGTGGCCTCCCTCGCGTTCGGGCTCTTCGTCCTCCTCCATGCGACGATCCCCGCGGGGACGAGACTGGGACGTCCCTCCTACCAGTTCGTCCAGCTCTTCCTCGTCCTCTTCGCGTTCTACGCGCTCTTCGAGATGGCGCTCACCTTCGTCGCCGATTTCCTGCCGCGGCTGCGGGGGAACGCGCCGGTGACGCCGTTCGCGAAGGACATCGTCCGCACCGTCGTCTTCGTCGTCGTCTTCATGTACGCGATCCGGCAGTCGTTCCCGACCGCGGACTTCGGGGCGGTCCTGACGACCTCGGCGATCCTGTCCGTCGTGGTCGGCCTCGCGCTCCAGGAGAGCCTGTCGAACGTCTTCGCGGGCCTGCTCCTGTCGGTGGACCGTCCGTTCCAGCCGGGGGAATGGATCGAGATCGACGGCCGGGAGGGGAAGGTCGTCGATTCCAACTGGCGCTCGACCCGCATCTGCACGCGGGACGACGACGTGATCTACGTGCCGAACAACGTGCTGTCGAAGAGCACCGTGATGAACTTCTCGCGGCCGACGAAGGAGCACTGGTGCGTCAAGGACGTCGGGATCGAGTACGGCGCGCCGCCCAACAAGGTGCGGGCGGTCCTCATCAACATGATGAGACAGATCGACGGGATCCTGCATGAGCCGGTTCCGGAGGTGCGGGTGGTCGGCTACGGGGATTCCGCGATCACGTACCGGTTGATGTGGGTGATCGAGAACTACGACCGCCGGACGGCGATCGAGGCCGAGGTGCTGCGGGCGGTGTGGTATCACCTCAAGCGCAACGGGATCTCGATCCCCTTCCCGATCCGGGACGTCTATCTCCGGCGGGTCAAGCCGGAGAAGGGCCCGGACGAGATGGTCGCGCTGCTCAAGGAAGTCGATATCCTCAAGCCCCTCGATCCGAAGGAGCTCGAGATGCTGGCGGAGGACCTCACGAGCCAGCTCTTCGCGCGCGGAGAGGTGATCTTCCGGCAGGGCGAGCCGGGCTCGACCTTCCACATCGTCAAGAGCGGCGTGATCGCCGTGATCATCAAGGGTGTGGACGGCGTCGAGGCCGAAGTGGCGCAGCTCAAGGCGGGGCAGTACTTCGGCGAGATGTCGCTCCTCACGGGAGACGCGCGCAGCTCGACCTGCAAGGCGCTCGAGGACACGGAGCTCCTCTGTCTCGACCGGGACAGCTTCGCGGTGCTCCTGCGCGAGAACCCGCCGATCGCCCAGGCGATCAGCGAGATCATCTCGGCGCGCCAGACGGAGGCGCGGGAGAAGCTGGAGATCGAGCGGGAGACGGTGGTGCGCCGCAGGCCGAAGGAGGAGGGACAGACGAAGAGGATCCTCGAGAAGATCTGGACGATCTTCGGCTTCAAGCGGAATCCGGAATGACCGACTTCTGGGGCCGGTTCGTCGCGGGCGGGCTCGGCGGCTGGGCCGGGCTCGGGCTGGGCGTGCTCGCCCTCGTCCTTTCGCTCGCCCTCCTCGCGCTCGTCTTCCGGCCCCTCGTGGAGTTGCTCTCCTCGCGCGACCCGGAGGTGGCGCGGCGCTCGCGCGTCCGGCGGATCAGCTTCAGCCTCCTCGTGGCGTCGTTCGCCGGCGCGTTCTTCGTCGGGCTCTTCGCGGCCCTGCCCCGCGCGACCCGCCACGAGAACCTCTTCTTCGAGGTCGCGGAGCTCTTCGTCATCGTCTGCGGCGCGTACGGGCTGTTCGAGATCCTCGTCACCGGCTTCGGCACGTATCTGCCGCAGCTCCGCGGCCGGCCGCCGGTCTCGCCGATCTACCGGGACCTCTTCCGCACGTTCGTCTACTTCGCGCTGCTCCTGTGGGCGCTCAAGCAGGCCTTCCCGGACGCCAGCATCGGGACGCTCCTCACGACGTCGGCGATCCTGTCCGTCGTGCTCGGCCTGGCCCTCCAGGACAGCCTCTCGAACATCTTCGCGGGCCTCACGCTCTCCGTGGACCGGCCGTTCCAGCCGGGCGACTGGATCCTCATCGACGGGCAGGAAGGGAAGGTCGTGGAGGCGAACTGGCGGGCGACGCGCCTCCTGAACCGCGACAACGACATGGTCCATCTCCCGAACAGCCTCGTCGCGAAGAGCCGGTTCGTCAACTGCGCGCAGCCCAACGGGCTCCACCTGTGCCGGAGATCGATCGGCGTGGAGTTCGGCTCGCAGCCGAACAAGGTCCGCGCGGTCCTGATCGACATGATGAACCACGTGGAGGGGGTGCTGCGAGACCCGGCGCCGGACGTCTTCACGCTGGAATACGGGCCGCTCGCGTCGAGCTACGAGATGCGGTTCTGGATCGTGGACCTCGACCGCCGGACGCGGATCGAGTCCGACGTGATGCGGGGGGCGTGGTATCACCTGAAGCGGAACCACATCCGCGTCGCCTTCCCGTCGCAGGACCTCTACCTCAGGCGGGAGGTCCCCGAGCGCAAGCCCGAGGAGATCTTCGGGCTCCTGCGGAACGTGGACATCCTGCGCCCGCTCGTCGAGGAGGATCTGAAGCTGCTGGCGGACGATCTGAGCAGTCATCTGTTCGCGAGGGGGGAGGTGATCTTCCGGCAGGGGGAGAAGGGAACGACGTTCTACATCATCAAGAGCGGTGCGGTGTCGGTGCGGGTGCGCGGCACGAACGGCGCGGAGACGGACGTGGCGGCGCTGAAGCCGGGCGACTTCTTCGGGGAGGTGGCGCTCCTCACGGGCGAGCCGCGCAATTCGACCTGCACGGCCCTGGAGGACTGCGAGCTGCTCTGCCTCGACCGGGAGAGCTTCTCGGTCCTCCTGAGCGAGAATCCGCCGGTCGCCAAGATGATGAGCGAGGTCATCGCGATGCGTTCCGCCTCGGCGCAGCAGAAACTGGCGCAGGAGTCGGGGCAGGGGAGGCCGCAGGCGGCGAAGGCGGACGAGGCGGCGACGGGACGGATCCTCGAGAAGATCTGGAGCATCTTCGGGTTCAGGACGTGACCCGGCGTCACCGCACCGGTCCCGCGACGATCCTGCGCCTTTCGAGATCGCGACAGAGCTTGCGCGCGAAGTAGAGGTACTCGTACAGCGCGGGCACGTCGCGGGCGAGGATCACGCGGTGGTTGCGGATCACCTCGTACCGCATGTAGAGAGGCAGTTCCTCGAAGAGCCACACGTCGTAGCGCTTGCCGCGGACGTCGATCCGATGAAAGATCTCCCAGAGGATCGGGATGGGATCGGCCGAAGCGGTCACGACGCAGACATCGAAGTCCCGGGGCACGCGGCCGCCGACCGCGGACCCGAAAAGGAGGACGCCTTTCACGCGCTCCTCGAGGAAGCCGAAGTCGGTCCGAAGTCGGTCGTCTAGCTCAGCCATTTCCGCACCGCGGAGACGAAACCGGAGAAGAGGGGCAAGCGCGAGGCGATGAACTTGCGCACGCGCGGATCCTCGATCCCGTTGTAGGCGTGCACGAGGGCGTTTCTCAGCCCGTTCGCCTCGGTCAGGAGCGCGGACGTTTCCGCGTCGATCAGGTTCCGAGTCCGAAGGGTCGTCAGGTTGGAGTAGTCGTCCTTCGGAGGAACGCCGAGGTCCGAGACCCACATGGCGCAGAGGTCCATCGCGGCTTCGACGATCTCCTGCAGGGCCTTGTAGACGGCGAGCCGGCTCTTCTTGTCCGAGTCGCCCGCCCACGCCGCGACGTCTCCCCGACGCTCCTCCAGGTGCGCGAGCTTGTCCTGGTAGCGTCGGCGGCGATCCTCGTCCACGACCGGATCATAGATCGCCGGCGAAATCGCGTCAACGCGGAACATCCGCCGTCCCGCGTCGTACTTGTACCGTTTGGGGCGGGATCCTCCTTTGACACGGGAGGATCAGATGAGCAAGGGACTCTGCATCGGCACGGGCATCGGCATCGGGATCGGCATCTGCGTGTTCGCGGGGGTCTTCGCGCTGCGGGCGCACGCCAGGCCGCAGACGGAGCCGCAGCAGGCGGACTCGAACAACGGACCCATGATCCTGGGCACCGGCGGCTCCACCCAGAACAAGAACGACGTCTGCTGGATCCTGTTCCGCGACGGCAAGGAGGTCGGCACGGTGAAGACGAAGAACGGCGACCAGAAGCTCGAGGCCGACCGCTACGTCCTGGCGCTCTACCGCGTGGACGAGGGCGGGAAGGCGGCGGACCTCGTCCACCTGCGCAACGTCACCTGGGACGTCAAGCTCGGCCACATGCCGGCCGCCGGGAAGACCCCGGAGGACGTGTTCAGGGTCTACGCGCTTGAGAAGTTGAAGTAGGGATTCGCGTATAATGGAGCGGTGGGACCGGAGACGTTGAAGGACAAGCTCGCGTCGCTCCCGGACGCGCCCGGCGTCTACTTCATGAAGGACGCCCGCGGCCGGACCCTATATATAGGGAAGGCGAAGAACCTCCGGAACCGTGTCTCCGGCTACTTCCAGGCGGGCGCCCCGGACCCGCGCGTCGATTCCATGGTCGCGCAGGTCCGGGACGTGGAGTGGATCGATCTCCCCTCCGAGGTGGACGCCCTCCTCGCCGAGGCGCGTCTCATCAAGGACGTCCAGCCGAAGTACAACGTCCAGCTCAAGGACGACAAGTCCTTCGCCGTCCTCGCGATCACGCGGTTCGACGACTTCCCGAAGGTGTGGGTCGTCCGCCAGACGGACTCGCTGCGGGCGGAAACGTGGGGACCGTTCACGCAGGGCGCGGACGTGCGCGAGGCGGTCAAGATCCTCCAGCGGATCTTCAAGTTCGCGACGTGTCGCATCGAGATGCGCGCGGACGACGGGAAGCGCCGCTTCTTCCGGCCGTGCCTGCTCCACGCCATCCGGCGATGCACGGCGCCGTGCGCCGATCTCGTGTCGAAGGAGGAGTACGGCCGGGACATCGAGTCGCTGCGGCGCTTCCTGCGCGGGGACCGCGACGGGCTGCTGGCGGAGATGCGCTCGGAGATGAAGGAGGCCTCGACGCGGCTGGAGTTCGAGCGCGCCGCCGAGCTGCGCGACCGGATCCGGGCGCTGGAGAACCTCGGGAAGGCGGGATCGGGCACGGAGTACATCGAGGGCGACATCACGCCGATGGACCCGAAGGAGGGGATCGACGACCTGGTGCGCGCGCTCAGCCTCGATTTCCGGCCGCGCACGATCGAGGGGGTGGACATCGCGCACGTGCAGGGCGGCGAGTCCGTGGGTTCGCTCGTCTGCTTCGTGGACGGGATCCCGTTCAAGAGCGGTTATCGGAGGTACCGCATCCGGGAGGTCCGGGGGATCGACGATTTCGCGATGATCGCGGAGGTCGTACGGAGGCGCTTCCGCAGGCAGGAGAGCCCTCCGGACGTGCTCCTCATCGACGGCGGGCCGGGGCAGTACAACGCGGCGAGGGCGGCAGGGGCGAACGCGCGGGTGCTCCTGTCCCTGGCGAAGCGCGAGGAGACGCTCTTTCGCGACGGACGTCCGCTGGAGCTCGAACGGTCGACGCCCGCGATGCGTCTGCTGATGTACGTGCGCGACGAGGCGCACCGGTTCGCCCAGCACTATCATCACCTGCTGCGGCGGAAGGCCGTGCTGGGGGAGTCGTGAAACGCGCGGTGCGGGTCCTCGCGGCGGCGATCCTGGCGCTGGTCGGCGCGCTCACCGGGACGGTCGTTCTCTGCGCGGCGCTCCTTCCGCCCCTCGCGGCCGTGCCTGAGGGGGCCGGCGAACGGCTCCGGCGCGCGGGCTTCCGTCTCGTGCGCGTGCGGTTCGACCGGCCGCGCTACGAGCCGGGGTTCCTGGCCTTCGAGCGGGTCGAGGAGTACGCGCGCGGGGACGGGGAGCGATGCGACGCGGCGACCCCGGTGCGGCTCCCCGCGGCCGGCCGCCCCGTCCCGTCCCGCGTCCCCGTCGCGGCCCGCCTGCTCGTGTTCGCGGGCCTGATGCCCGAGCGCGGTCTCGCGGCGGTTTCCACGGAGGAGGTCGCGTTCGCGTCGGAGGAGGGGGTCCTTCGCCGCCGTCCGGACGGGCGCTGGGAGAGCGCGAGCGCGGGCGATCTTCCGGCGGCCCTGGCGCGGTTGAACGGGATGGAGCGCGAGCGGTCGTCGCTGGAGAGCCGGCTGACCCATCCGGACGTCCTGGTCTGGACCGATGCGGCGCTGGAGGCCTGGACGCGGGACGGGAATGGCGCGATCTTCGCCGACGCGCTCCTGCGCGGACCGCGCGGCGCCTTCCGCGAGACGCTCGTCCGGCTGCTGCTGGAGTCGGGCGACCGGGACGAGTCCGCGCGGGTCGTGGTCGAGTCCGCCGACGGTCTCCTCCAGATCCGGCTGCTCGACGAGCTTTCGCATCCGCCCGGGGCCGAGGAGATGCGGGGCCGGGCGCACGCGCTCGTCCTGCTGGCGCGGCAGAAGCGGGGGATCCGTGCGGGAGGGCCGTACCTGCGCGACTGGCTGGTGGGATGTCTGGAGGACGGGAGTTTCGACCTGGTCGGGCCCGGGGAGCGGCGACCGGCGTTCGACCGGATCTCTCACGCGGCGGACGGCTCCGTCCGCGATCGGCTCTGCCGGGTGATCCGGGATCGCGAGGGGGCGTCGTGCGCCGCGGCTTATCTCATCGTCCGGCGGCTGGACGGGGAACCGCTCGAAGCGGGACCCGATCCGTCCCTGGCCCCCGAGGCGAAGCGTTGGTGGGCGTCGGAGTCGCGGAGAGGAGGGCGCCACTGAGGCGCGCAGGCACGGAGGAGGACGCCACGGAGAGACGGAGGAGGGTGGCGCTGAGACACGGAGGCACGGCTCGGCTCCGCTTTGCCGCGTTGTGGCCGGTGGCGGCATGAGGAGCGGCGTCTATCTGACGGGCGGCACGGCGAAGGGTGCGAAGCTCTTCAGCGTGCCCGGTGCCGATGTCCGGCCCGCGACATCGCGGGTCCGCGTCTCGCTCTTCGAGATCCTGCGCGCGCGGCTGCCCGGAGCCGTCGCCATCGACCTCTTCGCGGGCACGGGCAGCCTCGGGCTCGAGGCGCTCTCGCGCGGCGCGGCGTTCTGCGTCTTCTTCGACACGGATCCGCGGTGCGCGGAGGTGCTGAACCGGAACCTCGCCAAGCTCCGTCTCGCCGACCGCGCCGACGTGCGTCGCGAGAGCGCGTTCGACGCCCTCCGCGTCCTGTGCCGGCCCGCCCTTGACACGGCGCCCGGTCCCCCGCCCCTGACACCCGGCCGCCCGGCGGAGCCGGACGGACCGCCCCGCGGTCCGCAGCCCGAAGGGCTGCGGCCGGGTGTCAAGGGCAAGGACCGGGCCGCTGGAGGCGGCGCGTCGCAAAGCGGCGCTGCGCCGCGTCAAGGGCCCGCCGACATCGTGTTCGTCGATCCGCCGTACGCCTTCTACGACGAGCGGCCGGAGGAGATGGGCCGTCTTCTCTCCGGCTGGGCGGCGACACCGCTGCTCGCTCCGGGCGGGCTCGTCCTCGTGGAACACCGCCCGCGGCAGACCTTCGCGGCGCAGGACTTCGAGGTCGGCGACGAACGCGGATACGGGGGCACTGTCGTGACGTTCCTGCGGAAACCCGGTCGATAGGTGTCGCGGCGGACTCGACCCTCGCTTTCATCTTCTCCGTCGGCTACAATTGGAGCCGCCCATGGCGGACGAGAAGCGGTGGATCCAGCAAGCGGAGGCCGATCTCTCGGCGGCGCAGGACAGCCTCAAGACCGGCCACTGCGAATGGGCGTGCTTTCAAAGCCAACAGGCGGCGGAGACGGGGCTGAAGGCGTTCCTCTTCTCCCGCGGTCGAACGACGATCGTCTCCCATTCGCTCGCCGACTTGGTCCGGGCGGCGGAGACCTTGGAGGCGGTCTTCGCGGCGCTCAAGCCGGAGGCCAAGAGCTTGGATGGGTTCTACATCTCCACGCGATACCCCAACGGGCTGGCGAGCGTCGATCCGCCCGCCCGGTATTTCGATCCGTCGGACGCGACACAATGCATCCGGTTCGCTCAATCGATCTTGAATGCCTGCCTGAACTTCGTGACGCCCTGACGTCCTGGCTCGATCGGGCCCGGGCGACCTTCCGTCTCGATCGAGCGTACCTTTTCGGATCGTTCGCCCGCGGCAACCCGCACGAGGGGAGCGACATCGATCTCGTTCTCATCGGACCGTTCCGGGGAAAGATGCCCTATCGCATCACCTCGGTCCTCCTGACGACGGACTTGCCGGTCCAACCGCTGTGCTACACCCCGGAGGAATGGGAGGCGATGGTCCGTGAGGGGAATCCCCTCGCCTTGGAGGTGATGCGGACGGGCGTCCAGCTTCGGGCGGCGGCGGACTGAATCGAGGCTGCCCGCATCCCGTACGGCGGTTTCCGTTTTACCTTCTCGCGCCTCCGGCATCCAATCCGCAGAGATTCAAGGAGGACGCGATGGGCGCGATGCTGGCGATGCTGGTGCTGCCGGGGCAGGCCCTTGACACGGCGCCCGGCACGGAGGGCCGGGTCGCCGGAGGCGACGCGC
>JACPRC010000090.1 GCA_016190175.1 Planctomycetota bacterium
CGCGCCCGGCACGGTTGCGGGCGGCCTCACCGAGATCTACCAGGAGGGGCTGCGCCTCCCGATGGTGAAGCTCTACCGCGCGGGCCGGCCGTGCGAGGACCTCTTCGAGATCCTGCGGGCCAACATCCGCGTCCCCGACAAGACGCTCGGCGACCTGCGCGCGCAGGCGGCGGCGAACTTCGTCGGCGTCCGCCGCATGAAGGAGGCCTTCGAGCGGTACGGCCGCGAGGTCGTGGACGGCGCGACCGCCGCGCTCATGGACCAGTCGGAGCGGCGCATCCGCGACGGCCTCGCGCGCTTTCCGGACGGGACCTACACCGGCGAGGACTTCGTGGACGACGACGGCATCGACGACAGGCCGATCCGCGTGGTCGTCAACGTCCGCAAGAAGGGCGACTCCGCGACCGTGGACTTCGAAGGGACGAGCCCGCAAGTCCGCGGCAACGTCAACTGCCCGATCGCGACGACGCACGCGGCGGTCTACTACGCGATCATCGCGACGATCGATCCGCACGTCGCGCCGAACTCGGGTTGCTACCGCCCGTTCCGCGTGGAGGCGGCGCCGGGGACGGTGGTGAACCCGCTCCCGCCCGGGGCGGTCCAGGCGCGGACGAACACGTCGCAGAAGATCTCGGAGGCGACGTTCCGCGCGCTCGCGCGGGCGCTGCCGGACCGCGTGACGGCGGGCTCGCACGGCAACATCATGACGAACGCCTTCAGCGGCTGGCAGCCGGGGACGCGGAAGCGCTTCGTCTGCATCGACATCCAGGGGGGCGGCGCGGGGGCGCGTCCGACGAAGGACGGCCGCGACGGGCAGGACTCGCACCTGGCGCGCTTCATGAACACGCCCGTCGAGGCGGAGGAGCTGGAGTACCCGATCCGCGTCGAGCGGTACGAGTTCATCCCCGACACCGGCGGCGCGGGGAGGTTCCGCGGCGCGCTGGCGCTGC
This sequence comes from Planctomycetota bacterium, assembly GCA_016190175.1. Taxonomy (GTDB): domain Bacteria; phylum Planctomycetota; class MHYJ01; order MHYJ01; family JACPRB01; genus JACPRC01. Next base: position 951 of record JACPRC010000090.1, read on the forward strand.
GGCGCGACATCCGCGCCCTGGCCGAGATGACCTTCTCGCGCTACGCGGACCGGCAGAAGTTCCCGCCGTTCGGCGTGCTCGGGGGCAAGGACGGCGCGCCCGGCGCGACCCTCATCAACGGCGAGCGCGCAAGATCGAAGGGGATCGACCGCCTGAAACCCGGCGACGTCGTGAGCCTCCGCACGCCCGGCGCGGGCGGCTACGGCGACCCGCGCCAGCGCGATCCGGAGTTCGTGCGCCGCGACGTGCGCGACGGCAAGGTCTCTCCCGATGCGGCGAAGCGCGACTACGGGATCGACGCATGATCGAGTTCGACCGCGAGGCCGGCCGCGTCAGCATCCGCGGGATCCGCTACCTCCTCATCCAGCCGGCGACGCTCGTCGGCTTCCAGAAGGCGGAGGGATCGGTCGAGGAGCGGATGGCCGCGGGCGGCCGCGAGGGCGGGCGCAACTCCTCGAAGCGGATGCGCGAAACGTCGAAGCTCCAGGGCCGCGAGTTCGCGCAGGCGTATCTCGACATGGGCCGCGAGATCGGCTGGGGCGTCTTCACCGTGACGCGGTTCGAGGAGCGGCGCTTCGAGGTCGAGGTCGCGGGCTCTCCGTTCGCCGATGCGTACGGTGCGTCGCCGCGGCCGGTCTGTCACTTCACGCGCGGCGTGATCGCGGGGCTCGGCGACACGCTCTTCGGCGCGGCCGAGGCCGAGGAGGTCGAGTGCTCCGCCGCGGGCGCGGCGCGCTGCCGGTTCGTGTGCGGGGCGCGTTGACTCAGGAATCCCGCGGCCAGCGCCGCAATCAGGCAGCCCAAGAGGACCCACCCGCACAGTCGGCGGCGGCGCAGAAACGACGGATCTCCCTCCAGGAACTCCGTCCCCTTGCGCCCGCAGCTCACGCACTTCAGCTCCGCGCCCGCCCCGGGCCGCTCCTTGACGGTGTGCGGGAACCCGCAATGCAGACACAAGACGCAAACGCCGCCGGGAGCGAGCCGCTTTCTCCGACGCAGGATCGACCATTGGAGGAGGGTCTTCGGTTCCCGAACGACGAATCCCCGAAGCTCGGCGGCCCGGAATGCCCGGACGATTGCGAAACAGACGAGCCCGCCGACGACACCACCCAGGTGACCCCAATGCGCCGATCCTTCCTTCATCCAATCGGTGAAGACGATGGCCGAAACGTCCAGGACGAGGAAAGTGGCCGCGAGGGACCATACGGAAAACTCGATGAACCCCAGCATGAACACGAACCAGAACACGAATCGCACCTTGATCCTGGGCACCCATGCGCAACCGAGAACCACGAGCCCCATGAGCACGCCGGAGAAGCCGATCGACGGAATCGATGCGAGCCGCGGGTCCAAGAGGAGTTCCAGCGCCGCCGAGCAGAGCCCGCAGACGAGACAGACGGCGACGAAGAGCCGCGACCCCAGCGTCGCATTCACGATTTGCCCAAAGACCGCGAAGAACGTCAGATTGAGCAGCAGGTGTTGGAAGCCGCCGTGCAGGAACATGTGCGTCATGAGGCGCCAGGGCTCGTTCGCGCGCGACATCAACCCCCAGCGTTCCGGTTCCACGAAGCCCGCGATCTCGAGAGGGAAGACCGCCGCCATGACGAAGAGCATCACAAGCATCGCCCAGACCGGTTTCAGGTAGGGGTACTTCAGTCGGACGGGGAACAGGAGCATATACTTGGGATAGGCGGATCGGTCGAATCGTTACCGGGAAGGCGCAACCTGCCCGTATCGGCGGCCCGACAATTCACGTCCCTGTAATCTCCCCCGCGCTACAATCCTGCCGTATTGAAAGGAGAAACGGACATGCGGTGGATCCTCTCGGCGGCGCTGGTGTTCGGGGCGACGGTTTCGGGACAGGACGGGCAGTTCACGGACACGTTCGGCGAGGACGATCGCGACCTCGGGCCGACCGGCACGAACCCCTACTTCGTGCTGGAGCCCGGATACGTCCTCGAACTCGCGGGCCGGGACGAGGACGAGGAGGCCGTGAACACGATCACCGTCCTCGACGAAACGAAGAAGATCGCGGGCGTCGAGACGCGCGTCGTCGAGGAGCGGGAGACGGTCGGCGGGAAGATCAAGGAAATCACGCGCGACTACTTCGCGATCTCCCGGAGGACGAACAACATCTACTACTTCGGCGAGGACGTCGACATCTACAAGGACGGGAAGGTCGTGAGCCATAAGGGCGCATGGCTCGCGGGCGAGAAGGGCGCGCGCTACGGGCTCATGATGCCCGGCACGCCGCTCCTCGGCGCGCGGCACTACCAGGAAGTCGCGCCCGGCGTCGCGATGGACCGGGCCGAGATCGTCAGTGTGAGCGAGAAGTTCGAGTGCCCCGCGGGCAGGTTCGACAACGTCCTCAAGGTCCTGGAGACGACGCCGCTGGAGAAGGGCAGGGAGTACAAGCTCTACGCCCGCGGCGTGGGGCTCCTGCAGGACGGTTCCCTCAAGCTCGTCCGGTACGGGAAGCCGAAGAAGTAGCGGATGCGCACCCTCGTCATCGAGGACGACCCGAAGCTGCTGAAGCTCCTCCTCCGCGGCCTGGCGGAGGAGGGCTTCAGCGTCGACGCGGACGCCCGCACGATGGCCCTCAAGCGCGAGAGGGTTTCGCTCACCTCGCTCTGCGACGAGATGGCGCGGCTCCATGCGCCGCTCGCGGAACGGAACGACGTTCGCGTCGCGGTCGAGTCCGCAGGCGACGTCGCCGTCACGGGCGACCCCGAGCGGCTGAGGGACCTCGTCACGAACCTCCTCACGAACGCGATCCGCTACAATCGAAAGGGAGGAGAAGTCAAGCTGCGGCTCTCGCGGCAGGGGCCGGACGCCCGTCTCGCCGTGGACGACACCGGCATCGGCATCCCGGCGGAGGACCTGCCGCATCTCTTCGAGCGGTTCTACCGCGTGGACAAGGCGCGGTCGCGCGAGGTCGGCGGGACGGGGCTCGGACTCGCCATCGCGAAGTGGATCGTCGACGCGCACGCGGGCCGGATCGAGGTTTCGAGCAGGCTCGGAGAGGGAAGTTCCTTCGTCCTGACGCTCCCGGCGGCGGCGAACTAGTCGTCCCACGACGAGCCCGTGCTCGACGGGATCGTGACGGACCGGCCGACCTTGATGGTGCGGCCGCCCGACAGCCTCACCTCGCATCCGACGGCCTTCCACCTCTCGCCGTCGCGCTCGAACCAGACGGTCGCGTCCGCCTTCCCTTTCGGACCTTCGATCTCGTATCCGAGCCGCGCCCGCCCGCGGCTTCCCTCGACGTGGATCTGGGTCCCGGCCAGAAGTCGCAGTTCCACGCGGGTCAGTTTGCCCAGTTCCTCTTCGACTTCGGCCTGGGCCCGGAGGTAGACCTCGCCCACCGGCGAAATATCCTCCGCGCCCTTCTTGATGCCGAAGTAGCCCGCGACGAAACAGCCTCCAAAGCAGAGCAGGCCGAGCGCGAAGAGCCCGCCGCAGCCGATGACGATCCACTTCACGGGGCTCTTCTTCGGAGGGGGGATCGCACCGGCAGGCGGGACGGTGGCGGCTTCACTCATCGGAACGAATTGTACCCGGTCGAAACGCCGGCCGGTATACTTCCGCCATGATCGAACTCACCCCCGAGGAATCCGAGTTCCGCGCGACCGTCGCGCGCTTCGTCGACCGCGAGATCGCCCCGGTCGCCGCGGCCCTCGACGAGCGCGGCGAGTTCCCGCGCGATCTCTTCCGCCGGATCGGGGAACTCGGCTGGTTCGGTCTGCGCTACCCCGAGTCCGCGGGCGGCTCGGGCGCGGGCTTCGTGACGTATCTCGTCCTCGCCGAAGAGTTGGCCCGCGGCTCGATGAGCGTCGCCGCGTCGACGGCGATGCAGGCGATGATGGGCACGGACTTCGTGTTCCGATACGGAACGCCCGACCACCACGCGCGGCTCCTGACGCCGGCGCTGCGCGGCGAGAAGATCGGCGCCTTCTGCCTCTCCGAGCCCGACGCCGGGTCGGATCTCGCGCGGATCTCCACGGCGGCACGCGAGTCGGGCGGCGCGTGGCGCGTGAGCGGCCGCAAGATGTGGGTCACCAACGGAACCGTCGCCGACTTCTACACGGTCGCCGCGACGACCGACCGCGCGCAGGGTCTCAAGGGACTCCGCTTCTTCCTCGTCGAGCGCGACGCGCCGGGCCTGCGCGTGGGACGGAGGATCCAGACCGTCGGCCTCCGCGCGGGCGAGGTGACGGATCTGGCGCTGGAGGAGTGTCCCGCGGTCCCGCTCGGCCAGGGCGGCGTCGCGGACCTCGGGAAGATGCTCGACCAGGTCCGGACGATGACGGGGGCGCTCTCGCTCGGGCTGGGCCGCGCGGCACTCGACGAGGCGGCGCGCTACGCGAAGCAACGCGTCTGCTTCGAGAAGCCGGTCGCGAAGTTCCAGGCGATCCGCCACATGCTCGCGCAGTCGGCGGCGGACCTCGAGGCCTCGCGGCTCCTCGTCTATCAGGCGGGGCGGCGGATCGAGCGCGGCCTCAAGTGCGGGCGCGAGGCGGCGATCGCGAAGCTCCTCGCCTCGGAGACGGCCAACCGGATCGCCGACGCGGCGACCCGCGTCCTCGCGGGCTACGGCTTCGCGATGGAGTATCCCGCGCAGCGCTTCTTCCGCGACGCGCGCTTCCTCCTCATCGGCGGCGGGACGAGCGAGATCCTGCGGGACGTGATCGCGCGGGACGTGCTGGAGGAATAGGGCGGAGGTCGTACGCTCCGCCGCCCGTCGCGCGGGGTATCATCCCCGTGTCCCTCGCGGGAGACGCACGCGGTCGGTTCGACGAGTCTCATTTCTGCGGCCGGAGCGATTCCTGAAAGTCGGTACGGCTCTTGATGTACTCGATCGTGGCCGGATCGCCGACTCGCAGAAGCGCCCGGTAGGCGGCGTGGCGTACTTCGGAGTCCGCTTCGGTCATGACGAGCCTGAGCAGCGCGGCGCAGGCCGGTTCCCGCATGTCCGGGGCGATCCGCTGGGTTTCCAGGAGACGCGCCGCGGCCCCACGGACCCGGGCGTCGGCGGATCCGACGCCGCGGAGAAGCGACTCTCCGAGTTCGCCCTCCAACGCGAGTTTGTCGAAGGGAAACAGCCCTTCGCGGCGCGGGCCCATCAATGAAAGGGCGATCCCGCGGGCCTCCGGCGCGACGGTGCCGTCGCTCAGGACTCCGGCGACGAGGCGTTCGACCTCCGCTCCTCCGCACCAGAGAGCGAGGAGGAAGCCGACGGCCTGCGCGCCCGGCGTTTCCCCGTTTCGGAAGCGGTCGATGAAGAAAGGAACCATCGCCGGGTCGACCTCTTCCAGTCGTCGGAGGACCCGGAGCATGTCGACCTGCCGCTCGGACTTTCCCACCAGTGTGAGGAACTCCTCGAAAATCTCCTTTGCCACGAGCGATCGATCCGCCCGTTGCGGCCATCGGTCTTTCGATCCCGACCGCTGCTCCAGCCGGACCTCGAGCTCCCGAATCCGGTCGTTCAGGCGCGCGACTTCCTCGTCGCGGGCGAGAGCGCCGGAGTCGAGGAGAGCCGTTCCATCCTCCGGCGAAGCGACCGTCCGCGGAACCGGTCGGACGCCTCTCGGCGATTCGACCGTGTCCCGCCGCTTCTGAACCGCCGCGCCCGCACCGGCGCCGATCCCCAGGCAGGCGACCGCGAGCGCGACCGCGACCGCCGTCAAAGTCCCCTTGGTCATGGCTACCCCTCCCGTCAGAGCCGTCAAGTGTGCATCCACCCTCGGTACGAATGCGTCGAAGCCCAGACTGCCGAGGGACTGCTTGAGCCGCTTCTTTGCCTTCTCGATCCGCTTCCAGATCGCAACGACCGAGCAGCCCTCCTGCCATGCCAGTTCCCGCAGCGTGCGCCGTTCGTAGAAGTGCCCGACGAGCAGGCATCGCAGGTCGTCGTCGAGCGTCGCCAGCGCCTCCTGGATCGCGTCTTCCGTTTCCAGCGCAGGCGACGCGCATCCGTGCGCCGCCGTGCGTTCGTGTTCGAGCCGGCGCCGGGAAGACCGTCGCACGTCCAATGCGCAGTTGAGCGCGACGCGACGGACCCACGCGTGAAAGCCGCGCACGTCGGGGAATTCCGACGCGCGCGCAGATATCTTCAGCATGGCTTGTTGGGCCGCGTCCTCCGCATCCTGTTCGTGACGGAGGACCCGATAACAGAGTCCTTGGACCCGCGGCTGCAATTCCGGGAGATTCATGGTCTCTTCAGGAAGGACGTCCGTCGGGGTCGATCTTTAACCGAATTCCGCCGGGATCGCGTCGAGCGGGCACGACGAGCGCATCCACCGCCGCCGTCCTCGCGCCTCCCGTGATCACCGGATTGAGATCCACCTCCGCGATGCCGGGCGACTTCACCATCCACGCGGAGAGCCGCGCGATCATGCGCGCCAGGGCCTCGACGTCCCCCTTCGCGCGGCCGCGCATCCCCGCCAGCCGCGCGCCCGCCTTCGTCTCTCCGATCATCGCCAGCGCCTCCCGGCGTCCCACCGGGCAGACGCGCATCGCGAGGTCGCGCGCCTGCTCCGTCCAGATCCCCCCGCTCCCGAAGAGGACGACCGGTCCGAAGGTCGAGTCGCGGCGCGCGCCGACGAGCACCTCGTGGTCGCCCCGCACCAGTTCCTGGACGACGGCGACGGGGCCGAGCCTGCACGCGAGGTCCGCGTACGCCGCGTCAACGTCGGCTTCGCTGCGCAGATCCACGAAGACGCCGCGCGCGTCCGACTTGTGCGCGCCGGTAGACTTGAGGACGACGGGGTAGCCCAGCTTCGCCGCGGCCCTCTTCGCGGTCGCGGCCGACGTCACGCGGACCGAGCGGCAGAGGGGGATGCCCGTCTTTCGGAGGAGTTCCATGGCCTTCGCGCCATCGAGCGCCTTCGCGGACGCGGCGGGGAGGATCTCCGCCGCGGCGCGGCGTCTTACGAGCATGGCGGCCGCGCGCACCGCGCGTTCCGGCGTGTCGAAGACGGGGATCCCGGCCTCCGAGAAGCGGCGTGAAATCCCCGGGTTGTCGACGAGGAACGCGAGGACGGGTTTCCTCGCCCGCGCGAACGCCTCCGCGAACTCGGGCTTGTCGAGTCCGACGTTGATCGCGAGGAGCGCGCCGACGCCGGGATCGGCCGCGACCGCGGCGACGCAGTCCGGCATCCTCGCGGGGTCCATCTGCGGCGTCATGTCCACGGGGTTCTTCGGCGCTCCGAACTCGGGGATGAGGGCGCGCACCCTCGCCTGCGTCTCCGCCGCGAGTTCGGGCACGGCGACGTCGGCCTCCTCGCACGCGTCGGCGGCGGCCACGCACGGGCCGCCCGAGATCGTCACGATCCCGAGGCCGCCCGCGAAGCCGCGCGGGCAGGCGGAGAAGGCGGCCACGGCGTCGAAGAACTCCTCCGTCTCGCGCGCGACGAACGCGCCCGCCTGCCGCAGCGCCGCGCGGCAGACCTCGTAGTCGCCCGCCATCGAGCCCGTGTGCGAGAGCGCCGCGCGCCGGCCCGCCGTCGTCCGGCCAACCTTCATCGCGACGACGCGCTTGCGCCGCGCGAGCCGGCGGCACGCCTCGAAGAACCGCTTCCCGTCGCGGATCTGCTCGATGAAGAGCGCCACGACCTCGACCGCGCGGTCGCGCTCCAGCGCCTCCATCACGTCCGCGTGGGTCACGTCCGCCTGGTTCCCGATCGAGACGAAGGTCGAGAGCCCGATCGAGCGGCGGCGGATCTCGCTGAAGAGCATCCCGCCGTACGCCCCGCTCTGCGATACGAACGCGAGCCCGCCCTCGCGCTTCGGGATCTCCCAGAAGTACGTGGCGTTGAGGCGGCCGGGCAGGTGGTAGACCCCCATGCAGTTGGGGCCGATGACGCGCAGCCCGCTCCGACGCACTTCGTCCTGGAGCGACGCCCCTTCCCCGCCCATCTCCCCGAAGCCCGACGAGAGGATGACGGCCGCGCGCGCGCGGCGCGCCGCGGCATCGCGGATCGCTCCGGGGACCGCGCGGTTCGGGATGCTGAGGAGGACGAGGTCCGGCGCCTCCGGCAGTTCGCGCAGCGACGGGTACGCCGCCCGGCCGAGGATCTCGCCGCCGGCGGGGTTCACGGGGTACACCGCGCCCGCGAAGCCGCCCTCGATGACGTTCCTGAGGAGGACGTGGCCGAGCTTCGCGGGGTCCCGCGAGGCACCGACGACCGCGATCGAACGCGGACGGAAGAAGGCATCGAAAGAAGCCATGATCTGTTAGCTGTTAGCCGTCAGCCAGACACACGGCGCGCAGCACGGTCCTCTGGCTGACAGCTAACCGCTAGCCCGAAGTATTCATGTCGGCTTCGCCGCCGACATGAATACTTCGCCCTCCGGGCAGCTCCATCGTCCCTGCGGGCCGATTCCGCTGGACAGCCCCGCTCCATCGCGCTCGACACTCCGTGTCTCGCGCGACGGGCGGCCCGCGGCGCACTATTGCCGTCAAGGTGGCGCCGCGGGCGGCTTATTCACGAGTTCTCGGCCTGCGGCCGAGAACCTTCGTGAATAAGCCGGGCTAGTCCGCCATCCGGAGCGTCGGGTCTCCGAAGAGCATGAACTTCATCGCCTGGAAGAAGATGCTCGCCGGGTACCAGCCGTCGTCGGGGACGATCTTGGCGAGGTTCTCCTTCTCCCAATAGTGCGTGATCGCGGCGGACCACAGGTCGCCCAGGACGGGCTCCTTCGAGCCGGACCACGCCTGCACGAACCCCTCGAGAAGCGTGAGGGCGCAAGGCTGACTGCCCGTGTTGCAGCCGATGTACGCGACCGCGCCGTTCGGGCCGCGGCGCAGGAGCTGCTCGCCGAGACCCGTCGGATTGTGGCGCCCCTTCTGGTAGACCGCGGGCGAGGGCGGCGGCTCCTTGAAGACCTCGCCGCCGTTCGTCCCCTTGTGCTCGGTGCCGGAGGCGTCGGTGTACGCCTCATACGGCGGCAGCGTCGCGAAACGCGCCGTCGAGCAGCCCACCGACATCATCACGGGCAGGCGATCGCCGTTCTTGAGCGAGTCGATCGACTTCACGGAAAAGCAGCCGGCCCAACTGTCGTCCGAGCCGTGGCCCGTGTGCGCGAGGAATCCGACTCCCTCATTGAGGAGCTTCACCAGTTCCGTCTCTTTGGGAGCGTCCAGCACGGCGGCCCCGCTGCGTTTCGCCGCGAGCCCCTTCAGCATCTCGCGCGTGTCCACCCACCCCTCGACATGGCAGAGCGCGGAGCGTTGCAGCCGCGCGCCGTTCTCGTACGCGATCGTCTTGGCCGCGACGATCTTCACCTCCTCGACCGTGCTCACGGGCCAGCGGCCGACGGCGATCTCGGGGCGGTAGTCGATGTCGTCGTAGTTGATCGGGTCCTTCTTGATCTTCTCGCCGCGCACCTCGCCGTAGTAGCCGCCGTGGAAGCCGTCCTTCTTCGCGTTCCAGTCGTCGAAGCTCCCGTCGCGCTTCGCGAGGTCGGCATAGTAGAGGTCGCTCGGGTAGAAGGCGTAGTCGAACGCGGGCTCGGTGATCCGGTCGAGGACCATGTAGCGCACGGGGAAGACGTCGGCGTCGCCGACGAGGAGCGCGTAGCGCGCGCCGTCCTTCCAGCGCGAGAAGAGAAAGCGCTTCACGCGCTCGGGATCGTCCGCGCCGCGGGTGGACTTGAGGACCGCCTCGAGAGAGACGATCTCCGTCCGGATCCGGCCGTTCTTGTGCCGGACGTACTCGCCGAGCGCAGCATGGAACCGCTCGGGGGCGATGACGAGGAAGTCGGGCTTCTTGCGGGCCTCCTGCGGCGCGGCGGCCAGGAGGAGGGCCAGGATGGACGAGCGCATGATGTCGCCCTCGAATAGGTACGGGCGGCATCCTACACGACATCGACGGTGCGGGTCACCGGATCTCGCAGGTCAGCGCGATCTCGTGGTCCCCGCATCCGACCCCGTGGATCGTGATGCGCACCAAGTCGAACTGCGTCGCATCGATCCGAGGGCTGCCGCCTCCGAAAAGCGCGAACTCGATCCGGGAGCCCGACGGCAGATCCACCAGTTCGATCGCCGTGGCGCCCCAGCACGGGACCCACCGACCCGTCTCGCGATGGCGGACTTCGTGCCAGGGGATTCCGTTCAGCCCGAGGCATCTCACGGACATCGCGCCGCGATTCTCGATGGCGAACCACGGGTGGGCGGGGAATCGGCCATGCGCAGGCGAAGGGATGCGGACGAGCGCAAGGGTCGGGCGCCGTGCCTCCTTCTCCGTCGGCGGGGGGGCCGGATGGACGCATGAGGCGGCGAGGAGGAAGATGCACGACATGTGTCTCATCTCCTGCGTAGACGGCGCGGCGCCGGCGAGGTTACGTCCGACGAGGGTTTCGGCCTGAGGTTCTCGTCTTCGAGAAACCCAGGTGAGTCGCCGGGAGTTTCAAGGATGATGCTGCTGCTCCTGTCGTTGTTCCTTTCCGTTCCTGCCCAGGAATCGAACGTCGGATACCGCATCCTCGACCTCAAGGACGGGGAGAAGA
>JACPRC010000110.1 GCA_016190175.1 Planctomycetota bacterium
CCACATTTCGACTCCTCGCCCGAACCGTCTGAGGAAGTGCTTGCATTGAGCGACGAGTCCTTGCCGGCGAAGCCGGCAAGGCGAGGAGTCGAAATGGACCTGAAGGGGTTCGAACCCTCGACCTCGTGAATGCCATTCACGCGCTCTCCCAACTGAGCTACAGGCCCATGCGCGGTCGGGATCGATGCGAGCATTCTAGGCCGGCCGCGCACGGGGGTCAAGCACCGGGAGCCCGCGGCCCTGACCGGTCTTGTTGAATCGTACCGGTCAGAAAGAGGGGTGCGGGGAGGCTCCTCGCACTCCTTCTTCTCCTGTCAGTGCGAACGGCGCACCGGCCCGCCTGGGCCGTGCTTGGGCTTCCCACGGAAACCCCTGACCCGGGAAGCCGGTCGCGACACAGAAGGCCTCGTCAGGAGACCAGGATCTGTGTCGCGCCCCCCCGTCCGATTCTGTGGAAATCTGTGCCGGGCACCCGTTTCCGGCTTCCCCCTTGGCGGCAAAGAGGGATCTGCGTCCTACTCGAACGTGCTGATGTACCCGTCGTCCCCGCACAGCTCGACGTAGATGTTCTTGACCTGCGTGTAGGCGTCCAGGGCGTACCGGCTCAGGTCCTTGCCGAACCCCGACTGCTTGTACCCTCCGTGCGGCGCGAAGTTGCTGATCATGAGATAGCGATTGATCCACACCTGCCCCGCCTTGATCCGTTTCGCCACGCGGAAGGCGCGCTTGATGTCGTTCGTCCACACCGCGCCGGCGAGGCCGTACGGCGTGTCGTTCGCCCGCGCGACGACCTCGTCTTCGTCCGAGAACCGCTGCAGGCACAGCACGGGCCCGAAGATCTCCTCGCGGACGATCGTGTAGCGGTCGTGGTCGCACTCGAACACCGTCGGCGCGACGAACCAGCCTTTCGCCAGGTCGCCGTCGGTCAGCCGCTTCCCGCCGCAGAGCAGCCTCGCCCCCTCGGTCTTCCCCTTCTCGATGTAGCCGAGGACCGTCTTCATCTGCGCCTCGCTGATGATCGACCCCATCCGCGCGGCGTCGTCCAGGCAGTGCCCCACGGGGATGAGCGCGATGCGGCGCAGCAGTTCCTCCCGGAAGCGGTCATAGATCGACTCGTGGACGAAGACGCGGCTCCCCGCGATGCACGTCTGTCCGGCGTTGAAGAAAATCCCCAGGATCGCGGAGCCGACCGCGGCATCGAAGTTCGCGACGTCCCCGAAGAAGATGTGCGGCGACTTCCCCCCCAGCTCCAGCGTGAGCTTCTTCACGGTCGAGGAGGACATCCGCATCACGTCCTTGCCGACCTCGGTGGAGCCGGTGAAGGAGATTTTCGCGACGTCCGCGTGCTCGCAGAGCGCCTTGCCGATCGTCGGGCCGGGGCCCGTCACGATGTTGACCGCCCCCGGCGGCGCCCCGGCCTCGTGGATCACCTTCGCCAGCTCGAGGGCGGAGAGCGACGTCAGCGACGCCGGCTTGAAGACCATCGCGTTCCCCGTGGCGACCGACGGCGCGATCTTCCATGCCGCGAACATGATCGGGTAGTTCCACGCGACGATGGCGCCGCAGACGCCGAGCGGCTCCCGCACGGCCACGTCGAGGACGTCGCCCGGCACCGGCAGGACGTCCCCGTAGACCTGCGTCGAGAGGTTCGCGAAGTAGTCGAAGCAGTCGGCGGCCCAGTGGACGTCCACGAGGTTGACGTCCGTGATCGTCTTGCCCGAGTCGAGGGCCTCGATGCGCGCGAAGTCGTCGAAGCGGGCCCGGATCCCCTGCGCGATCCGGCGCAGGATCTCCCCGCGCTCCTGGCTGGCGTGGTTCTGGCTCCACGTCCCCGTCTCAAAGGCCGCCTTCGCCGCCGCGACGGCGCGGTCCACGTCCTTCGCTCCGGCCTTCGGGAAGCTCCCGACGAGCTCGCCGTCCGCCGGGCATCGCGACTCCATCCGCTCCCCGCGGTCCGCCTCCACGAACTCCCCGCCGATGTACATCCGGCCGTCGCGCGTCTCGTACTTTCCGCTCATCGCCGCCTCCCGTGCGCAAGGACCCCACACCAAAAGTTGACAGGGAGCTTTTGGAGTGGGGTCTATACCGGCTCGAAGTGCTTGACGTCCAGGATGGAACCTTTGCGCTTCCCCTTCGGCTCGAAGATCGCCTTCGCCTTCTGGCCGATCGACGGCGTGCCGGAGAACCGGTGGACGATCACGGTCGTCGCGCCGTCGAGCCGCACCGCCGCCATCGTCACCGGCTTCTCGAGGCGCCGGCCGTCGAGGTCCACGTGCGTCCGCGTCCACGAGACCACGACGCCGCGGTCCGCGACCTTCACGCTCTCCTTCAGCTCCGCGAAGCAGCGTTCGCAGAACTGCCGCATCGGGACGTACGTCTGGTCGCACGCGTTGCAGCGCGAGCCGAGGAACTGCCCCTTGTCCCGGAGCGCGCGCAGGAACTCCTCGCCGGCGATGCCGACCGTGTAGAGGTTCGAGAGCGGGATCCGCCCGCGCCACGAAGTCAGGTCCTGGTTCGTCGTCTTCTTCTCGAGCATGACTTTCTCCTACGTCGGCGCCCAATGCAGGATGTCGAGGATCGACCCGACGCGTTCCTCGGCGGGTTTCCACACGGCCTTCACCTTCATCCCGACCTTCACCTTCTTCGGATCGACGCCGCCGAGCTTGTGCATGATCCCGTGGCCCGGCGACGCGCCTTCGATCTCGATGACGGCGGGGATCTCCGGCGTCTTCAGCCGCTGCATGTCCCATGTGATATAGCACAGCGAGAAGGTGTTCACGAGGCCGCGGTCCTGGACGTAAACCCAGTCGTCCGTCGGCCGCCAGCACCACTCGCAGTGCATCCGCGGCGGGATCATCACGCGCCGGCACTTCACGCAGTTGCGCGCGATGAGCCGGCCGTTCTTCAGCTCCTGGAGATACCGGCCGATCGCCACGCCCGTGTCCCAGGCGTATTCGGCCTTCGGCTCGTCCCGCGTGAAGAGGACCTTCCCCTTCTCGAAATCCTCGGCGTCCAGCGGCGTCCCGCGGAAATCGTCGCTCATGACCCCCTACCTTCCCATGACGACCACGGTCCCGACCTGCATCAAATCGCCCCACGCCTGGGCCACGCCCTTGCGCGGGTTGTTCTTCACCTGGCGCTTCCCCGCCTCGCCGCGAAGCTGCCAGAAGAGCTCGCAGATCTTCATGAGCCCCGCCGCCGCGATCGGGTTGCCCACGCCGAGGAGCCCGCCGCTCGGACACGACGGGATCTGCCCGTTCTCGCGGTCGAAGAAGCCCTCCGACATCAGCTTCGGCGCCTGCCCCTTGTCCGCCAGCAGCAGCCCCTCGAGGTGATGCAGCTCCTTGTACGCGAACGGATCGTACGGCTCCGCGACGTGGATCTCGCGCCGCGGGTCCTTGATCCCCGCCATCTGATAGGCCATCCGCGCCGCGTACTCGACGTACTTCGGATAATAGAGGTCGCGGTTCGTCCAGTAGGCCGAATCGAGGCACCATCCCACGCCCTCGATCCAGACGGGCTTGTCCGTCAGGCGCTTCGCCACCTGCTCGCTCGCGAGGATCACCGCGCCCGCGCCGTCCGACGTCGGCGAGACCATGAGGCGGTGCACCGGCCAGGCGAGGACTTCGCTCTTCAGCACGTCGTCGACCGTGAGATCGGCGCCGAGCTGCGCAGACGGATGGTCCTTCGCGTTGCGCTTGTTCTTCACGCTGACCTGCGCGATCTCCTCGAGCGTCAGCCCGTGCTTCGCCATGTAGCGGTTCATCTCGAGCGCGAAGATCCACAGGAGGTTCGGCCCGAGCGGCCGCTCCGTCGTGTGGTCGAAGATCGTCAGGAACGCGCCCTGCGGGTGCGGCTGGCAGCTCGACATCTTCTCCTCGCAGACGACGAGGCAGGTGTCGAACATGCCGCTCGCCACGTGGTACCAGCCGTGGATCGGCGCATACACGCCGGTGCCGCCCCCGACGTAGTTGCGGAAATACGGCTTCTTCCACGCGCCGCTCCCGTCGGACAGGTACTCCGCCTTCATGTGGACGCCGTCGAAGGCGTCCGGCGCCGTCCCGTGCACGACGCAGTCAATGTCCTTGAGCGTGAGCCCCGCGCTGTCCAGCGCCGCCTTCGACGCGGCCCAGCACAGCTCCTTCGCGGTCTCCTTCGCGCGGCGCACGAACTTCGTCAGTCCCGCGCCGATGACGGCGACTTTGCGCATGGCGCCCCCCTTACTCGCACCCGAGGATGACGATCGCTCCCGACGTGGTCGGGACGCCCCGCCACGACATCGCGAGCCCCGTGCGCGCGCCGCGCACCTGCCGCTCCCCCGCCTGGCCGCGGAGCTGGAGGACCAGCTCCACGACGCGGAAGAGCCCGGTCGCGTCGAGCTGGTGGCCCGCGCCGAGCGCGCCGCCCGAGACGTTGACGGGCACGTCGCCCGTCGCGCTCGTGATCCCGCGCTCCGTGGCGCGCCCCGCCTCGCCGCGTCCGAAGACCTTGAGCGCCTCGAGGTGCTGCAGCTCCTTGTAGGCGTACGTGTCGTCCACCTCGAAGACGTCCATCTCCTCCGAGGGGTTGCGGATCCCCGCCATCCGGTACGCCCGCTCGGCCGCCCCTTCCGCGTACTCGGCCCGAGCCCAGTCGCGCGACTCCAGCGTCGGCGTGTCGCTGCACCAGCCGACGCCCTTCACCCAGACGGGGCGCCCCTTCAGCGACTTCGCGCGCTCCTCGCTCGCCAGCACGACGACGTACGCCGCGTCGCTCGCCGGCGCGACCTCGAGCTCGCGCAGCGGCTCGGAGACCGGCAGCGACCGCTCGACGTCCTCGAGCGTCAAGTCCGCCGCGTGCGCGCCCGCCGGGTTGCGAAGCGCGTTGCGCTTGTTCTTCACGACGACCTGCGCGCACTGCGCGGCAGTCGTGCCCGTCTCGTGCAGGAACCGGTTCATCTCCAGCCCCGCGACGAAATGCGGGTTGGCCTTGAACGGGCGGTTCCACACCGGATCCATCGCGTAGCTCACGATGTGATGCGGCGTGAGGATGTTCGACGCCTTCGAGTGCGACTCGACGACCACGAGGTCCACGAGCCCGGTCATGATCTCCATCACCGCGTCGGCGATCCCGTGGAGGCCGTCGCCGCCGACGGTGTGGACGGGCTTGAGGACGGCGCCGAGCTGGTCCGGCGTGTACTCGTCGCTGATCGAGATCCCCTCGTTGAGGTCCTCCTCGCAGCAGACGAAGCTCTGCACGTCCCGCGGCTCGACGCCCGCGTCGCAGTAGGCGCGCACGGCGGCGTCGTACGTCAGCTCGCGGTAGGAAAGTTCGGGAGTGACGGTGCGGGCGGGCGTGGATCCGATCCCGACGACGGCGACGCGTCTGGTCATGGCGGGTCCCCTATCAAGCGGGGTGTAGTATCTCGGGGGGGGCCGGGAAGACAACGAAAAGGGAGGCCGCGGCGACCGCTGCGGGTATAGTGAAAACATGGGCAACGGCGAGCCCGAGAACGGGTGGATGCGGCAAGTGCTGGAGCGGATCGAGGATCACGTGCATCTGGTCCGGCGCTTCATGGCCGAATCCGAGCGCCGGTGGCAGGCCAACCACAAGATCCTGTGCCACATGCTGGAGGAGATCCGCAAGCTCAAGGCGCGCCGCTGACCCACCCCGGCGGCCTCTTCTCCAGGAACGCCCGCAGCCCCTCCTGCCCTTCCGGCGATGTCCGCACCCGCGCGATCGTCTCCACGCAGCGATCGATCGCCTCGTCGCGGCCCATGCGGCTCACGGCGCGCAGGAGCGCCTTCGCCTCCGCCACGGCGCGCGGGCCCGGGCGCAGGAGAAGATCGCGGACCTCGCCGAACGAAGGCTCGCGCCCGCCGGCCGGCACCACCGCGTGCACGAGGCCGATCTCGCGCGCCACCGCGGCGTCGAACGTCGAGCCGGTGAGGAGGAGGAACCGCGCCTGCGAGACGCCGATCTTCGGGAGCACGAAGCTCGAGATGACCGCGGAGACGATGCCAAGCTTGACCTCCGAGAAGGCGAACTTCGCGTCCTCCTCGGCGATGACGACGTCGCAGCACGCGACGAGCCCCGCGCCGCCCCCCATCGCCGCGCCGTGGACGAGACCGACGACGATCTTCGGGCACTCGTCGACCGCTCGGAACATCGCGGCCATCCGCCGCGCGTCCTCGCGGTTCTCCTCCGGCGCGAGGTCGAGCGACGCGCGCATCCACTCCGCGTCGGCGCCGGCGCAGAAGACCTTCCCCTCGCCGCTCAGCGCGACGGCGCGGACCGAATCGTCCGCGCCGAGCGACTCGAACGCCTCGCGGAGCTCGCGAATGAGATCGGCGTCGAAGGCGTTGCGGACTTCGGGCCGGTCGAGCGCGACGCGCACGACCGGCCCTTCGCGCGTGATCTTGAGCGGCACCTAGTTGACCGAGACTTCCGCCTTCTGCGGTTCGGGCCTCGCCTCCGCCCTCGCCGGCGCGCGGCGATGGAGGATGGCGAGGTTGTACCGGCCCGCGCTGACGCGGTCGTCCACGTACACGGCGTAGCCCGCGCGGTTGATCTGCTTCAGGACGAAGTAGAGCTCCGCCTTGGCGACGTAGAAGTCCTCCGTCGCCTTCGGCAGCTTCGTGCGTCCCGTCTCCTGCGCGGCGTCGGCCTCCTCGAGGGCGGCGAGCAGCTCCTTGCCCTGCTTGACGAACGCCGCGTCGCCGCCGAACTTCGAGACCTTCGCGGCGCCCGGCTTGAGCAGCGCCAGGACCGCCTTCATCTTGCCGGCCAGCTTCGAAACGGACAAGCCGATCTTCGGCCCCTTGACGAACGCCTCGACCTTCTTCGGGTCGTCGTCGAACGCCATCTGGCCGATCAGGATCGCGCGGCGCAGCCACGACTTGGCGACCGCCGACGCCGCGTTCTGCCCTCCCGTAGCGTCCTTCGACTCCTGATCCGCGACGCTGCGGTCCTCGAGCAGCGCCTCGATGCGCTCCTTCAACTCCTCGCCGCGCGTGATCGTCTCACGCGTCACGCCGTAGCGCTGGAGCCTGGCCAGGTCCTCCCGGGCGAGGGCGAGCGTGTACTTGGCCTGCTCCGCGAGGAGATTCGCCGGGAGTCGGTTGCCGATCCCGATGGACTCCTTCCGATTGCGCGCCATCTTTCCTCCTTCGTCTCACGACGGATGAACGCGCGCGACTGTAGCAGCGTGCCGGATTCGGAGCAAGTGATTCCCGCTCCGGAACGGCCCGCTCCGGGTCCGGAACCGCCGGTTCCGACTCCGGAACCCGCCGTCCCGACTCGGGAAGCGCCCGCACCGACTGCGGAACGCCGCGTTCCCGCCCGGGGACCGTCCGGTCCGATCCGGGAACGCTCCGCGCGCACCCCGGAGCGCCTCGGCCCGACCCCGGAATCACGCGTTCGCCGCGAGGAACCGCTCGACCGCGGCGATGTAGCGCGGGAACAGGTCCAGCGCAGTTCCTACCGATGCGAGAACTTTGGCGTCGTCGATCTTGTCGTACTCGTGCACGAGCCGGTTCCGCAACCCCGTCGATGGCGCCATCTGGTGCGCCAGGTCCGCGTCGATGATCCCGTGCTGTCCGGCGGAGATGAAGCTGGAGTGCTGGTCGTCCGGCGCCGGCAGGCCGGTCTCGACGAGGAGATGCGAATTGATGTCCACGGCGGCCTCGACGGTCACCTGAAGGAAGCGTTCCACGGCGGCGCGGCGGACGTCGTCGGCGAGGTACTCCTTGATCGTCAGGGATTGGAAGGGTTCGAGGTGCCGCAGATTCGCCCGGATCCTCTCGACCTTCCGGCGGACGACGTCGCGGTCGATGGGAGACATCACAGTCCTTTCGATCGGATGTAGTCGCGAATCCCCTTCTCGCGGAGCCGCCGCAGCTTCGCGGTGTCGCAGTAGCGCCGGAGCGAAAGGGAGGAGAACGAGGCCCACGCGGCGGGCTCGCCTTCGTGAAGCGGCCGCCCGTAGCGCGTCACCGCCATCGCCAGGAGCGGCGAGGCCCTCGCGAGATCCACGACGTCGACGCGGTCGGTCCGCAAGAGCCGCACGCACTCGTTCGTCAGATCGAGCCAATCCTCGTTGCTGATGAACCCCAGGTCCACGTCGCTCGAGGGGCGCGCGGTGCCCTTGGCGCGCGAGCCGAAGAGCACGACGAGCCGCATCCCCGGCCGGTCGAAGAGCGGCCGGAGGCGTTCGCGGATGGAGTCGGGATCGAGAGGATCGGTCACCCGCTCGATGATAGGGCGCACGCGCCCGGGCGACAAGGGCTATCGGACCGACGCGCGCATCCCGATGGAGGCGGGCCTCGTCCGGTTCCGGGTGGACGCGCGGGACTGATGGGTCACTCCTGCGTCAGCGTCGCGCCCGGGTCCTTTTCGATGCGGCCGCGGACGCGGCAGCGCACGAGCCGCACCGTCCCCTTGCCCACCGCGCGCACGTCGCCCGTCACCTCGCAGTCTTCCAGGACGATCGTTCCCGAGTCCTTCGCGAGCACGAGACAGTCGATCCTGCAGCCCTTGAGCCGTATGATCGTCGTACCCTCCGACATCACGTAGCCGCCGCTTCCGTCGCAAGTCGAGTCGACCCCGTCGACGCGCGCCTCCGCGAAGGCCATGACCTCGCCGAACGTGCACTTCTCGACGCGCAGCGCCGTCTTCTCGCAGGGGTAGAAGGTCCACGACTTGACGGTCGAGCGCAGGAAACGGAGCGACCGGTCGGGCACGTCGATCTTGTAGTCCTTCAGCGGGCGGCCGTTGTGCAGGTCCTTCACGGACACGCTCGCATCGCCGAACAACTGGATGCCCGTCGCGTAGACCTCGGAATCCTCGACGACCGCGTCCGAGCCCGGCGTCGAGACGAGGCAGAAGAGGATGCCGGTCGAGTTCCGGACGCGCACGTTCATGCCCCAGCCGGACGACCAGTCTTCCACTTTCTCGCCCCGCGGGAAGCGGATCGCGCCTTTCGCCTTGGGCCCGAGCATGTGCCAGAGGATCGCGAAGTGGCTCTCTTCGACCGTCACTTCCGCGCCGGGCGAGATCACGTACTCGCCCGCGGACTTGACGCGCTTCACGCGGACGCGCGCGCCGTCGGCCAGCGCCGCCGACATGAGCCCGGCGAACTCGCACTCCTCCGCCTCGTACGCCGCGCCGCCGGCGACCTCCATCGAGAGCGGCGGCCCCGTGACGACGAGCGCGCCGCGGAGGGAGACTCTTCCGTCCTTCCCGATGCGGACCTCGCGTTCGTGGTTGTACCGCTGCGGCACGACCCACGCGCCGCCCGCGACCTCCACCGAGCCGCCGTCGACGGCCAGGTCGCCGCACAGGACGAAGCGAGGCGCGGCGATCCTCAGACGTCCTCCCCGGAGGACGGCGACGTTTCCCTCGCGCCGCTCGCTCGCCGAGATCTCCATCTCGCGGTCCACGACGAGGTCGCCCTTCCGAGCGGGGAGCGGCTCGCGGACGATCGTCACCTCGTCGACGGACAGCGTGTTGCGGCCCCGGGCGCCCGTCAGGCCCCCCGCGTCGAGGAGGAGGAATCCCCAGCCAAGCCGCGCGGGATCGATCGCGTCCTTCTTCACGGCGGAGTCGTCGTTGAGTTTGAAATCGGCGACTCGCAGGACGACGGTCGTGCGCTTGCGGGCCGCGAGCTCGAAGGCGTGGTGGAAGGCGGCCCCGTCGCGGTCGGAGAAGCCCGCGGCGAAGACGGCATCCGACTCCGAGAGGAGCGTCAGGCGCAGTTCGCGCAGTTCCGTGAGGAGCGCCCCGCAGGCGAGGGGCGTCAACGTGCCGCGCTCGTAGCGGACCGCGACCGCGCCGCCCTGCGCGGAAAGGGTCGCGTCCTTCGGCACCCCCGTGCCGAGGTCGGCGAGCGACCAACCCTCCGTCGTGTCGCACGGCAGCGTTTCGGTGTCCTGCGCGCAGGCGAGCAGGATCGCGGTGATCGCGTGGACCATGACGCCCTCCTTTCCTTCGGAGGATAGTACCCCGAGCCGCGCCGGGGTTTCCGAAAAACGCGGGCCGCGCCGAATCGTCCGGCTTCGCGCCGATCGGCGTAGGGGGCGATCTATCCTGATGTTCTTCTCCGCTTTTCCCCGCCCCTGCCCGGGCGACCCGATCATCGCCGGCGATTCCGGCACATCACGAGCAGAGCGAGCGCCAAGTACGGGAGGCACCCGAAATCCAGGAGCAGCGCCGACAGGAAATACGCCCATTTGCAATCGCCCTCCCAGGGCCACATGCGGACCGCCGCGTAGGCGACGAAACCGCCGACCAGCGGGACCATCGAGCGCACGCCCTTTTCCTTCCGCACGAACTCCCGCCACGCCACCGTTCCATTGAAGATCGCGATCATCGCCCACAGGAAACCCGCGAGGAGCGCGACAGCCGACCGCACGAAGTTGACGGCGCCGATCATTTCTCGCCGTGCGGGTTGCTCGGTGCCGCCTTCGCAGATCTTCTTTTCATCGTGCAACCTCCCCGACGCGCTTCCCGAGGAAAGGGCTCCGCCTCATCGGGGGATCCTCACGACGCCGTCCACGATCACCGTCGAGCTCTCGTCGGCGTCCACCTCGGGCGAGCCGCTCCTCCGCAATTCGACCCGCGATCCGTTGCGCGCCCTGACGACCGCCGGTCCCGGCCGGCAGTCCTCGATGGTGACGACGCCGCGTGACGCCACCACGGTGCGGCCCACGTCCGGGGACGGTCTGCGAAACTCCGTCCGAACCATCTCCAGGCTTGGGGGCGCCTTGCCCTCATCGCCGATGCAGCGCAGGTCGAGGATCTCGTCCGAGAGCGTGCAGTCCTCCACCGTGACGGCCGCGGAGTTCTCCACCGAGAGATACGCGGCGTCGATGTTCGAGTGGTGCATGATCAGACGCGACTCGTCGAACGCCTCGGTCTCCCCGAACATTCCGCTCCGGTCGCAGGCGGCCCGGACGCGGCTGGCGCCGCTCAGGTAGAGGTTCCAGCCGAACAGATACGAATCTTCCACCGTCAGGTCGATCCCGGCCCGATCGCCGAGCATCGCCAAGGAATAGTCGTTCTCGGGCGAGATCCGGACGATGTCGCCGGCCGCCAGCGTACCCAGATCGACCATGTCGTCCGGGCCGCCGACGTCGCGCAGCATCAGATCCAGCGCAAAGCCGTCGCTCCGTCCGCGGAACCCGGAGAGCCGCACCGTGAGGCGCCGCGCCGGGTCCGTCGCGTTCAGCCGGAAGACCCATGCCTCGACCAGGGCGTTGCGCAGGTAGTACCCGAACCGATCGGGATCCATCCGGTCCCTGGCGGTCGGGGGCACCGACGGCGCCAGGTTGTAACCGTGCGAGTCGTAGCGAATGGCGTTCTCCGCCTCGTCGAACTCGCCTCCGCGCTCGAACCGGCCCCAATCGCCGGCAGGAAGATTCGGCACCATCACGCTCACGCGCGAATCGATGACGTCGGCCCACGCCCTGCCCTTCAGGTAGAGCCCGATTCCGATATGCGAATCGGCCTCCATGACAAGGCCGGAGTCGTTGAGAAAGATCGATCCCTGCTCGTACCTGCACCGCGCCATGGAGACTTCGGTCCCGGTCGCCGTGATGTCGTGGCCGACCCGCCCGTCTCTGCCGGGCGTGACGACGCAGTCGGTCATGGTCAGCGTCCCGCCTTCCAGGACGGTATCCCCTCCGCTCGCCGCGGTCCGGTGCGGGCTGCGGACCCACGTGACGTTTTCGACCGAGAGCCGGCAGGCGCCGACGAGGCGGATCTTCCCTTGCACCTCGACCGCCGGCCCCTCCTGCGCGCCGCCCACCAGGATCGTGGGCCCCTCGACTTCCCCGCCCCGGGCTTCCAGGCATAGCCCCGAGGTCGAATCATCCAGAAGGATCGACGCTCCGGTCTCGAAACGGACCTCCGCGCGACCTTCGACCACGATGTCGGCGTCCCCGTCCGGCACGCCGGAGAAGGTGTAGTTCCCCGCAGCGAAGGTGACGCGGGCGCTCCCCGTCACCAGGATGCCGCCCGGATACTCGCCGGGATCGAGGCGATGCTCCCCCTCTTCAAACACGCGCCGCGGAGGGGGATCCGCCGGCAGGCAGGAGCCCTGGATGAGGGCGCCCAAGGCCGCGATCGCCGCAGCCAGACACCTTGCCATGTCTACGCGCCTCACGGGAGCCTCCGGGCTCTCGAGATGTTCTGCTGCCGGACCGTCGATGCCGCCATGTACCACAGGGTCAATTCGCCCCCGACCTCGACGACGGCCGGAGCCATCACGCCGACGTCGTCGTATGTGTCCGGTCCTGCCCGCAGGACGATCCCCCGGCGCTCCCAGATCGAGATGCCGTCGGACGAGACCGCAAGTGCGATGTGGACCGGAGGCCGTCCCGTCGCGCGGTTCCGCCACGTGTAGTACAGCTCCATTTGACTTCCCGTCCAGCGGGCGAAGGGCTGCAGCGACCCCTCATCCCCCGCCGGCCCGCGCAAGAGCTCGTCGGTCGAGCCGGCCGGGCCGAAGATCGGAGCGTTCACCGAGACCTTCGTCCACGCGACGCCGTCGTCCGAGGTCGCCAGCCCTACGCCCAAGGCCTGGTTCGTGTCGAACGAAAACCCCGAGTAGTAGAGGTGATAGCGGCTCCCGACCCGTACGACCGAGGCGTCGCTGACCGACTTGCTGTCCCACGCGCCGAAGCCGGCCCCGACGTCCACGACGACCCCCCGTTTCGTCCACATGACGCCGTCCGGCGAGGTCGCCAGCCCGATCCTGTACGAGATCCCGTTGTTGCCGGAATAGAACATGAGGTACGTCCCGTCGTCGCGGCGGATGACGGCGGGCGCTTCCGCGAAGAGGCCGTCGAACTCCCCGAAGTTCCCCGGCGAGAGCACCGGCTGCGACCTCCGCGCCCAACTGATTCCGTCCGGCGACGTGGCCAGTCCGACGGAGATTCGCGGAGTCGGCGTTCCGAAGATCCGGACCGCGCCGTAGTACATCTTGTACCCGCCGTCCTCGAAGAGCACGGCCGGGTCCCCGATGAGCTGATCGAACGCCCTTGTGTCCTGAACGCCTTCGAAGACGGCGCGCCGGGGATCCTTGACCCACGCGGGGGCGGAGGACCCGCCGCCCCCGCCCTCTCCTCCACCGCCACAGGCCGCTGCAGCGAGCACGGCCCCCAGCCCCACGGCCCACAACGCCTGCCGCTTCCACGTACTCATGGCTCACTCCCATCAAGTTCTCGCCCATCCGATGTTCCCCCGACCGTCCTCCTTCCTCGGAGGGGTAGTACCCCGAGCCGCGCCGGGGTTTCAGGAAAACGCGGGCCGCGCCGAATCGCCCGGCCGGCGCTCCCTACTCGAGCGCTTCCTGGACGCCGAAGTACGCGGGTTTTCTTCCGAGGTTTTCGTCGAAGAGCAGCGGATGGCCGTTCGTGAGCCAGTACGGGTCGCCGTCGCGCAGACCCCAGACCACGATGCTCTTGTGGCGGCGTGCGGTCAGAAAGGTCTGGATGATCGTCTTGTACGTCTCCTTCTGCTGCCGGTAGTCGGCCTCGACCGCGGCGGGCGGGAGTTCCACATCCAATTCGGTGATGTAGTTGTCGAATCCGAGGTCCGCGATCTCGTTCATGCGCGCGAGCAGCGTGCCGGCGACGAAGCTGGACGGCTTGACGTGGAGCTGCCAGCCGAGGCCGTCCACGGGGACGCCGGCGTCCTTCAGACCGATGAGCAGGCTCTTGACTCCCTCATACTTCGGCTGGTTGTTCTCCATGTCGTAGTCGTTGTAGTACAGCACGGCGCCCGGGTCGGCTGCCTTCGCCCGAACGAAGGCCTTGCGGATGTAGTCGTTCCCCATGGCGTCGACCCACTTGTGGCCCATACGGAGCGTGCCGTCGTCGCCGACGGCCTCGTTCACGACGTTCCAGGCATCGACTCGGCCCTTGTAACGGCCGACCACCGTATCGATGTGCTCGTACATGACGGTCTCGACGGCGGCCGCATCCGCGCTCTTCACCCATTCGGGGATATCTTCGAACCAGACCAAGGTCTGAGCGGGCAGAACCATGCCGCGCGCGCGGCCCCAGTCCACCTGGGCGTCCAGCTCGGCGAATTGGAACACGTAACGTGAATCGCCGTGGACGCCGTTGACCCAGAACACCCCGAGGGCCATCACGCCCATCTCCGTCTCGAAGAGCTGATCGTACGCGCTGGTGCGGATGTCGTACTGATACAGGGAACCGAAGCGGATGCCGCGCCGCTCGGCGAGCGTCTTGAGCGGAACGGACCCCGTGCTCGACGTGTCGCCCGAGCCGCACGAGGAGAGTACGAGGGCGAGGAGGATCACGCGCGATGAGGGGTACATGCGTCTTTTCCGACCGAGGGACTGAGGCCTCTCGACAGCGGGGCGAACCGGCCGCCGAGACCGGGTTCGCCGACCGCGCCGTTGCGACGCTCTTTTCAAGTCATTCCTCCACCTCCAGGACGCCGGGCGCGTTCGCGAGCCAGACCTCGCGTTGCTGCGGCGTCAGCCACCGCTCCAGCCGTTCGTCGCGGATTCGCGCGATGCGGTCGAGGATTTCGGCGTACGTCTCTTCCGTTCCCGGCGCGCGCAGCGCCAGGACTTCGTCGGCGGGCGGCGTCCCGGAGTACATCTCATGGACGACGTTGCGGCCGTCGGAGCGCGGGCGGGCGAGCTCGCGCCAGGCGTCGTTCGCGCTTTCGGACAGGATGCGGGCCGCGATCTTCCGCCGCTCCGCATCGAGGCCGAGGAGGCGCGCCACGTACGCCGTCGTCGGCGCGCCGCAGCGGCAGCGCGTCGACTCCTCCGTCGGCCACGGGTCCTGCGCGCACGAGGAGTCCCGGCAGATCGGCGCCCGCTCGTCGGAGGCGCGGGCCGGCGACGTCGGAGCGCTGCGGAGTTTCTCATCGAGGAGCGCGGCCGCTCTCGGGTTGAGCAGGAACCTCGCCGTCCGAGGCAGGGCTCCGAAGATGTCGTCGTAGCGTTCGGTGACGGCGAGTTCCTTCGCCGCGAACTCCAGCCTCCCGCGGGTCAGCTCGCGCGCGAGGTCCTCGCGACGGAGACCATAGGCGGTGGAATCGAGCGAGTGCGCTCGCTCGAGGATTTCGCGCAGCCGCTCGACCTCCCGCCGCCGGGCGTCGGCCGGCGCGCTCCGCGTCATCGCCGACCAGTCGTCGAGCCTGTCGAGGGCGAGGGAGGAGAAGAGGCGCGCCGCGGCCTCGCGCGGAAGCCGGCGCACGTGGTCCATCTCCTGAAGGACGTCGTCCAATTCCCCGGCGGCCTGGCCCACGCGGACGGGATCCTTGAGCTCCCGCGGCGGGATCACGCAGGGACTGAACGTACGCACGACTTCGAGCTGGGCCGGCGTCAAGAGGTCGCGGAGTTCCCGATCCAGTTGCGACAGACGCTCGATCGCCTTCAGGGTCAGGTCGTTCATCCGCGTCTCCAACGCGGCAACCCGTTCCTCGCTTCAGGGCGGGATGGCGCCGTCGCGCTCGATCAACGATTTCCGGAGTTCGGCAAGTGCCGCGGCGAGTTCCCGCGCCGTCTCGGCGCGCCGTTTCATCTCGGCGTCGCGGACCTCCCCGGCGCGGCGCGCGAGCGCGGCGAGTCGTTCCATCTGGGCGCGGGTCAGGCAGAGACCGTTGATCAGGTTGAGGAGGGATATCTCCTCCGTGAGAGAAGCCACCGCGCGAAAGGGCTCGGCGTCCTTTCCGATGCGGGAGGAATCGCCCGGCCAGTCTTCCTGAGGGGCAAGCGCGCAAGCCAAGAACAGGGACGCGATCATGACAGCCTCCTAGCCTGACTTATTCATCCGGGCTCCGCCGCCCGGATGAATAAGTCACCCTCCGGGCAGCTTCATCGGCCCTCCCGGCCGATTCCGCTGGACAGCCCCGGCGGCAAGAGCGGCGACATC
>JACPRC010000092.1 GCA_016190175.1 Planctomycetota bacterium
GCAAGAAATACCTGCGTGCGAAGAACGGAATCGGCAGGACGCTCAGCCGGACTTCAGGAACCGGGCGGAAACGCCTACGCTCGCCCCGCCACGCGGAGATGGCCGATGTGCGAAGAATCCCTATTCGTCAGAGCTGGGGCCTCGGAGCCATGAAGGCGGGCCGCCATGGAGCCACCGAGAGAGGAGCGCGCGCGGCACCCGGCCCCCCGGCAGTCCCCTCCACGAACGCGCACGGAGTGCGTTCGAACGGGCTCGGGGCTCCGGATGGCGATGCGGCGTTCTGGCGGCGAATTCGGCTGCGGTCGGAGTCCCATCCAACCAGCATTTTGGGCCAAACGAACTGCCCGCGTCGGGTCTCCGGACGGTGGAGGAGAACGACCATGAAGACATGCGTGCTGGCGGCTGCGGTTGCGATCGGCGTGGGCGCGTGCGGGGGGGGCGGCGGGTCCGATTCTCCCGCCGGGCCATCCGGTTCGCTCCCGCTCCCCTGCGTCGCCTTCCAGTCCGCGGCCACGAATCTGGTGGCGGGCGATACGAACGGAGAAAGGGACATCTTCCTCCGCGGAGTGAACGGAGGCCCCACACTCCGGATCAACCGCTCCAGCGACGGCGCGGAGGCCGTCGGCGGAATGTCCCTTTCGCCCGCGGTCACTCCCGACGGCCGGTTTGTGGCCTTCCATTCCTCCGCGACGAACCTGGTCCCCGGGGATACGAACGGCGTAGTCGACGTCTTCGTTCATGACGTCGAGGCGGGAGCCACCACGCGGGTCAGTGTCGACAGCTCCGGCGCCGAGGGGAACGGTTCTTCGGTCTTCCCCGCGATTACGCCCGACGGAAGGTACGTGGCCTTTCACTCGTGGGCGCCGAATCTGGTCGCCGGCGACACGAACGGCGAACTCGACGTGTTCCTCCATGACCGACAGACGGGCCAGACCGTCCGGGTCAGCGTGGACAGCGGCGGGGGGCAGGCCCTGTTCGACAGCAGTTCCGCCTCCATTTCGACGGACGGGCGGTACGTCGCCTTCACCTCGTACGCGCCGGACCTGGTGCCCGGCGACTCCAACGGTCTTGCCGACATCTTCGTCCGGGATCTGCAGACCGGCACCACCGAGCGTGTCAGCCTCGACGGCGCAGGCGGCCAGGCCGTCGGCGGGGATTCTTACGAGCCGGTCCTCTCGTCCGACGGGCGGTACGTGGCCTTCCACTCGTGGGCGTCGAACCTGGTCGCCGGCGACACGAACGCCGACGCCGACGTCTTCGTGCACGACCGTCAGACCGGGGCCACGACGCGCGTCAGCGTCAGCAGCGCGGGAGCCGAGGCCGCCGGAGGCCCGTCGTACGGTCCCTCCATATCCGCCGACGGACGCTACGTGGCGTTCGATTCGACCGCGACGAATCTCGTCGCCGGCGACACGAACGGGTACGCCGATGTGTTCGTCCACGATCGACAGACCGGCGAGACCGTCCGGATCAGCCTGGGGCAAGGAGGGGCCGAGTCCGCGGGCGGCGACTCCATCTTCGCCTCCCTCTCTCCGGACGGACGCTACGTCGCGTTCGAGTCGACCGCGACGAATCTCGTCGCCGGCGATGGAAACGGGAAGAGCGACATCTTCGTGTACGACCGGGAGACGGGAGTCACGGTGCGCGTCAGCGTGAGCTCGGAAGAAGCCGAAGGGAACGGGCACTCCAACGATCCCGCCACGTCCCGGCCTTGAACGTCGGCGCCGCCGCCGGCCGGGGGGGCGAAAACACACCGGTCGACCTGGAAGCGCGGCGCGGTTCGAAGCCGCATTCACACAGTCGCCCATGACCGGGCACCGGTGACGCGGCACCGATTACGGTGCGTCACCGCACGCTGACGGAACCCCATTCGCGCCTCGATCCTGCACGGCGCGGAGGGTCAGGGTCAGCCCTTCCTTCGACGGCGCCTCCTGGAGACAGAGCGCCAGGGCGAGCGTCACGATCATCGCGGTCCTCCCACCATTGGACACCGCCGGAGGGTCGTTTTCGTCCGGGCGGCGACGGTATCCTCGCGGCCGGCGTATGGGTGCCCCGACCCCGGTCAGGAATAGAAGTTCCTTGCCCACCGGTGGGCGCGGAGTTTCGCGACCGCCTCCGCCGGCAGCCCGCGTCCGTCCCCGACCGCGACGTTCGCCTCCACGTTCGCCACGCACCGCATCCCGGGGATGACCGTCGAAACGGCGGGGTGGCTCAGCACGAATCGCAGCGCGATCTGCGGCATTCTCTCCAGCGGGACATCGAGGTCGGCCGCGATCTTCGTCACGCGCTCGAAGACTTCGCGCTTCCGGTCGCCCGCGAAATATTCGTTCCGGAAGTCGCCGCGCGGGAAGGTCGCCTCCGGGGTCACGCGGCCGGTGAGCCCGCCCTCGTCGAGCGGCACGCGGGCGATCACGCCCACGCCGCGCTTCAGGCACTCCGGGAAGAGCCGGTCCTCGGGGCTCTGGTCGAAGATGTTGTAGATCACCTGCACCGTGTCGACGATGCCGGTCGCGACGATCCGCAGCGCGTTCTCCGGCTCGTGGTCATTGATCGAGATCCCGAAGAGCCGGATCTTCCCCTCGCGCTTGAGCCGCTCCACCGCATCCCGCCAGTCGCCGCGGTCGGTCCAGTCGTCCTGCCAGACGTGAAGCTGGAGAAGATCGATCGAGGAGAAGCCGAGGTTGCGCAGGCTCCGCTCGGCGCAGGCGACGATGTGGTTTGCGGGGAAGACGTCCTCGACGGGGACGCCGCGGCGCGCGGGCCACTCCTGGTTCAGCGGCGGCACCTTCGTCGCGACGCGGACGCCGCACTTGCGCGAGAGGATCCCGCGCCCCACCAGCCGCTCGCTGTGGCCGTCGCCGTACGCAAGCGCGGTATCGACGAAATCGATCCCGAGATCGATCGCCCGATGGAGGGCGCGGGCGGACTCCTCGTCGCGGGCGCCGACCCACATGCTGCGGCCGATGCCCCACGTGCCGAAGCCGACCTCCGAGACCTCCGGTCCGTTCTTCCCGAGTCGGCGGCGGTTTATTTCTTCACCTCGAAGGCGACCGCCTCGTCCTCGGACGTCATCTTGTACTCGCCCCACTCGTTGGAGGACTCGCGCTTGACGACGCCGCCGGGGACGTCCTTGCTGAAGAGGGCGGTGATCTTCGCCTTGGGCATGTCCGTGGTCTTCTCGATCTTCCAGCACTTCACCTTCGCCTCGCCGATCGCGTGCTCCACGTCGAGGGCGACGAGTTCCTGTTTCATGGAGATCTTCTTGCCCTCGTAGGTGGCCTCGTACGTCGTGCGGACGACGACGCCGGGGGCGTCCTTGCATTCGAGGGTCCGCTGGAGCGTCGCGTTGTCGCCTTCGGTCTTGTACTCCTGGACGAAGCAGGTGAACGTCTTGTCGCCGATCTTGACATCCTCCTTCTTGTCCGTCTCGTAGACGGCGGACGGATCGCCGTACACCTGCTTCACGAGGAGACGCGTGGAGGCGACCTTCCCCTCCTTCATCGTCTCGACCTTGAAGCAGTAGCCGTTCTCGGCGATGCGGTCGAGGGTGATCTTGTACTCGGCGGACCGCTCGCCGCCCGAGTCCTTCTTGTGGAGCTTCCGGTGGACCCAGGAGCCCTCCTTGAATCCCTTCCAGAGATCGGCCTTGATCGTGAGCTCGTACTCGCTGAGGACGTCGTCCGAGTCCTGGGGGATAGAGGCGGGCGCGAAGCCGAGCAGCGGCACGAGGGCGAGGAGGAAGAAGCGCATCGGTTTCTCCTTATGGATTGCGGTGGAGAATAGCAAACGCGGGGCGCGGGGGGAAAAGAAAACGGGACGTCACCGTTTCCCCCTGAGCCGCCGCAGTTGCTCTTCCGCGGGCGCCCGGAAAGGCCAGTTGGGCGGAGCGATCGCGAGGGCCCAGGCATAATCCGCGATCGCGCCCTCGACATCCTTCGCACAATCCCGCGCCCGGGCGCGGTTGAACAGGATCAGCGCGTTCGGACCACCCAGATTCAGGGCACGGGTGAAATCGTCGATCGCGAGGTCGTACTGTCCCCGCTGGAGGCGGGCGCCCCCCCGGATCTCATGCGCCTTTGCGATCCGCGCGTTGATCTCCAGCACGCGCGTGCAATCGGCGATCCCGCCGTCCAAGTCCCCCTTCATGAGCCGGGCCGATCCGCGCACCAGGAACGCCTCGGCGCGCCGCGGATCGATCTCGATCGCGCGCGTGCAGTCCTCGATCGCGCCGTCCAGATCCCCCGCCCCGCCGCGCGCGGAGGCGCGGTTGACGTAGACCAGGGCGGAGCGCGGAGAGAGCACCAGCGCACGCTCGAAATCCTTCAGCGCCGCCGCGTAGTCGCGCCGTTCCAGGCTCCAGAAGCCCCTCTCCAGATAGGCGGCCGCGAAGTGCGGCATGCGTTTGAGCGCCTGCTCCACGAGCCGGAATCTCTCCTCCGGCGAGCGGGACCACATCCCCGACCACCAGCTATACTCGGCCGACGGCTCGCGTTCGTCCGCCAGGCGGAGGATCTTGAGCGCCCCATCGTGATCCCGGTCGCAGTACATCGCCCGAAAGGCGCGGCACAGCGTCGCCGTGACGTCGTCCTCCCGCGTCTTCGCCATCCCCCACGTGGCGACCCACTCGTCGCCGCCCGAGCGGGCCAACCACAGGCTGGCTTCCTCCAGCAACGGCTGCGACTCCCGGAGCCGGTCCGCGAGAGCGTCGGCGATTCCGTAGTTGTGCTGGACGTAGCGGTCCAGCAGCACCCGCGCAAGAAGCGCCGCCGCGGGCGAGAAGCCGCCGTCCAGCTCCAGCGCGCGCCGCAGATCCTTTTCGGCCTCCTCCAACTCGCCGAGATAGGCGCTGCCACGCGCCCGCACGCAGTATCCGTGCGGCTCGTAGGGGTGCCGGCCGACGTAGTCGTCGACGCGCGAGACGACCTCGCGGATCCGGCCGAGGACGCGGCGGGGATCCTCGCCCGCCATGTGCAGTCCCTGCTTCTCGATCAAGACCTGCGCCCACAACGCGCCGAGTTCCTTGAGATCCTGCTCACGCTGCCGCGCCCGCTCCCGCTCCTCCTCCCGCAGCCGCTCCGTCCGCCGCCTCGCCTCCCTCTCCTGCAACCAGGGCGGAATCAGGAGCGCAGCCACGAGCCCGACGGCGACCGCGCCGGCCAGACCGACTCCCACGAGCGCCCACCGTTTCGCGAGCCGCTTCCTCAGGCGGTACGACAGGCTCGGGAAGTGCGCCGAAACGGGATTGCCTTGAAGCCAGCGGTCGAGGTCGTCGGCCAGTGCCTTCGCGCCCGGATACCGGCGGGCGGGCTCCTTCTCCAGACACTTGAGGACGATCGCTTCCAGGTCCGCCTCGATCTCCGGACGGATCGCCCGCGGGCGCATGGCGTCCTCATCGCGGACCTTCCGCAGGATCTCGAGCGCGGTGGCCCCCCGAAACGGCGCGCGGTCCGTGAGAAGCTCGTAGAGCGTCGCGCCGAGGGAGTACACGTCCGCCCGGCCGTCGACTCCGACCCCGATCGCCTGCTCCGGCGCCATGTAGGCCGGCGTCCCCACGATCGACCCGCTCACCGGACGATGGCCCAGGACCGACCGCGCCAGTCCGAAGTCCATCACGTAGACGTGGCCCCGGTCGTCCAGCATCAGGTTCTCGGGTTTCAGGTCGCGGTGGACGATGCCGCGTTCGTGGGCGTATGCCACGCCGCGCGAAGCGTCGCGGACTCGGCGGACGCTCGTGCGCCGGTCGATCCGCGGGGCCGCCTTCAGCGTCTGCCCGTCGACGTACTGCATCGCGATGTAATGCCGGCCGTAGGCGGACTCCATCTCGTGGATCGCCGCGATGTGCGGATGGGAGAGATTCCCCGCCATGTGCGCCTCTCTCCGGAAGCGCTCGACCTCCTCGTCGTCTCCCCCCTTGAGGAACTTCAGCGCCACCCAGCGGCGGAGCTCGGTGTCCCACGCCTTCCACACCTCGCCCATCCCGCCGGCGCCGAGTTTGCGCGTGCGGACGAACTTGCCGAACCTCTCGGATGCGGGCTGCGCGAGGACCTCCTCGGGGACGGGTTCCATCGCGCGCGATTCTACCGGTCCCGGAGCCTCTCATCCAGTCTGCGCCGCGAGGACTCCGGGAGCGCGCCGCGCCCGTGGGTGACGAAGTCGCGGACCTCGGGCGACATGAGATCCGGCGCGGGCGCGGCGGGCGGCGCGGGCGCTCTCGCGATCGGCGGCGCGGCGGGGTGGGGTCGGATACCGCGGCCCGCGAGGAACCCGCCGGCGGCGATGAGGACGGCGGCCGCGGCTGCCGCGACCCACCGCGGGAACGGACGGCGCGCAGGAACCGGGGAAGGCGGCGGAAGAGCGGCGACCAGCCCGCCGAGTTTCGCCGCCTCGGCGGCGCACGCCGCGCAGGAGCGCACGTGCTCGTCGGCGGCCATCCCGGCGTCGAACGGCAGGTCGTGATAGACGAAGGGGCCAAGCCACTCGTCGCGGTTCGCGCAGGTCGGCGTCATGTGGTCTCCTTCAGCCGGGGGCCCAGCCGTTCCTGGAGCGCGCGCAGGGCTCGCGTCAGATGCACGCCGATCGTGCTCGGCGCCACTCCCAGCGCCTCCGCGATCTCGGCGACCGGCATCCCCTGCTCGTGGCGCAGGAGGAACACGATCCGCTGGCGCTCCGGGAGCGCGCGCACGGCCTCGTCCACGATGCGGCGCGTCTCGGACTCCGGTGTGGGGGCGGGTCCGGCGCGGGCGGGAGGCGGCCGTCTCTTCCGCAGCCGCTCGACGCTCAAGTTGATCGCCGTCCGCGAGATCCACGCGGCCGGACGCACGATCTCGGCTCCGTCGCGCGACGAACGGAGGAGCCGCGCGAAGGTCTCCTGGCACACCTCCCGGGCATCTTCCAGGGAGCGCAGGATCCTCCACGCGAGCGCCGTGAGGCGGCCGCCGTGCTCCCGATAGAGCGATTCGATCTCCGCCGACGTCACCGGATCTTCTCCACCGCCACCGCACGCAGGAGGACCGGTCCATCATACAGGGCATGCCCCTCGAATTCCCACTGCGCCCGCCCGTCCCCCAGGATGCGCGTCGCGTTCCCCGCGACGATCTCGCCGGGCAACCGCAGCGTGACCTTGAAGCGATCGTCGCCGACGGCCTTTCCCGCGCCGTACGCGGTCTGCTCGGACTCGTAGACGGCGCGGAAGGAAGGGGGTTCCGTTCGCCGCCCCGCGGCCTCCTCCCCCGCCGCGACCGCCTGCTTCTGCACCGCCTTGAGGAAGTCGAAGTTGAAGGGCTCCTTCTCCGCGCGGGCGAGATACTCCTCGGTCCGCCGCGCGAGCCCCGGCCCGGAGAGAGCCTCCTTGGTGACGGCCTCCATCCGCCCGAGGATCGCGAGGCGCTCCTCGGAACGCAGCCGCTGGAGCCGGGAAAAGGAGGCCACCGCCCGCGAGGCGAGGAGCATCTGCTTCTCGCGGTCCGCCGCGACGACGAGTTCGAAGAGTCGCACGCGTTCGTCGCGGGAGAGTCCCGCCACGCCCTTGTCTCCGAGCTTGGCCACGAGCTCCTTCGCCTTCGGATCGGACAGCGCCGCGTCGTCGACGGCCTGGAACTCCCGCACGTCCATCCGCGGGTATTCGCGCTCGAACTCGCACACCCGCAGGTTCCCGCGCGTCGAGATCTTCATCCGCGTCGCGTGGCGGAGATATCGGTCGCGGTCCGGGAGATCGGCGGGGGCGAACGAGACCGGATATTCGTTCAGATCGCGGAACGTCCGGCGGAATTCCCAGATCCACTTCTCGCGCGGGCCCTTGTCGGTGGACTCCTTCTCGGTGCGGCGGGCGGCGTTCCACCCGTCGCCGGGGACGCGGAGGAACGCATTGAAGTCGCCCGGATCGCCGCGGTAGACGAGGCGGACGTCGGCCGACCCGTCGGGGCGGACGTCGATCTCCTCGTCGATCTCCAGGCAGCCGGAGAGGATGAGCGGCAGCGCGAGGACGGTTCGTCTCATGGCGGTCTCCCGATCTACATGAGATTGACGCGCCAGGGCGGCTCCACGACGACACGAATCTCTGGACCCGATGGGGCTCTGCGCGATGCTCCGGTGGCTCGACGACTCGCGACGCGCGGGGTGGGAGCGGGATTGACAATCGCGCCGGAGAATGGCAGGCTCGCCCGCACGTGATCCCCGTTCTGATCGTCCTGGCGTGCCTGGCGGTCGCTTGGATCTCCGCCGTCGTGGCGCTGCAGATCTGGTGCCGCTGGAATCCGCGCACGGATGCGCTGCACTTCGCCGCCACGGGGGACGGCTGGGAGCCGGCGCTCCACGAGATCCGCCCCGTCCCCGACGCGCCGGCCGGCCCGCGTCCCGTCATTCTCTGCCACGGCATCCTGATGTCGCGACACTGCTGGCTCCCGCGCGAAGGGGTGCCGTCCGTGGCGGACTCGCTCCGGCGGCGCGGGTATTCGCTGTGGGTGCTGGAACTGCGGGGCTCCGGCGCGAGCCGCACGAGTCGCGCGGACCGCTGGGACTACGGCTTCCGGGACTACGCCGACTTCGACCTCATGGCGGCCGTGGAGGAGGTGAAGCGGCGCACGGGCGCTCCGCGCGTGGACTGGGTCGCCCACTCGCTCGGCGGCATGGTGGCGTACGCGTATCTCTCGCGGCACGGCGCGGGATCGCTCCACAAGGTCGTGACGCTCGGATCGCCCGTGAGACTCGGCGGCCACATCATGGGACTCCCGCGGCTGCCGTTCGTGGACGCGGCCCTCCGGACCATGCGTTCCGTCGACCTGTCGATCCTGACGCGCGCCGTGGCGCCGCTCCTGATCCCCGCGTGGCTGCCGTGGGTCGAGCTGTTCATGAATGCGCGCAGGGTGCCCCGCCGCTCGTCGCTCGGCGCGTTCTGCTGGGGAGTCCAGAGGACGGCAACCCGGATGATCCGCGACCTGCACGAATGGTACCGGGCGGGCGAGCCCTTCCTGCCCCGCGTGGCCCGTACCGAGGCTCCCTACGCGCATCCTCCCGGCGGGATCCTCGCGCTTCACGGGAGACGCGACCGCCTGGCGACGCCGGCGAACGTCGGGACGCTGACGCAGTGGTTCCCGCGCGCGCTGGTCGAGGCGGCGGACCAGCCGGGCGGGCGGGGATTCGGGCACCTCGATCTCCTTGCGGGACCGCCGGAAGTGGAGCGGGTCGCGGAGAGGATCGACCGGTTCCTGCGGGAGACGTGACCCCCGGATTCCGTTGCCCTCCTCCGCCCGATCCGCTATGCTCCCGCGCCATGAAGTTCAAGCTGGGTCTCGTGCAGATGCGCTGCACCGGGGACCGGGACGGGAACCTCTCGGCGGCGGAGAAGGGGATCCGGCGCGCCGCGAAGGACGGGGCGCGGATCGTCTGTCTCCCCGAGCTGTTCCGCAGCCTCTACTTCTGCCAGAGCGAAGACCACGGCCGCTTCGACCTGGCGGAGCCCGTGCCGGGCCCGACGACCGACGCCCTCTCCTCGCCGGCCCGCGAACTCGGCATCGCGATCGTCGCCTCCGTATTCGAGCGGCGCGCCGCCGGCGTCTACCATAACACGGCCGTCGTCCTCGACGCCGACGGCTCGCTGGCGGGGCGATATCGCAAGATGCACATCCCCGACGACCCGCTCTACTACGAGAAATTCTATTTCACGCCGGGCGACCTTGGCTTCCAGGCGATCCCGACCCGCTTCGGCCGCGTCGGCCCCCTGGTCTGCTGGGACCAGTGGTATCCCGAGGCGGCGCGGCTCACGGCGATGCGGGGCGCGGACGTCCTCGTCTACCCCACCGCCATCGGGTGGCATCCGAGCGAGAAGAAGAAGTACGGCGCATCGCAGCTCGATGCGTGGCGCACGATCCAGCGCTCGCACGCCATCGCCAACGGCGTCTATGTCGCGGCCGTGAACCGCGTGGGCCACGAGGGGTCGAAGGGCGGCGGACTGGAGTTCTGGGGATCGTCGTTCCTCTGCGACCCGTTCGGCCGGATCCTAGCCGAGGCCCCGTGTGACCGCGAGGCCGTACTCGTGGCCGAATGCGATCCCGCGCACACCGAGACCGTGCGGCGCCACTGGCCGTTCCTCCGCGACCGGCGCGTGGACGCGTACGGGGGGATCGTCGAACGGACGCTGGAAGCGAAATGACCGCCGCGATGCCCCCCGAGTGGGCCCCCCACCGCGCCACCTGGATCGCGTGGCCTCATCAGACCAAGGACTGGCCCGGCAAGTTCGCGCCGATCCCGTGGGTCTTCGCGGAGGTCGCGCGCCTTCTCTCCCGCGGCGAGCAGGTCGCGATCCTGACGCGGGACGGCGCGCACGAGCGCCGCGCCCGCGGCATCCTCTCGCGGGTCGGAGTGGATCTCACTCGAATCGAGTTCCATCGCATCCCCACGGATCGCTGCTGGACGCGCGACTCGGGCCCGATCTTCGTGCGCCGCCCGGACGGGGAGCGCGTCGCCACGTGCTGGCGCTTCAACGGCTGGGCGAAGTACCCGAACCACAAGCTCGATGCGCAGGCGGGTCCGAGAATCGCGCGGGCCGCCGGCGTGCCGGTGCGCGAGATCGAGTGCGTGCTCGAGGGCGGTGCGATCGACGTGGACGGACGGGGGACGCTCCTGGCGACGGAGGAGTGCCTGCTCTCCGACGTCCAGGCGCGGAATCCCGGGCTCGGCCGCGAGGGGACCGAGCGCGTCCTCGGCGAGGCGCTGGGGATCCGGCGCGTCGTCTGGCTCGGGCGCGGGATCGCCGGGGACGACACGCACGGCCACATCGACGACGTGGCCCGCTTCGTGGGCGACGGCCGCGTGTTGCTCTGCCGCGAGGAGAACCCGAAGGACGAGAACCACGCGATCCTCGAGGAGAACCGCGAGCGGCTCCGGGCGGCCCGCCTCGAAGTGATTCCGCTGCCGATGCCCTCCCCCATCGTCTTCGACGGGATGCGCGTCCCCGCGAGCTATGCGAACTTCTACATCGGCAACGCGGTCGTCATCGTTCCCACGTTCAACGATCCCAGGGACCGCGTCGCGCTCGGGATCCTCGCGGAGCTTTTCCCGGACCGCGAGGTCGTCGGCGTCCACGCGGTGGACCTCGTCTGGGGGCTCGGGACGTTCCACTGCATGACGCAGCAGGAGCCGGCGGAGTAGGCCCTACCCCATCGGCACCGGTTCCGACGTGCGCCTGGCGTACCGCCTCAGGTTCTCGTATCCCACCGACCGCAGGAGCGCCACCGCCTCGCCGAACCCCTCGCCGACGTGGGCGGGCCGGTGCGCGTCGGCGCCCAACGTCACGGGGATCTCCATTTCGCGCGCGATCTCCAGCATCCGCCGCGACGGGTAGATCTCCCGGCACGGGAAGCGCAGGCCGCTCGTGTTCACGTCGAGGGCCATGCCCGCCGCCTTCACCGCCTCGAGCGCGGGCCGCATCAGCTCGTCGTACGCGCGATCCGGCCGGTGGCCGAACTTCTTCACCACGTCGGGGTGGCCCAGGATGTCGAAGAGCCGGGTCTTCGCCAGCCGCGCGACGCGGTCGAAGTACTGCGCGTAGATGTCGTAGACGTCGCTCTCCTCGAACCGCGCCTTGTTCTCCGCGTTGTCGAAGCCCCAATCGTCGATGTAGTGGACGCTGCCGATCACGTAGTCGAAGTCGTACTCGCTCGTGACGTTGTAGACGAAGTCCTCGGTGCCGGGGAAGTAGTCGGCCTCGAGGCCGAGCTTCACGGAAAGTCGCGGGAACTTCTCGCGGGCGCGCAGGACGCTCGCGACGTACTCCGGAAGATCTTCGAGCGCCATCCGCCAGTCGGGATCGTAGTGGGCCGGCATCGGCGAGTGGTCGCTGAAGCCGATCTCGGCGATGCCCCGCTCGACCGCGCGGGCCGCGTACTCCTCGGGAGCGCCATCCGCGTGCCTGCAGAGAGGCGTGTGAAGATGGTAGTCAATGAGCATTCGCTTCCAGCCACCGCTCCGCGTCGATCGCCGCCATGCAACCCATCCCCGCCGCCGTGATCGCCTGGCGGTAGACGTGATCCACGCAGTCGCCGCCCGCGAAGACGCCCTCGACGCTCGTGCACGAGCCGCGGCGGACGCGAATGTACCCCTTCTCGTCGAGATCGAGCCGCCCCTGGAACGCGGCCGTGTTCGGCGTGTGGCCGATCGCCACGAAGAGCCCGTCGCATTCGAACACGTGCGTCGAGCCGTTGAGCGCGTCCTTGAGCCGCAGCCCGGTCACCTTCTTCTTCGCGACGTCCAGGACCTCGACGACCTGGCTGTTCCAGACGAAGGAGATCTTGGGATTCTGCCTCGCGCGCTCCTGCATGATCTTCGAGGCGCGGAGCTGGTCCCGCCGGTGGACGATGGAGACGCGGGACGCGAACTTCGTGAGGAAAGTGGCCTCCTCGATCGCGGAGTCGCCGCCGCCGACGACCGCGACGTGCCTGTTGCGGAAGTGCGGGAGCGCCCCGTCGCACGTCGCGCACGCGGAGACGTACCCCGTCTTGCGCAGCTCCGTCTCGCTCGGGATGCCGATCCAGTTGGCCGCCGCGCCGGTCGCGACGATGACGGCCCGCGCGGCGATCTCGCGGTCCCCCACCCACACCCGGAACGGGCGCGCCGAGAAGTCGACCCGGTCCACCCATCCCGTCTCGACGCGGGCGCCGAAGCGCTCCGCCTGCGCGCGCATCCGCTCCATGAGCTCCGGGCCCTTGATCCCCTCGGGGAAG
The DNA here is from genome assembly GCA_016190175.1 of Planctomycetota bacterium. GTDB lineage: Bacteria > Planctomycetota > MHYJ01 > MHYJ01 > JACPRB01 > JACPRC01. The sequence goes on from JACPRC010000092.1 coordinate 12,717, forward strand.
CCCGGGTAGTTCTCCACGTCCGTCGTGATCATGAGCTGCCCGCCCGGCAGATCGACGTGATGCTCCGGGTCGAGATCTCCTTCGACGAGCAGCGGCTTCAGATTCGCGCGCGACGCGTAGAGCGCGGCCGTGTAGCCCGCGGGGCCCGATCCGACGATGACGACGTTCTCGACCTCGCTCATTGCTTCCTCACGTTCGGCGGTCCCTCGTTCGGATCCTCTTCGGGAAGGTCCACGATGATGTAGCGGCTCACCTGGATCGGATACCAGATCTCCTCGTAGGGGCGCACCTTCACGCGGTAGCGTCGGGTGCGCCGGCTCCCGGTGCGCTCGACGAAGCCGCGCACGACGTAGGCGCCCCAGTCCGGATGCTCGCGGCTCCGTTCGAAGAACTCGTAGTCCTCCCGCCGGAACGGCCCGCCTCGCCAGGGCACGTCGACGTAGTCGAGCAGGGCGACGTGCGCGACCTGCCTCGGGTCGCCGTGGTGCTTCTCCCGTCCTTCGCGGAACGCGCGCACGCGGGTCTCGAGATCCTGCGCCGACGGCGGCCGGAGGTCGATGTCCGGGAGATCGATCGGCCGCTGGTCCGCGCCGCAGGACGCGAGCAGAAGAAGGAATACACCGTACCGCATGGACAAGCCCTCAGCCATCAGCCTTCAGCCCTCAGCCATCAGCCATCAGCCTTCAGCCATCAGCCATCGGCGATCAGCCGTGAGCTCCTCTGCCTGACAGCTGATGGCTGATCGCTGACGGCTTCCTACGACTCCTCCCCGCCCCCCCCTTCCTCCTCGCCGCCCTGTTCCGCCTCCGAGAGCCGGAAGGCCACGATCTTGTTCGAGACGATGCACGTCTCGAGCTCGTCGATCATGAGCGTCACGTACTCCGGCTGGACGTCCTTGAGGACGCCCATCCACGGCTCGACGTTCTCGGTCGTCCAGATCTCGACCTCGCGGTCGAGGTACTCCACGAGTTTCTTCAACACGCAACTCCCTTAGTAGTGATTAGTGGTTGGTGATTGGTGGTTCGTGAAGAACGATCACACCAACCACTCACCAACCACCAACTACTAACCACCAACCACCAATTCCTGTGCGCGCTCGTCCGCGGCCTTCCGGCACGACTCCCAGTCGGCCCGCAGCGTCTCCTTCGAGAGGCGCACGTCGAAGTGGTCCCACGGAAGAATCTCGTCCCTTCCCGGCTCGCGCCGGGCGTAGAAGTCCGGATCGATCCCCGCATTCCGGAACGCCGTCATCCATCGCTCGAAGCGGAAGTGCTCGCTCCACTCGTCGAACCGCGCGCCCAGCTTCCACGCCTCGACGACCGCGCGGCCGACCCGCCGGTCGCCGCGGGCGAGGACGGCCTCGACGTAGGCCGTCCGCGGGTCGTGCATCTTGAGATGGACGCGCGAGCCGCGCGCCAGGCGCGAGAGCCGCCGCTCCACTTCCTCCACGTACTCGAACGGGCGCTGCGCCGCGAACTGGAACGGCGTGTGCGGCTTCGGGACCATCGGCGAAATCGTCACGTTCACGTCCGCGGCCCGGCCCGCCACCTGCTTCCCGACCGCGGAGACGCGCCGCGCCGTTTCGACGATGCCGTCGATGTCGCGCTCGGTCTCGTGCGGCAGCCCGATCATGAAGTAGAGCTTGATGTGGTTCCACCCCTCCTCGAAGGCCGCCTTCGCCGTCGCCAGCAGGTCCTCGTCCCGGATCGGTTTGCGGATGATCCTCCGCAGTTCCTCCGTCCCCGCCTCGGGCGCGACGGTGAAGCCGCTCTTGCGGACCGTCTTCATCAGGCGCGGGAGTTCGGGCAGCTTCTCGTCCACGCGCAGCGACGGGAGCGACACGCTCACCTTCCGCGGACCGAAGCGGACGTTGAGGCGCGTCATCAGCTCCGCGATGTGGGGATAGTCCCCGCTCGAGAGGCTCGTGAGCGCGATCTCGTCGTGTCCCGTGCTCCGGTAGAGCATCTCCGCCTGCTGGACGAGCAGCTCGACCGGCCGGAAGCGGAGCTTGTTCTTGAAGTTGACCGCGTGGCAGAAGCGGCACCGGTTCGGGCAGCCCCGCATGATCTCGAGGTTGATACGGTCGTGCACGACCTCCGCCGACGGAACGATCGGCTTGAGGGGGAAGTACGCGCCCGCGAAGTCCGCGACGAGCGCCTTCTTCACCGGCATCGGTGCGCCCTCGAGCGCCGAGATCGAACGCACCGTTCCGTCGTCGCGGTAGTCGCAGGAGTAGAAGCGCGGGACGTACGCGCCGGGCACCTCGCGCATCGCGCGGCGCAGGATCTCGCCGCGATCCCGTGTCTCCTTCACGATGTCCACGAGCTTCGCGACCGCCTCCTCGCCGTCGCCGAGGATCACGATGTCGAAGAAGTCGGCGACGGGCTCCGGATACGACCCGTTCGGCCCGCCCCCGACGACGATCGGATCGCCCTGCCGCCGGTCGGCCGCGTGGAGCGGAATCCCCGCGAGGTCGAGCATGTTGACGACGTTCGTGTAGCCCAGCTCGCTCTGGAGCGAAAAGCCGAGGAGATCGAACTCGCGCGCGGGGCGGTGCGAGTCGACGCTGAAAAGCGGGATCCCGTCCCGCCGCATCCGCTCCTCGAGGTCGGTCCACGGGGCGAAGATCCTCTCGCAGAGCGCGTCGGGACGATCGTTGATCATCCCGTAGAAGATCTGCATCCCCAGGTGCGCCATCCCGATCTTGTAGACGTCGGGGAAGGCGATGGCGACGCGCACGGAAACGCTCGCGGGGTCCTTGCGGACGGCGTTGAACTCCCCGCCGACGTACTGGCTCGGGCCCTGGACGAAGGGGAGGTGGGGTTCCAGTTTGTGCCAGAGGTCGGTCATCGGCGACGGGCCAGTATACGATGGCGGGGCGGCGAAGGCCAGCGCCCGCGCGCATTCGTCTCACTCGCCCAGACGCGCGATCTTCACGTCCGAATACTCGACGGTGCAGCCGCCGAACACGTGCAGGCCGACCGCTCCGCTCGCGCTCAGGGACGACCGCGCGCCGCCGATCTCGACGCCGTTGATCGAGACGCGGATCTCCTCCCCGCGCGCCCTCACCGTCACCGTGTTCGCGGCGTTCCTCTTGATCGCCGGGCAGATCAGCCACGCCTCCGTCTGGTCGGGCGCCAGCTTCAGCGAGTCGTACTTCTTGCCGTCCCAGGCCCACAAAGCGCAGTGGCCGGTGTTGGCGAGTTGAAGGCTGAAGAACCGGCCCTCCTTGAAGCGGAAAAGGACGCCGTTTCCTACATTGGATGGGCCTGCCGTGATCTTCAGCGTCGCCGTCAACGTGAAGTCGCCGTGCTCCGCGCCCTCCGCACGCCAGATCGTGTCGTTCTTGCACCGCGAGACGAACGTGACGATGCCTCCGCGGCTGCGGACCGAGACGGGGGCCTTCCCGTCGTCCGGCGCGGCTTCGACGAAGCGGAGGGCGGTGAACGTGAGCGACTTCGCGGCGCATCGCGCGCAGTCGGCCGGATGGGGGCGATCATACGTTCGGCTCTTGTCGCAGGGCCAGGCGTAGTCGTTGCGCGGCGGGAGAATCACCTCCTCCCCGCACGGTAGCCACCCCATCCCTCCGCAGGTGCGGCAAGCTCTCAGCCCCGTGCCCAGGTTGTCACGGTCGCCGCCACATGATCGGCAGCCACCATACCCCCTGCCGCCGCACCTCTCGCAGGGACGAGGATGCACGTAGGTGGCGGAGTCGCGCGGACAATACACCCTGCCGCCATCGCACCCGCACGTTTCTTTGCGAGCGCACGTGCCTTCCTGATCAAACACGCTCCTGTTTGGACAGGGGTACTCGCCCTTTCCGCGGCACTTGGAACAGGACGCATCGGTGCAAGAAACCCACTTCGTTGCGGGAGGATTCTTGCAGGAGGTGGCGAACGAGAGGCTTCCCAGAAAGAGGGCCATGAGGACGATTCGGACCGCCGCGCCGAGTCGCATGCGCATGGTCTGTCCCTCCACAAGCGCCGGCCGCGCGGGAGCTTGCGCGGCGCCCACGAACGCACTATCGCCGTTCTCGAGACGGATGGTATCGGAATCCGCCGACGGGCGGCGTAGCCCGCTTCGCGCCCCCGAGTTCAATGATACCCGTCACTATTCGAAGAACGGGGCGAATTCCGGACGTCGAGGGCGCGGGGCGCGGCTTCCCTTCCCTCTGCCGGACTCGCTTCCCGTTCGCCGCGATCGAACGTCGCGCGGAGCGGAGATCCCGCGACACAGAGGAGCATCAATGGCCTTGCCCGCCGGCCGCGGCTTCGGTATTCTCGGGGGGTCGGAGCACGGACGCATGAAGATCGAGATCGAGCGCGAGGAAGACGGACGCTGGATCGCCGAAGTTCCTGTTCTGCGGGGCGTAATGGCGTATGGGAAGACGCGCGCCGAAGCCGTGGCCAAGGTTGAAGCGCTGGCGCTGCGGGTGATCGCGGACCGACTCGATCACGGGGAGAAGATCCCCGAGCTCAAGGAGCTGTTCTCGGTTTCCGCATGAGCCGGTGGCCCTCCGCCAAGCCGAAACGGGTGCTCGCGGCTCTGCTTCGCATCGGCTGGTCGGTCAAGCGGGAAAGCGGCGGCTCCCACCGCGTGCTGTCCAGAAATGCGTGGCCCGATTTCGTCTTCGCCTTCCACGACCGCGAGGAGATCGGTCCTCGGATGCTCGCGCGGATCGCAAAGCGGACGGGCCTGAGTCCGGGCGACTTGTGAACCCGCGGGTCGCCGGGCCTACCCTCGATCGCGGTTCATCCGACCGGCGGCGCCGACCGTCGAACCCTCCCTCGGCCTGTGGCAAAAATCGACTTGGGAGGTCGAATGTCCAACGCCTTCGCTCCGATGCTCGTGCTGGCCGCCTTGCAGGACCCGGCCTCGCCGGAGTACGAATGGTGGTCCAAGTTCAAGGCCGGCTCCTCCGTCTCCGTCGAGGTCTTCGTCGCCGGCGGGGCCCAGGCGCAGGACCGCCTCACGTACACGTTGCTGGAAACCGGCGACAAGGAACTCGTCCTCGAGATGAAGGGCCGGCAGTGGAACGGAGCGAAGTACAACGAGCTGAAGGGCCGGAAGGTCACGGTCCGGAAGGGCGCCGCGATGCCCGCGCCGCGCCGCAGCGACTACAAGACCAAGGAGAGCGAGGAGGAGATCGAGGTCTGCAAGAAGAAGCTCCGGTGCCGCGTGATCGAGGAGACCTGGAAGGAAGAGCACGCCCACCACTTCGGCGTCAGCGTCACCGACGTGAAGGTCAGGACCTGGATTTCGCCGGACGTTCCGGGCGGCGTCGTCCGCTGGGAACGCACGCACGGCGGCCAGGAGAACGTGCGGCGGGTCGTCACCGGCTGGGAGGTGAAGTAGCGGTAGCCTCCCCCGCCTTCGCCGGCGCTCCGGCGGGCAAGCCCGCCTTCGCCTTCAACCGCCCGACCACCCGATCGACGAGGAAGTCCGGCGTCGACGTCCCCGTCCCGATCCCCACGCTCTTGACCCCCGCGAAGTCGATCGCCTCGATCTCCTCCGGGTCCTCGATGTGCACGGTCCGCGCGTACTTCCGGCTCACGTCGACGAGCTTCTTCGTGTTCGACGAGTTCTTGCCGCCGATGACGATCATCAGCTCGACCTCGCGGGCGACCTCGTCCACCCGCTTCTGGCGCGTGATGGTGACGCCGCACACGGTCTGGAGCACGCGCATCTCGTAGCACTTCGCGCCGATCCCGGCGATCGCCCAGGCGTAGTCGTCGTACGTCACCGTGCTCTGGAAAAGAACGACGATCTTGAGCTGCCGCTTCAGGTTCGCGAGGTCCTCGCGCGTGTCGACGATCGTCACTTGGTCGGGCGGCACGTGGCCGGCGATGCCGATGAGCTCGGGGTGCTTCTTGTGGCCGAGGATGACGATGTGGTAGCCCTCGGCCGCGAACTCCCGCGCCTTGCGCTGCGTCTTGAGGACGAACGGGCAGGTCGCGTCCTTGACGTCGAACCCCGCGTCCGAAAGCCCCTTGGCCTTCTCCGCGGTGGTGCCGTGAGTGCGGATTACGACGGTCGCGCCCGGACGGTCGATCTGGTCGACCGCATCCACCGCGTGGACGCTGTAGCGGTTCTCCAGCATCTCGATCGTGTCGGGATTGTGGATGATCGGCCCGAGGGTAAAGACCTTCCCGCCGCGCGCCCGCTCCGACTCCTCGATGGCCATGTCCACGGCGTCGCGCACGCCGTAGCAGTAGCCGATCTCCCGGGCGATCTTGATTTCCATTTCCGAATGGGCAGGATAGCACATCGGCCGGACGGACGGAAGCGCGGCTACGGCTTCGGCCCCCACAGCCGCACGGTCCGACGACACCAAAAGTTGACAGGCAGCTTTTGGTGTTTGCCTCAGAGGCGGGAGGCGCGTCCCCGCCGGAGCCGGGCGGCTACCGCCTCGGCCCCCACAGCCGCACGGTCCCGTCGCGTCCGCCGGAGGCGAGCGTGCGGCCGTCCGCTCCGAACGCGACGGACTGGACCGCGCCCGCGTGGCCGGCGAGCCTCCGCAGCTCGCGTCCGCTCTCCGCGTCCCAGATGCGGATCGTCCCGTCCTCCCCCGCCGACGCCAGCGCCTTGCCTGCGGGATGGAAGGAGACGGACGCGACCGGGCCCGAGTGCCCCCGGAGGTTCAGCAGTTCCTTTCCCGCCGCGAGGTCCCACAATCGGACGGTGCCGTCCTCGCTCGCCGACGCGAGCGTCTTTCCGTCCGGGCCGAAGGCGACGCCCAGGATCTTGCCGTCGTGGCCGCGCAGGGTCTTCGTCCCCTTCAGGGGGGCCGCGTCCAGGATGCGGACGGTCTTCTCCAGGTTCCCGGTCGCCAGCACCGTCCCGTCGGGACCGTACGCCATACAGGTAACCCAGTTCAACGTCTCGGAGATCGCGCCGATCTCGCGTCCGTCGAGATCCCAGATCTTCACGACGCCGTCGGGACTCCCGGAGGCGACCGCCCGCCCGTCGGGGCGGAACGCGACCGTCCGGACGGCGTCCTCGTGCCGCGCGAGGACGCGCCCCTCCCCGCCGGAGATCGGCCACAGCCGCACCGTCCGGTCGCGGCCGCCGGAGGCGACCGTCCGGCCGTCGGGCGAAACGGCGACGGAAAGGACGGCGTCCTCGTGGCCGGGGAGGACCCGGCCCTCGGGCCACAGCCGCAGGGTCCTGTCCTTGCCGCCGGAGGCGACGGCGCGACCGTCCGGCGCGACCGCGACGCACCACACCGCCCCGTCATGTCCCGTGAACGCGCGGACCTCCTCGAACGCGGCGGGGTCCGCCGGAACGGGTGCGGGCTCCTGCGCGCGGGGCTCTTCCATCTTCCGCGATCGCAGCAGCAACAGCCCCGCGACCGCCAGCAGGAGCGCCGCCGGCGCGAGCAGCCAGATCCGGGACGTGTGCTTTGCCGGCTCCGGTCTTGCGGCGACGGCGCGCGCGAGATCCTCCTTCAGCTCCGCCGCATCCGGGTGGCGGCGCGACGGGTCCTTCGCGAGCGCCCGCAGGACGACCGCGTCGAGACGCGCATCGGCGCCTTTCGCCGAAGGCGGCTCGAACCGCCCGACCGGCAGCTCGCCCGTCAGCATCTCGTAGAGCACGACGCCCGCGGCGTAGAGGTCCGCGCGATGGTCCACGTCCCGCGTGTTCTCCATCTGTTCGGGCGCCATGTACGCGTGCGTCCCCATCGAGACGCCGGACTGGGTCAGCATCGCGTCGGACGCCGGTCCCGCCAGCTTCGCCAGACCGAAATCCGCGATCTTCACCCGCCCCGTGCCGTCGATCAGGACGTTCCCGGGCTTGATGTCCCGGTGCACGATGCCCGCCGCGTGGGCGTACGCGAGCGCGTCGCAGATCTGCGTGGCGATCGCGAGCGCCTCATCCGTGGGGAGCCTCCGCCCCGCCATGCGCGCCCAGAGATCGGAGCCGTCGACGAACTCCATCGTCAGGAAGAAGAGATCCTCCTCCACGCCGAAGTCGTGGACGGCGACGATGCCGGAGTGCGAGAGCCCGGCGAGCGCCCTCGCCTCGCGCTCGAAGCGTGCCTGCCAGTCCGCCTGGCCGGCCTTGTCCGGCCGCAGGACCTTGAGCGCCACGAACCGGCCGAGCGCGGGCTGCCGCGCCTTGTAGACGACCCCCATCCCGCCGCGCCCCAGCCGCTCGACCACTTCAAGTCCGCGGAACGACTGCCCGGGCCGCAGCGGATCGGGCGACGGCTCCGGCGCGGGCATCGCGTCCACGCACGTCGGGCAGATGCTGCCGACGTAGACGCCCGAGCATCGAACGCACGTCTTGAAATCGGCCACGGCCGTCCAGCTTACTCCGCGCGGGCGGCGGCGGCAATCTTGAGCCCCTTCCCGCGCATATGCTACAGTCCTCGTCCTACAGGGAGGGAACGCATGGTGATGCTCTCGAGCACCCGGCGCGGCCGGGTGCTCCGGTTCAGCTCCGACGCCGTGGATCGGAACACGCTCCTCGTCGCGTCGTTCGAGGGGGACGAGGCGATTTCGAAACCGTACTCGTTCGCCCTCACGCTCCTTTCGAAAATGGCGGACCTCGACTCCGCCGCCCTCCTCCGGAAGCCGGCCTGCCTGGGGATCAAGCAGCCCCTCGCGCCGAAGTCCGGCAAGGGTCCGGGCCTGCGGACTCTCCCGATCCACGGCGTCCTCTCGTCCTTCCAACAATGCGAGAAGGCCGGGGACTGGGTCCTCTACCGGGCGATCCTCGTGCCGCGCCTCGCGCGACTGGCCTTGAACCGCCAGTACCGCGTCTTCCTCTCGCTCTCGGTCCCCGAGATCGTCGAGCAGGTCCTCAAGGACGCCGGCCTCACGAAGGACGACTACGAGTTCCGCACGAGCGCGCGCTCGTATCGCAAGCGGGAGCAGACGGTCCAGTACCGCGAAACCGATCTCGACTTCGTCTCGCGCCTGCTGGAGCACGAGGGGATTTTCTATTTCTTCGAGCAGACCGAGGGCTGCGAGAAGGTGATCTTCGGCGACTCTCCCTCCGCGTACTCCACGGTCCCGACGGACGCCGCGATCCCCTACCGGCCGGACGCGTTCGGAAAACGGCGGGACGCGGGCAAGTCGCGCCCCGTGGACTGGTTCGAGCAAGAGATCGTGGGCAAGTTCATGTGCGAGCACCGGCTCGTCCCGACGGAGGTCGTGCTGCGCGACTACAACTACGCGCAGCCGAGCCTCGACCTCAAGGTCACGGAGAAGGCCGGCGGCGGCTTCGGGAAGATCTACGAGTACGGGGGCGAGTACCTCGACACGTCGGAGGGCGCCGCGCTCGCCAAGGCGAGGGCCGAGGAGATCCGCTGCCGGGAACGGCTCTTCCCGGGCGTGGGCGACGTGCGTTCCTTCCGCGCGGGGATGACCTTCGAGTTGGCGGACCACTACCGCGCCGACTTCAACGCCACGTATCTGATCACGCACGTGCGCCACGAGGCCGAGCAGGCGATCGCGCTGGCGGAGCCCGGCAGCCCCGTCGCGTCGTACCGGAACGAGTTCGTCGCGATCCCTGCGGACCTCGCGTTCCGTCCCGAGCGGACGACGCCGGCGCCGAGGATCGCCGGCACGATCAGCGGCAAAGTGGACGCCTCGGGGGGCGGCGAGTACGCCGAGATCGACGAGCACGGGCGCTACAAGGTGATCCTCCCCTTCGACCTCTCCGGGAAGGGCGGCGGCACGGCCTCGAGATACGTCCGCATGGCGCAGCCCTACGCGGGCGCCGAGTACGGGATGCACTTCCCGCTCCACAAGGGGACGGAGGTGATCCTGGGCTTCGAGGAAGGAAACCCGGACCTGCCCGTGATCGCCGGCGCGATCCCGAATCCGGAGACGGCGAGCCCGGTCACCGCCGGGAGCCACACCAAGTGCGTCATCAAGACGGGGAGCGACAACCGGATCGAGATGGAGGACGAGAAGGGGAGCGAGAGGATCAAGATCTCGACGCCGTACGGGGAGAGTTTCGTCCAGTTGGGCTCCAAGAACGATCCGAACGAAGGGGTCGCGATCAAGAGTCTCAAGTCTCTCATCTTCGCCACGGACGAAGACAGCAACGCCATGGCCAAGGGCGACATGACGTGGGTAGGATCGCTGCTCAACATGTGCAGCAAGTCCGGCGTGAACATCTATGGAGGAGTTCTCGCCGGAGTGGGAAGCGCCCTCGCGACCGGCCTAACCGAGGTGACGCGGGAGCTTCTGGGAGAGGACGCCGCCAAGGCGGCGACGTTCGCGGCGGACACCGCCCTTTCCGCCGCGGTGGTCGAGGCGCAGGCGACGATGTCCGCCGCCGGCGCGACCAAGGGCCGGCTGAGCCTCTCCTATGTCGCCGACGTGCTGTGGCCCGACGTCACCATCATCGGGGACGGCGGGGTCAACCTCCTGGGGATCGGACCGCAGGGGGCGATCCACATCGGAAGCCATGCCGGAGGCTCCACGCTCTACGGCGCCACCGGCGTCAACGTCGTCTCGCCCGCGGGAGTCACCGTCGTCGGGAAGCTCCAGGGCGTGGAGTTGTGCCAGAGCACCGACAACAAGGTGAAGATCGATTCGACCGCGTTCTGGGCGGAGTCCGCGTCGGCCAAGGTCATCGCGCGCGGGGAGTTCGCCATCACATCCACCGGGGGCGAAGGAACCGTGCAGGCGAAGAAGGACCTGCGGTTGGAATCCACGGATTCGAAGAAGATCGTCCTCAAGGCCGGCGGCAGCACGATCACGCTCGAGGACAAGAAGATCACCCTGGAATCGAAGGAGATCCTCCTCAAGGCGAACGAGAACAAGAGCAAGCTGACCCTGGCCAGCAACTTCGCGGTCGAGACGAAGGGGAGCCATCTCCTGGACACGAAGGGAGAGATCAAGCTCAAGAGCGCCAAGAAGCTCCTGCTCCATTCGGACAGCACCTTCGTGATCGAGGCGAAGAAGGTGGACGCGACCAAGGGGGGGAAGAAGGACCTCAAGGAACTGGTCGTCAAGTAGGATGGCGGGCACGATGAGCCAGGCGGCATTCACGATCGTCGAGCCGGGCAGCCGCCGCTCGGCCCAGCTCCTCGACGTGACGATCGCGGTCGAGGAGGTCCTCCGCCGCCTCGTCCGCACGCTCGATCTGCCCGAGGAGCTCCACTACCGGCTCGTGCAGGACGCGACGGGACGCGCGCTCGCGCCCGGTGCGAGCCTGTCCGCCTCCGGCGTCCTCCCCGGCGAGGTGATCCTCCTCGAAGCGCTGCGCGACGCATGGTTCAAGAGGATCCTCGACAAGCTGCTCGACGAGGCGCGGGACTACGCCCGCGACCGGGTGTGGGACATGGTCGAGGAGCGTCTGGAGCGCGCCCGGCGCGTCGACCCGTCGTATCCCGGCCTCCGGGAACTGGAGAGAGTCGTCGACGCGGGGACGGCGGCCCCTCCCGTCGAGGTCGCGCCGCCCGTCCAGCCTCCCGCCGCCGCGCCGGCACAGGCCTCCTCGCACGCCGGCGGCTGCCTCGTCATCCTCGTCCTGGGAGCGGTCATCGTCGTCGCCGCCAACTGGACGCCCATCAGCCGGTGGGTGAAGAAGCGCTGGGACGAGATCCAGGCCCGAACCGGGAAGAACAAGCCTCCGATGGCCGGCACCGAAGGGCGGATCACATCGGGCACGGGCCGCATCGAGGTCGTCGACCAGAACGCGATCCTCGACTTCGCATACCGGTTGTACCTCAACGGAACCTACGTGGGGGACGTGCGGAACCCGGCCGGGGGCACGACCTCCCATTCCGTGACGTTCGCCGAAGGCGTGAACGTCGTGGAGCTCCGCCACATGGACGACAACCGTGCCCGGGACACGTGGCTCGTCATGCGGATCAACGGCGGCGAGTTCGAGCGGGTGTTCGAGGACGGCGGCTCGGGCGAGCGCAAGTCGTTCACGTGGCGCCTGGAGGGGGCCGGCCGGTAGCCGCGCGGATTTCCCTCAACCTCTCCCGTCCCCTCTCTCATGGTATGCGCGGACGATGGAGAAGGAGACGGCGATGGAGATGCGGGCCGGCAAGAAGGCGGGTCAGATCGTGGAATTCGCGGGCGTCGTGGTCACGGAGGTTCACCTGCAGCACGACCGAAGGAGGACACGATGAAGACGCGAACGGCCGCAAGCGCGGGGGAGATCGTCGGACAGAAGCGCGTCATCCCTCTGTAGAACGAAACCGGCCCGCGGTCCCTCGCGGAGCCGCGGGCCGGGGAATGCTTCGATCCTAGCCTGACTTATTCATCCGGGCTCCGCCGCCCGGATGAACAAGTCACCCTTCGGGCAGCTCCACCCTTGACACGGCGCTGCGGCCTTCGGCCGCGGCGCGAAGCGCCCGCCGCGCTCCGCGCGGCGGCGCCGTGTCAAGGGTTCCGCTGGACAGCCCCCGCGGCAAGAGCGGCGACATCCTGTCGCCCGTCGCCGCCGCCCCGCGGCGCTCTCTTGCCCAAGCGGAGCGCGCCGCGGGTGACCTATTCACGATTTCGGCCCTCCGGGC
>JACPRC010000091.1 GCA_016190175.1 Planctomycetota bacterium
GCAAGAAATACCTGCGTGCGAAGAACGGAATCGGCAGGACGCTCAGCCGGACTTCAGGAACCGGGCGGAAACGCCTACGCTCGCCCCGCCACGCGGAGATGGCCGATGTGCGAAGAATCCCTATTCGTCAGAGCTGGGGCCGATAGCCCTTGGACGGCGTTCCGGCGCGTGCTAGATTCCCCTCCCGTGACTTCCCCCAGAGACGACCGCCGCCTTGCCGCCGCCCTCGCCGGGGCCCTCCTCCTCATGGTCGCGTTCGTCTACGGCGGAAGCCCCGAGGTCCTGGACCCGCTCGTTCGCGCCCGCCTGCGGGACCCGGCCGCGCGGGAATGGGCGCGCCACACGTGCCGCTTCGCGCTCGCCTTCGTCCTCTTCTTCCTGGTCCCCGCGATCTGGGCGGGGAGGCGCCCGCTCGCGGACTTCGGGATCCGGACGGGGGACCGGCTCTTCGGCGCCGCCTTTCTCGCGGTCGCGATCCCGCTGGTGACGCCGCTCCTCTGGCTCGGCGTCCGGTACGGCGGGCTCGCCCAGGAGTACCCGCTCGCGAAGCTCGCGGGCTCGTCGGCGAAGATGTTCCTCATGTGGGAGGCCACGTACCTCGTCTACTACGTCGCATGGGAGTGCTTCTTCCGCGGCTTCCTCCTGTTCGGCCTGCGGGAGCGGATGGGGGCGGCCCTCGCGGTCGTCGTCCAGACGATCCCGTCGGCGCTCCTGCACATCGGGAAGCCCGCGTCGGAGACCTTCGCGTCCGTGGCTGCGGGGATCCTCTTCGGGGCGGTCGCGCTGAGGAGCCGCTCGGTGCTCTACGTGCTCCTCTTCCACTGGTACGTCGGGGCGATGACGGACCTGCTGTCCATCCTCTCGAGACGGTGAGATGGAGGTCCTCGTCACCGGCGCGAACGGCTTCATCGGCAGCCACGTGTGCGAGACCCTCGCCGCCCGCGGCCACAATGTCCATGCAATGGTCCAACCCGGGACGCCTCTCGGCAACCTGCGGGGGATGCCGATCGCCTCCGTACGGCCGGCGGATCTCCGCAACTCCGCCGCGCTCGAGGCCGCGTGTGCGGGCGTCGAAGTTCTCTTCCACCTCGCGGCCCGGGTCACGGACTACGGTCCTCGGCGCGCGTTCGAGGCGGTCAATGAGGAGGGGACGCGCCGCCTCTGCGCGGCGGCGCGTCGCTCCCGGCGCATCGTCTACATGAGCACGCTCGCGGTGCACGGCTTCCGCGGCCACCGCGGCTCGGACGAGACGGCGCCGCGCGATGCCCGGACGGAATACGGGCGCTCGAAGGCGGGGGGCGAGGACGCCGTGCGCGCGTCGGGGCTCGAAGCGGTCGTGGTGCGCCCCGGCCTCTTCCCGTTCGGACCGCGCGACCGCACGTCGTTCTTCCCCCTCGCCGCCGCGCTGGAGGGGGGCCGCGTCGCCCTCATCGACGGCGGCTCCGCGCTCCTCTCGACGGCGTACGCGCCGAACCTCGCCCTGGGAATGGCGCTGGCGGGAGAGTCGCCCGCGGCCGCGGGCCGGACCTACGTCATCGGCGACGGGTCTCCCCTCACGTGGCGCGAGATCTTCGACCGCATCTGCGCGAAGCTGGGGTGCCCGCCTCCGCGGCGGAGCTTCCCCTCCGCGCTGGTCCTGCCCGCGGCATCGCTCTTGGAGTGGATGTTTCTCCTGGCGGACGTGCGGAAGCCCCCGCCGATCACGCGCTACCGGATCGGGCTCCTGCGGGGGGACTTCTACTTCGAGAGCGCGCGGGCGCGCGACGAGCTCGGGTTCGTGCCGCCGGTGGGGTTCGAGGAGGCGCTGGAGCGGACGGTGGCGTGGTATCGGGAGGTCAGGCCCCGTCCTTGACCCGGTACTTCTCGATCTTCCACAGCAGGCGCTTCGGGACCTTCATCGCCATCCGCGCGTGCTCGTTGACGTACTCCTTGCGCAGGACGACCGCGTGCACCGCGAGTTCGGCGAGGAGCTTCCCCTCGGAATGCGGGATGTCGGCGACGATGTCCACGAGCCGGTCCGCGACGATCCCCCGCAGGCGTTCGTCGAGCTCGTCGAGTCCCGCGCGCGTCGCGGCGCTGATGAGGATCGCCCCGGGATGGCGGTTCCGCAGCAGGGTCAGCTCGACCGGATCTCGGAACCGGTCCACCTTGTTGAGCAGGAGAAGCGTCGGGGAGTCCTTGCAGCCGAGTTCCCCCAGGACGCCGTTCACGGAAGCGATCTGCTCCTCCGCCTCGGGGTGGCTCGCGTCCACGACGTGCAGGAGCAGGTTTGCCTGCGCCACCTCCTCGAGGGTCGCGTGGAAGCTCGTGACGAGGTCGTGGGGCAGGTTGCGGATGAAGCCGACCGTGTCGGAAAGGAGCGTCCGGATGCCGCTCGAGAGCGCCCAGATCCGCGTGCGCGTGTCCAGGGTCGAGAAGAGCCGGTCCTCGACGAGGACGCCCGCGGCCGTGAGGGCGTTCATGAGGGTGGACTTGCCCGCGTTCGTGTAGCCGACGAGGCTCACGGTGAAGTTCTCCGCGCCGCGCGCCTCGACCTCGCGCCGCTTCCGCTTCTGGATCTCGACGATCTCGCGCTTGAGGTCGGTGATCTTCTTGCGCGCGATCCGGCGGTCGGACTCGAGCTGCTGCTCGCCCGGGCCGCGCATCCCGATCCCGGAGGCGCCTCCGGCCTGCTGCTCGCCCGCGATGTGGCTCCACATCTTCGCCATGCGGGGCAGGTCGTACTCGAGCTGCGCCAGCTCGACCTGGAGTTTCGCCTGCTTCGAGCGCGCGTGCGTCGCGAAGATGTCGAGGATGAGCTCCGTGCGGTCGATGACGCGCCTCCCGATCTCCTTCTCGAGGCTGCGTACCTGTGCGGGCGAGAGGTCGTGGTCGAAGATGAGGACGTCGATTCGGTTCTCGCGGGCGAGGCGGGAAAGCTCCGAGGCCTTGCCCGATCCCACGAAGGTGCGCGGGTCCGGGCGCTCGCGCTTCTGGAACGTCCGGCCCACGACGTCGGCGCCGGCCGTCTCCGCGAGGCTCGCCAGTTCCGCCAGCGGATCGGAACGGCGGAGGTCGGTGTCGGGATCCACCATCCCCACGAGCCAGGCCCGCTCGAGGTAGACGGTCTTCTGCGCCTGTTTCAACGGGTCGCGGCTCTCCTACGGTGACATTTCCATTAGACCAACTGCGGGGCGGCGAATCAATGGCCGCCCGTTTTTCCGTCCGAAAAGATTGACGCATCGCGTCGCTTCCGATATGTTCAGCGCCGGCCTAATAGGGAGGATCGGTCCATGGCAGACGAAGTCAAACCGCCGGAGTCCGGCTCGCCGCCGCCCCAGGAAGGCGTTCAATCGCCCCCGCCCGCCCCGGAGGCGCCGGTCGCGGGAGGGGAACCCGCAGGGGGCGGATCCAAGAAGAAGCTCATGGCCGCCGCCGGCGGCGTCGCGGCGCTGGTCCTCGTCGCCGTCGTCATCATGCTCGTCGCGAAGAGCTGCGGCGAGTATTCCGTGCCGGGCGCCGGTCCGAAGCTCACCGACGACGCCGAGAAGGCGGGCAAGAGCCTGGTGGATTTCCAGGAGGAGAAACGGTGGCTCGGTCTGCAATACGCCCGCGACAAGCGGGACGACCAGATGAGCTACTGGAGCGGCTTCGTCGGGCTCGTCGAGGACGAAACGGACTACAAGAACAAGCTGAAGCGCGAGGAGAACTACCTCAAGACCTTCAAGGAGAACAAGGACAAGCTGAAGGGATATACGATCGAAGACGTGAAGGCGGACAAGGAGAAGAAGGGGGACACGGAAACCGGACGCGTCATCTTCTCCTGCAACGCCAAGGGGAACCGGCTGGCAAAGAGCGGGGACACCGACTGGAAGGTGGAAGAGGAGAAACGACCCTACCGGTTCATGTTCGCCAAGATCCGCGGCAAATGGCTCGTGGTGAAGGAGTGAACCCGATGAACGCTTCGCGATTCGCGTGGACGGCCCTCGCACTGGGGGCGTGGACTCTCGGAGGGTGCGGCCCCAGTCTCAAGGAACCCGAGGACGCCAGCAAGGCCGTGGTCGAGAAGCAGCTCCAGCGCGAGAAGGACGAGGTGGGGCGCGAGCTGAAGGGGGCGCGATGGGAGATCGCCTGCATCGAGAAGGAAATGGAGTGGTACGCCGACCGCGGCGAGTATGCCCAGAGGATCGACCGCCTGAAGGCGATGCTGGAGTACTACGAGAGCAACGCGGGCAAGATCCGCGACAGCGTCACGTTCGACATCGTCAACATCACCCAGCCCGACCCGAAGAACGACAGCCTGAAGGAAGTGCTGGTGAAGGTGTGGCAGTACGACCTCCGCCCGGGCAACGGCCCGAAGGACTTCTACCTCGAATACGAGGGGAAGGAACGCAAGTTCCGGCTGAAGAAGACGGACAAGGGCTGGAAGCTCGAAAAAGGGTCGTTCGGTCCCGAATAGGGGTGTGCCCGGAAGGGAAGGAGACCCGACCATGAAGCGCCGAATCGGCATCTTGGCCGCCGCCGGTCTGGCGGCGGTCCTGTCCGCGTGCTCCCCCAAGCTGGACAGCCCCGAGGCCGTCGCCGACGAGTATGCCAAGCTCCGGATCAAGGAGCGGGGAATGAAGAGGGAACGCGACCTGCTGCGAAACGAGGAGGAGATCGAACTCGCGGAGAGGCAGGTCGACTTGTGGTCCGGACGGGGCGCGATCACCCAGCGCCTGGACGTCGAGAAGGAATGCCTCGATTTCACGCGCGACAACCTCTCGGCGATCAAGGACGACGTGGTGGTCGACATCGTGGACATCCGCGATCTCGATGCCGGCCGGAAGAGAGTGACGCTGAAGTTCTGGACCTATGCGGTGAAGACGCCCGAGGCCCAGCGCGGCGACAAAGGCGGCGGGCGGGTGAACCCCAAGGCCTTCTATCTGGACTACGCCCCCTCCACCGAGTGGATCGACGTCGTGAAGATCGGCGGCGAGTGGAAGATCCTCGCGGCGGGACGCGAACGCGATTGACGCCGGGATTCTCTGGCCTCCTTCCGGGACGGTTGTTGAGTCGGGTGCGCGGAGGAAGACTCCATGCCGGGCGAAGTCGAACCCAGCGACGACGCCGGCCCGGC
>JACPRC010000099.1 GCA_016190175.1 Planctomycetota bacterium
AAAGTCTCTTCCTTGGAGGCGGACTCACCCTGAGCGGAGGCCGCTTCCCAAGCGGCCGGAGTCGAATGGGTTCGACTCGCCTGCGGCTCGCTCACCATGAGTCGCCCGCAAGGAAGCCTCTTTCCGGGCGACTCATGTTTCCGGACCGTACGGGCGGGGGGCGGGTTCCTTTGGAGGATTCCGGCGCGGCCCCGTGTGGTGGAGAGGGCAAGACGCGGGCGCGCCGCTCCTGATCCGTTCTCCGGAATCGAAAGGAGACTGCGATGCAAGAAGCCCGCCGCGGCTGGATCGGCCCCGTGTCGTTCGTTCTCTCGGTTCTCATCGTAGGCATCGGTCACGCCGTTGCGGGAGGGGGCCCTGTCCACCCGCTCGGTCTCGGCCTTGTCGCGCTGGTCCTGGGCGGGATCATCGCCTCCGTTCTTCAGGTTGCGACGGGCCAGGACGTCGCGAGTCGTGCCGCGCGGATCGCGGCCATCCGCGCGGGGCGGACGAGGGAAGGCAACCGCTGACCGCCGGAGGGAGGGTGACTGCTGAAAGCCGAATGCGGACGGCTGATGGCCGAGTTCACCGCGCGAACGGCCAGATCCGGAGCGTCCCGTCGCTGGAGGCGGAGACGAACTCCTTCCCGTCCGGGAGGAAGGCGACGCCGGCAACCATGCCGTCGTGCCCCCCGCACACGAGCATGCGGTGGCGCACGGCGAGGTCCCACAGCCGCACGCTGTCGTCGAGCCCCCCGGAGACGACCCACCGGCCGTCGGGACTGAAGCACCCCGCCCACACGGCCCGGTCGTGGCCGACGAGCGAGCGTTGCTCCTTGCCGCTCTCCACGTCCCAGATCCGGAGCGTCCCGTCGTACCCTGACGAGACAAGGCGCTTCCCGTCGCGGCTGAACGAGACGGCCCAGACGGTGTTCGAGTGCCCGGCGAGGGTCCGCAGAGCGCGGCCGTCGGCCCCGTCGCGCACGATGATCGTACCATCGTTGCTGCACGACGCCAGCGTCGTTCCATCCGGAGACCAGGCGGCGCCGCACACGCCCTTGGCATGGTCGGAGAGTTTCGCGGTCTCGCGCCCCGTGGCGGCATCCCATAAGCGCATCGTGCGGTCCCCCGCGGAGACCAGTCGCTTGCCGTCCGGACTGAACGCGACCGACATCGCCGCCTTGGTGTGGCCCTTCAGGACGCGGATCGGCGCGCCGCCCGGCGCCTCCCAGATCCGGACCGTGCCGTCATATCCGCCCGAGGCGAGCCGCGTGCCGTCGGCGCTGTAAGCGACGGCAGCGACGACGCCGGAGTGGCCGCGGAGGACGCGCCATTCCTTGCCGTCCGCGGCGCGCCAGAGACGCGCCGTCGCGTCGGCGCCCGCCGACGCGATCCAGCGCCCGTCCGGCGAGACGGCGACGGCCCTCACGCCGCCGTCGTGGCCGCGCAGCACGGCGCGCGCCTCGGGGGCCTTCTCCTCCTCCGTCCCGCGGGCGGGCGGGGGAGTCTCGACCGCCCCCCCCCGGCGGGCCGCGGGCTGTCCCTGCGCCGCGGAGGGCGCTCGGGGCGGCTCCTTCTCAGAACATCCGGCGACGACTGCGAGGAACGCGATCACTCTGCGCATGGCTCCCCTGTTCGCAAGTCGGAGACCGCGCGCGGGCACGCCGGATTCCGCGCGGCAGCGATCCGTTCGAGAACGCCGGGTTGCGGTTTGACCAGCCTCACTATCCGGGCGGCTGGAGTCGAAGGGGTTGCGCATGGTTCGACTCGCCTGCGGCTCGCTCACCATGATTCGCCCGCAAGGAAGCCCTTGTTGCGGGCGAATCAAGTATAACCCGGAAACACTCCGGGACGCGGTCGGAAGAACCGCGCGGGAGGGGCCGTTTGAGAAAAGGCCGCGGCAAGCGTTCAGCCGTCAGCAATCAGCCATCAGCAAGAGGCGCGCTTCGTCCGCCTGGCTGAAAGCTGATGGCTGACGGCTGACAGCCACCCGTGAACGGATACAGGCCGCGTTTCGACTGCGCATCGTGCATTCTCCGCCCTTCGACCCCGAAGCGCTCCCCCCCGGTCGTGCCCGGAATCTGGTTGACCCGGACCCGCGATTCGGGTAGACCCACGGAAAATCTAGGAGACGCCGCATGGCCAAGGAAGCGCTGATCGAAACCACCAAGGGGAAGATCCGCATCGAGCTGTTCGACAGGGACTGCCCCTCCCTAGTCGCGAACTTCGAGAAGCTCGCCGGCCAGGGCTTCTACAACGGACTCAAGTTCCACCGCGTGATCCCGGATTTCATGGTCCAGGCCGGCTGCCCGCTCGGCACCGGCATCGGCGGCCCCGGCTACGAGATCGAGTGCGAGATCGCGCCGGCGCGCAAGCACACGAAGGGCGCTCTCTCGATGGCGCACAAGGGCCAGTGCCGCCACGACCGCGCGACCGGGAAGAAGGTCTCCGGCAAGTGCACGAACGGTTCGCAGTTCTTCATCACGCATCTCCCCACGCCGCACCTCGACGGCGTCCACTCCGTCTTCGGCCAGGTCCTCGAGGGGCAGGACGTCGTCGACAAGATCGTGCAGGGCGACAAGATGGTGAAGGTCGAGGTCGTGACGAAGTGATCCTCGTCCTCCTCGCGGCGATCCTGCAGACGGAATCGCAGGAACCGGTCCGCCGCGTCGCCTTCGGCTCGTGCGCCCACCAGGACCAGCCGCAGCCGATCTGGGATCCGATCGTCGCGGCCAAGCCCGACCTCTTCGTCTTCCTCGGCGACAACGTCTACGCCGACACGAAGGATATGGAGGTGATGAAGGGGAAGTACGCGAAGTTCGCGGCCGTGCCCGGGTTCCAGAGACTCAAGAAGACGTGCCCGATCCTCGCCACCTGGGACGACCACGACTACGGCGGCAACGACGCGGGACGCGAGTACCCGAAGAAGGCGGAGTCGCAGAGGATCTTCCTCGACTTCTGGGAGGACCCGCCCGACTCGCCGCGCCGAAAGCGCGAGGGTGTCTACGACGCGAAGGTGTACGGCTCCGAGGGGAAGCGCCTCCAGGTCATCCTCCTCGACACGCGGTACTTCCGCAGCCCGCTCCGCAGCGACTCGAAGGGGTACGTGCCGGACCCCGATCCCGACGCGACGTTCCTGGGCGAAGCTCCGTGGCGCTGGTTCGAGGAACAGCTCAAGGCGCCGGCGGAGATCCGCATCATCGTCTCCAGCATCCAGGTCGTCGCCGAGGACCACCCCTACGAAAAGTGGGCGAATTTCCCGAAGCAGCGCGAGAAGCTCTTCCGCCTCATCAGGGAATCGAAGGCCGCCGGCGTCGTCTTCATCAGCGGCGACCGCCATTTCGCGGAGCTGTCGATGATGGACGGCGGCGTCGGCTACCCGATCTACGACCTCACGTCGAGCGCCTTCAACCGCAGCGCCAAGCGGTGGCGCACGTACGAGACGAGCCGCCGGCGCGTCGCGACGCTGAACTGGCTCGACAACTTCGGCGTGATCGAGATCGAGTGGGAGCGTCGAGACCCGCTCATCCGGCTCCAGGTGCGCGACGTCGACGGCGACATCGCGATCCAGCAGAAGGTCTTCCTCAGCATGTTGCAATTCGGGACGATCAAATAGTGCCCCTCGACATCCCCTGCCCGAAGTGCGGATCGCTGCGCACCTGCGCGTGCCTTCCGCCGGGACCTGCGGACACGAAGCCGCGGGTGCGCCAGGAGGTCATCAAGATGCGCCGCGAGAAGCGAGGGGGCGGGCGCGAGATCGTGATCCTCGAGGGCTTCCATGCGGACGTCCGGCTCGACGACCTGGCGCGCGAGCTGAAGAAGCGGTGCGGCACCGGGGGCACGGTGAAGGGGCCGACGATCGAGATCCAGGGCGACCACCGCGACGCGATCGCCGCGTTCCTCCTCGAGCGCGGGTTCCGCTCGAAGCGCGCCGGAGGCTAGCCCGAAGTATTCATGTCGGCCCGCCCTGGACACGCGGCAGCGGCTGGCGGCCGCGCGCCGGCACGCCGGCGCGTCCCGCCTTGCGGGACGCCGCGTGTCAAGGGCAAGCCGCCGACATGAATCCTTCGCCCTCTCCGCCACGGCCTTCGGCCGGGCGGACCTGCCCGCCCGCTTTGCGGGCGTGGCACGGCGGGCAGCTCCACCCTTGACACGGCGCTGCGGCCTTCGGCCGCGGCGCGAAGCGCCCGCCGCGCTCTGCGCGGCGGCGCCGTGTCAAGGGTTCCGCTGGACAGCCCCGCGCCATCGCGCTCGACACTCCGTGTCTCGCGCGACGGGCGGCCCGCGGCGCACCATTGCCG
>JACPRC010000101.1 GCA_016190175.1 Planctomycetota bacterium
GAAGAACGGAATCGGCAGGACGCTCAGCCGGACTTCAGGAACCGGGCGGAAACGCCTACGCTCGCCCCGCCACGCGGAGATGGCCGATGTGCGAAGAATCCCTATTCGTCAGAGCTGGGTCAACCGCTCAGCGCAGGACCTTGTATGAGAGGAGCACCCAGCCGCCGAAGTCGTCGCCCTCCCGCCGTCACGGACCGTTCCAGTTGCCGGACCTCGGCCTCGATGCGGGTGAGCTTGTCAATCATGGGCCACTCGGGGTAGTCCATCCCCTCGACGCCCAGCAACCGCCACAATGACATTCTCGCGCGTGCACCCGGATTATGACTTCGACATGAAGTCGGTGCGGCGGGGCGGGGCGCGGGATCGCCGCGATGCGGCGCTCGATTTCTTCCTCCGAGTCCGCTTCGTCGGCCTCGATGTGCGCCAGCACCACGCCGCCTTGGACTTGCGGCGCTTCCTCGAGCCGCTTCAGTCGACGCATGATGCCATCACCCTTCATTGACGCCGCCTCCCAGCCATCGCAAAAGCCCGCAAGATATCCGGTCCAGAGCTTCACGCAGCGCGCGAAGTGTTCCTCGAGCCGCCAGAGCGCCCAGCCCTTGAGTCCGCCGGTTGAGACCCGACCCCCACAAAGGGGACACGGCACCCCGGACGGGCCATAACCGTCCGTACCGAATTTCAGCCATGCGGTCCAGGAGTCGCCCACCGCGCCCGTGACGATCGGCCTCCGGACTTCGGGATCTTTCATCGTTCGACAAGGCGCGCCTCGAGCGCCGCCAGCCGTTCATCGATCTCGATCGCGTCGCGGGCCTTGAGTCCATGCGTCAGGATCTCGACAGCCGCCCGAAGCCGGATGCTCTCGACTTCGGAACGGAGCAACCCTTCGAGCGCCTCGGCCGCGGAGCCCGCGAGTCTCTGGACGCGCGCGAGGGACGCACAGTACGCACGGGCTTCGGCATTCTCCAAGGCCTTGACGAAGGAGGGATCATTGAGCCACTTCGAGAGCGTGCTTCTCGCGATCTTCGCCGCATCGCATCCGGCCTCGCGTGTCGTCGAAGAGACGAGAATCGGAATCGCCTTCCGCTGGCGTGCCGTGAGCGCGTCTTCGGAATCTCGCCACTTCTCGCCATTCTCCGCTACCACGTCCTACTCCTTCACGATGCCCGCGCCGCCTCGCCGGTGGGCCGTAGAGCCGACAAGTCGCGGGGGTTGGACCGTTCCCACGTCCCCGCCGAAAGGATCGGTTTTCACGCCCTTCCCCCCTTCCTGTCCAATGCCATGCGAGCTTTGCGGAGCGCCTCGGCTTGCGCGGGACTCGCGACACGCCGCGTTTTGATCTTCGCCTCGCGGAGCGCCGCATTGACCTGGCCTTCGTCGGCCGGGTTGAACGTGAGCGTCCCTTCCGTGTCGCCGTTCTGCCGGGACGTGAGCGCCGCGGCCAGGAGCCGACGCCGCGCAAGGGTCCAGTGTCTCGCAGTCGGAAGCGACAGAAGGACGGCGAGGGAGTGCCCGTCGCCGTAGTCGTAGACCTGTCCCCGCTTCCCGCGAACGATCTCGGTCCAATCCTCGTCACGCCGCAGCTTGAGCCGTCGAGACTCGGCGAACGCGCGGAGCGTGCTCATCGGGCGCCCCTTCCGCCGAGGGATGCCGCGAGGGTCAGAAGCGCGGCGCGGTCCGCGGCCGAGAGCTTCGGCCAGAGCGCCGCGAGCCGGTCGAAGTCGGCGTCCGGCGTTTGACTCCCCTTCGACTTGTCCAGTGACGCGGAGCCGCTTTCTTGGGTGTCGCGGCTTGACGCATCCGAGCGCGTCGGAGAGAATGGACTCTGCAAAGCCTTGTCGCCGAGAGTGTCGCGCGTTGACGTGGGTTGACTCGTGTTTGACGTATTACAGCGGATGCCGTCCGTGCGGGTTCGAGCCCCGTCACCCTCGCCATTCCTCTCTCGCACCGAAGCGCCACATGCACGAATTCCCTCTGCCCCGGCTCCCGTCTCGCAGGGGATCGAAGGGTCCGAGCGACGGCGAGGAGGTGTCCCTCGGAGCGGGGCACGTCCGAACCGGCGCCGGGCCGGGAGGGCGAGGCGAGCGAGGACCCGGCCGCGCGCAGCGCGAGCCGGATGCGGACGCGAGTACCCGCGGGCCCCGTCCCTCTCGCCACTTCTGACTTGGCGCACTCGCCCGGAGGATCCATGCCCCGTACGCTCGCCGCGCTCGCGCTCGTGCTGCCGCTCCTCGCATCCGCCGCGCCTTCGCCGCGTGCGCCGGTCCGCTTCGCGAAGCCCTTCCTCATCGGGGGGCACTTCGCGCACGGGCCGCGGCTCCCCATGGCGGCCGACTTCGACGGCGACGGCTTCGCCGACTTCGCCTGCGCCTACACGCCGGGCGGGGGCATCCTCGACGTCTCCGTCTGCGTCCGCGGCGAGAAGATGCGCTCGCACGTCGCGCCCGCGCGGGCCTTCGGCGCCGACGTCGTCGCGTGCGCGGCGGGAGACCTCGTCGAGCCGAAGGGCGCGGACATCGTGCTGCTCCTCGCCGACGGCACCGTCCGCATCGCGCACGGCTTCGACGGATCCGCGATGAAGGTCACGGAGCCGATCGGCACGGCCGACGCGAGGGACGCGCGGCTCTTCATCGCCGATCTCGACGGCGACGGCGGGAACGACGTCCTCGCCGCCGCGTCCGGGAAATGGACCGTCTTCCTGCGACGGAAGGACGCGTGGGAGCGAATCGAGACCCAGGGCGAGCCTGCGTGCCGCGCCGTCGCGCGCGCTTCGGGCGGCGTCGCCCTCATCGGCCGCGACGGCCGGCTCTCGACGGCGAAGCTCCAGGGCGCGAAGTGGATCAAGGAGACGCTCCCCGACAAGGTCGATCCGGACGCGCCGCTCGTCACGGGCGACTTCGATGGCGACGGCAGGCTGGATTTCATCTTCGAC
The DNA here is from genome assembly GCA_016190175.1 of Planctomycetota bacterium. Classification (GTDB taxonomy): domain Bacteria; phylum Planctomycetota; class MHYJ01; order MHYJ01; family JACPRB01; genus JACPRC01. The sequence goes on from JACPRC010000101.1 coordinate 2,930, forward strand.
GACCTGCCCGCGTCGATCCCGCGCGGCGCCGTCCTCGCCGCCGCCGACGTGACCGGCGACGGTGCCGACGACCTCGTCTGCTTCGTCAAGGACGGGGACGTGCTGCTTTACGCTTCGTATGTGGAGGGGGCCGAGGACCCGGATGCGGACGGGCTCACGAACGCCGAGGAGAAGAAGCTCGGCTCCGACCCGCTCGACCGCGACACGGACAAGGACGGCCTCCTCGACGGCTGGGAGGTGCGGGGCGCCGCGGGCCTCGACCTCGCGGCCGAGGGATTCTCGCCGACCCGCAAGGACGTGATCTGCTGCGTGCAGCGGATGTGGGACGTCGATGCGAAGCACTTCCGGGAGAGCATGGTGAAGGTGGCCGAGTACTATGCCACGCTCGGGATCGGCTTCCACGCGCGCTTCCTCCCGCCGCTCGATCCGGCGAAGCACCGCGGACGGCACTGGGGGGACCTCGGGAACGAGAACCTGCCGCGGAACCTGTGGGGCATCGCGCACTACATGATCGTCAGCCGCGGCGGCGGCGGCCAGGCGGCCGAGATGGGGACGATGGGCGGCTGCGGCGACTCCGCGCTCGACAAGGTCTTCATCCACGAATTCGGCCACCAGCTCGGCCTCGGCCACACCGGCGGCTTCGCGCCCGCTTGGTGCCCGATCTACAGGAGCCTCATGAACTACGCGTTCATGTACCTCCCCGGCTCCGCCTACAGCCGCGGCGAGTTCTCCTCGGTGACGCTAGTCGAAACCGATCTCGCGGAGCGGCTCCCGTTCCCCTACGAGAAGGTCAAGTATCTCGAGGGACACTCGTTCCGGTTCCAACTCAAGGCCGACGGCGACGGCACGCTCGTGGACTGGAACCGGAACGGCGAGTTCGATGCCGGCAAAGTGCGGGCCGACATCAACACCGCATACAGCACGAGCGGAGGGGAGCGGAGCACGATCGGCAAGACGATCTTCGCGCCGACCTTCACCGTCCTCGGCGACGACGCGTGGCTCCTCTCCGTCGATCCGGCCGGGAACCTGGAGTGCCGCCGGTACGCGGGCGAGCGGCGATGGAAGGAGCCCGTTTCCCTCGGCGCCGCGAACGCGACCTCCGACCCGTTCGCGATCGGATTCGACTCGCGCGTCTGGTGCTGCGTCCCGACGAAGGAGGGCGTCGCCGTCCTCTCGGGCGCGAGCGGCGAGAAGCTCGATCGCGAGGGCGTGCTCCCCGACAGCGCCGGACTCGACGTCTCCGCAGTCGCCTACCGGGGCGAGCTGCTCGTGCTCCTGTGGTCGCCGAAGGAGAAGAGCATCTCCGCCGTCAAGCGGACCGGGAGGGGGTGGTCGAGAAGCGTAATGCCGCCCGTGAAGAGCGAGATCCCGCCGGGCGCCGCGGAGGACACGATCTCAGGCCAGCTCCTTCTCGGAATCGCGGAGAACAAGGGCCGATGGCGGCTCGTGCGACTCGCGCCGGGACGCGACGGCGGATTCGAGGTCGCCGACCGACGGTGGGCCGGCGGCGAGAAGAGCGGCTGGGCGGGCAACCGCCGGCCGCTCCTCTTCTTCGAGACCGGCACGAACGCGGGGCCCGAGGGCCGCGTCCACTTCATCGCCCCCGGCATGGTCGGCGAGAAGGACGGCCGGGCGTGCTTCTACGACGCGATGACGATCGGCGACCGCGCGCACGACGACGGCTGGCTGCTCAAGAAGTACTACGACGAGTGGACGACGACGCAGTCGCCCGTAGGAGGCGCGTGGTACAAGGGCGACATCCTGCTCGCGTGCCGCTGGTACGGCGGCGCCGACGCTTCGAACGACAATCTCTTCGTCGCGCACCAGGGACTCGGGATCACGGACGAGCCGATGAGCGACTTCGACGACGTGAAGCGGATCTCCGAGGTGGGGCTGAACCACTCGATCCTGTGGATGGCGCCGGCCAAGTGAGGGCCGGGCGGCTTTGCCGAATCCGTCGCCCGGTCTCCCCCTCGGGAGGAGGGGCGCCCCTCGCCGGAGCGCCCCTCCGAATCGCGGACTACCACCAGCGGCGCGCGTAGGGGAGCGGGTCCATCGTCACGCCGCACTGCACCTTCGTTCCGATCTTCATCGTTTCTCCCTTCGAACGTGCGGCCTTGTCCTCGGCCGCGGATTCTGATACAACCCATCCACACCACCTGTGCGGTCGGTTGGATTCTCGCCGAGGACCGTTTGAACAAAAGACACAGGGACACCAGCCAGGGCGGACCGAACGACCAGTTCCCCGAGACGACCTGGAGCATGATCTCGCGTCTCCGCAAGAGCCACGCGGACCTCCGGCGGCCGGGGTTGGAGAAGCTCAGCCGCCGGTACTGGAAGCCGGTCTATCAGTACGTCCGGTGCGCCTGGGCCAAGTCGAACGAGGACGCGAAGGACCTCACGCAGACCTTCTTCGTCTGGCTCCTCGAGGGCGGGGAGGTCCTCAAGAAGTACGAACCCGAGCGCGGCGGTTTCCGCCACTACCTCAAGGGGCTCCTGCGCAACTTCATGGCGGACCAGCGCAAGGCGCTCGGGCGGATCAAGCGCGGCGGCGGCGTGAGGGTCTTCCCGCTCGACGACGACCTCATGGCCCTCAAGGAACTGGTCCCCGACTCGAAGGCCTCCGACCCCGACCGCGTCTTCGACGCCGCCTGGAAGAAGCAGATCCTCGACGCCGCTCTCGCGCGGGTCCGCGAGGACTTCAAGGAGGGCGACCGCGCGGTGCAGTTCCGCGTCTTCGAGGAATACGACCTCTCCTCCCCCGACGCGCGGCCCACCTACGCGGACGTGGCGGCGAAGCTCGGCATCAAGGAGTCGGACGTCCGCAACCACCTCTTCGCCGTGCGCGAGAAGCTCCGGGCGGAGATCCGGGCCGAGCTGGCGGAGACGGTCACCGATTCGCGCGAACTGCAGGACGAGTGGAACGCCCTGTTCGCGTAACGACCCCGCCGAATCGACGCAACCTCCCGCGGGCGCGCCGGGTTCCACCCGCATGAAGCCCATCCTTGCGCTCCTGCTCCTTCTCTGCGGCCCGCAGTCCGACTCCTTCACGACCGTCGTGGAGAAGAACTTCGCCGCGTGGGACCGCGACGAGGACGGCAAGCTCTCCGTCGAGGAGACGGACCGGCTCGTGCTCGACCCCGCGATCAAGGGCGAGCCCGCGGTCGCGATCGGCGTGATCAAAGCGGTGCAGCGCGGCGGCAAGTGGGAGCTCCCCGACCTTACCGTCGCGTACTTCAAGTCGTGCACGGACGGGGAAAAGACGCACCCGGACTTCGAGAAGATGTACGCGGCGGCGACGAGGAAACTCGGGAAGACCTCCCGCGAGCTCTTCGGCGACGGCGCGCCGAGCATCGATTCGTTCCACCAGGGGAACATCCGCGACTGCTACTTCCTCGCGCCGGTCGGCGCCGCCGTTGCGCGCGACGCGGAGGC
>JACPRC010000102.1 GCA_016190175.1 Planctomycetota bacterium
ATGGAGCCGCCCGGAGGGCGAAGTATTCATGTCGGCGGCGAAGCCGACATGAATACTTCGGGCTAGACCAGCACCAGCTCTTCCTTCCGGGTCTTGATCGTGGGGAGGGTGCGCGCGTCGTACGGCGCCCGCTCCCGCGTCTCGCGGCCCGCCTTCGCGACGGCGGACTTCACCGTCGCCGCCGGCATGACGAGCCTCCCGTTGACCTCGGGCGACCTCATCTCGTGGGAATCCACGGCGAGGGTCCCCAGGTCGTTCGCGCCGACCCGCGTCGCCTCCACCGCGCCGGCGAGCCCGAGCTTCGTCCAGTCCACCGTGATGTTGCGGATGTAGCGGCAGAAGAAGAGGCGCGAGATGGCCACCAGCCGGAGGATCGACTCCAGGGGGGGCGGCGACTTGATCTTCTTCGCCTTGGCCAGCGGCGAGCCCTGCGGCATGAACGGGACCGGTTCGAACGCGGTGAACCCGCCCGTCTCCTTCTGGATGTTCCGCAGGATCTCGAAGTGCTCGCACGTGTTGATCTCGTCCTCGACGTGGCCGAAGAGGATCATCGCGGTCGTGGGGATCCCGAGCCGGTGGGCGGTCTTCACGACGTCCACCCAGTCGTTCGTGCGGAGCTTGTCGGGACAGATCTTCTTGCGGACCTTGTCGTTCAGGATGTCCGCGGAGTCGCCGGTCATGGAGTCCATGCCCGCCTCGCGGAAGCGCCGGAGGACGTCCCCCACGGAGGTGCGGGCGCGGCGCGCGATGAACTGGATCTCGGACGGAGAGTAGGCCTCGACGTGGATCGAGGGGAACTCCTCGCGGACCGACCGGAGGACGTCGAGGTGATAGTTCAGGTTCAGGTCGGGGTTGAGGCCGCCCTTGAGGGTGACCTGGCGGGCGGAGCCGGACTCGCGGATCTGACGCACGACCTCGTCGGGGCTGAGGACGAACGCGTTCTTCTGCCCTTTCTTCCGGCGGAAGGAGCAGAAGGAGCATTCCGCGCGGCAGAGGTTCGTGTAGTGGATGCGCTTGCCGCGCACGTACGTCACCGTCGTGCCGTGGCTGCGGCGCGTGAGCTCGTCGGCCAGCTCGAACAGCGACGGCAGGATCGCGGGCCCCTCCTGGAGGAGGAGCAACGCCTCGATCGCCGAGATCTCCTCCCGGTTCCGCGCCGTTTCCAGAATGATCTTCGGATCCATCAGCCCCCCCACGAGATGATCCGTCGTACCAGCCCCCCCGGCTCCCTCCGCCGGGGACCCCAGTCAGCCATCAGCCATCAACTCTCGGCCCGAAGCCGGCGGCGACCGGCCGATCGCTGACGGCTGATTGCTGACGGCTTTCAAAGAGCGTCGCCCTCCGCACAGACCTTCACCGCACCTTCTCGGAAACGGTCGCTTGCGGAAGAGCGATGGAACCGGGCCAATATAGGGGAACCCCCACGCGACTTCAAGAGGGAATGCGAGGGGCGGCCCCACCCGAGCCCCGCCCCGATTCCCGTTTGAACCGGCGGAGTCGCCTTGCCTGCAAGCGATCGCGGCCGCTACAATGTCGCAATGACCCCGGCCCGATCCGCCGCCCGCGCGACGTGGACGGCGGATCTCCTCACGTTCCTTGCCGTCGAGTGTCCGCCGCTCCTGCCCGCCGCGCGCGAGCGGCTCCGCCTTGACGGACCCGCCGCGATCGAGGCGCACATGATCGGCGCGCTCGAACGGCTCTGCGCGCTCCCCGACGGCGAGGCCGCCGCGCCGGTCCATCCGGGGCTGGACGCGGAGGGTGCGGCCGCCCGGTACCGCGAGTACGTGGAGGAGATCCTGCGAGGCTTCTTCCGCCGCCTCGCGATCCGGGACGCGATCACGCCCGAGCAGAAGCGGCGGCTCTACCGCTGGATGGTGCTTACCCGCGCCCTCGACGATCGGCTGAAGGAGCTCTTCGACCGCAAGGACGTCCTCTGGGGCACGTTCCCGTCCCCGATGAAGGGGTTCCGCTCCTGGTCCCAGGAGGCGATCGTCGGCGCCGCGCTCCCGCTCCGGCCCGGCAAGGACGTCGTGGGACCCATGATCCGCGACCTCGGCGTCATCCTCGCCCTCACGGACGACGTGGACGGACCGCTCCTCGCGCAGGCCGGGAAGTCGGGGACCCCTTTCGACGGCCGCGATCTCCACGTCGGCGACCTGGACAAGGGCATCCTTCCGCCCGCCGCGCCGCTGGGCCTCTCCGCCCAGACGCTGATCGGGATCGCGTACGCGTTCAAGCTCGACCGGAGCGACCGCGTTTGCGTTTCGTTCATCGGGGAGGGCGGATCGAGCCTGGGCGAATGGCACGAGGCGGTCAATTTCGCCGGGGCGCAGCGGCTCAACATGGTCTTCGTCCTCGAGAACAACCAGTGGGCCCTCGGGACGCACGTGTCGGAGCAGAGCGCGGCGAAGCGGTTCGCGCTGCGGGGGCCGGGCTACGGCATCCCCGGCGTCACCGTCTTCGGGAACGACCCCGAGGAAGTCGCGGCGGCGACGGCGTGGGCGGTGGAGCGCGCCCGCGCGGGGAAGGGGCCGGCGCTGCTGGAACTCGTCACGTACCGGCGGGGCGGCCATGCGCACCACGACGATCCGCGCTTTCACGGGATGCCGCACCGGAAGGGGTACGAGTCCGACGAGGAGCGCGAGCGTTGGGCCGCGGCGGACCCGATCGAGACGTACGGCGCGAGGCTGCGCGCGGAGGGCGTGCTCGCCGATCCCGTCGCGGTGCGCGCGTGGGCGCAGGGGCGCGTGGACGAGGCGACGGAACGGATGCGGCAGGCGCCGTGGCCTGAGCCGGAGGCCGGCGGCGTGTTCGCTGTGCGGGCGGAGCCCGCCGCGCCCGAGCGGCCGCGGCCGACCCGCGCCGCGGGCTACGACGAGGCGATCCGCCTTGCGATGGTCGAGCTCATGGAGTCCGATCCGCACGTCTTCGTCATCGGCGAGGACGTGGGAGGCCGCTACGAGGGCGCCTTCGGCGTGACGCGCGGCCTCGCGAAGCGGTTCGGCCCCGAGCGGTGCCTGAACGCGCCGCTCGCGGAGGGCGCGATCGTCGGCTGCGCGGTCGGCGCCGCGCTCATGGGGAAGCGGCCGATCGTGGAGATCCAGTTCGCGGACTTCCTCGCGCCCGCCTTCAACGCCCTCGTCAACAACGCCGCGAAGATCCACTGGCGCTGCCGGAAGCGGGTGCCGATGGTCGTGCGTCTCCCCTACGGCGGCGCGACCAAAGGGATGCAGGCGCTCCTCGGGGGCGGGCCGTTCCACTCGCAGTGCCCTGAGGCGTGGTTCCTCCGCACGCCGGGTTGGAAGATCGTGGCGCCCGCGACGCCCACGGACGCGAAGGGGCTCCTGGCCGCGGCGGTGCGGGACGGCAACCCCGTCATCTATCTGGAGGCGAAAGGGCTCTACTCCTTCTTCAGCCGCGACCTCAAGGAGGAGGTGCCGCTCGGCGCGGATTTCGAGGTCCCGATCGGAAAGGCGCTCGTGCGCCGGGAGGGACGCCACGTCACCTGCGTGGCGTACGGCGCGATGGTTTTCGCCGCGCTGGACGCGGCCGGGATGCTCGCGTCCGAGGGGATCGATCTCGAAGTCGTCGACCTGCGCTCGCTCGTCCCGCTCGACGAGGAGACGATCCTGGCCTCCGTGCGCAAGACGAACCGTCTCCTGATCGTGCACGAGGACTGGAAGCGCGGCGGCGTCGGCGCCGAAATCGCGGCGATCGTCGCGGAACGCGCGGTGTGGGACCTCGACGCGCCGGTCGTTCGCGTCGCCGCACCCGATCATCCGGTGCCCTACTCGCCGCCGCTCGAATACGCGTTCCTGCCGAAGGCGGAGGACGTGGCGCGGGCGGCGAGGGAACTGATGCGGTCATGACGGATCCGGCGCGGCGTCGCAGTCGGGACGTGGACGGGTGTGCCGGGCGGCGGTCGCGGAAACAGAGCGGGCTCCGACCTGGATCGGAGCCCGAGGCGAACGCAGCCCTGCTGCGCGCGGCCTGACACACTGCGCATCATCATACCACAGGCTCCGTGCGCTTCAATAGCTGCGGAGGGCGGAGGAGTCGAACCTCGCCGTCTTCATCAGGCGGCCGTTGGTGTGTCAAGCCACGACCGCACCGTGCGGTTTCGCCCTCCGCAGGCGCGAGAGACGCATGCAACTCCCGTGCCGTACATGCGGGCGGCGGAAACGCTGCATCCTGTTACGTTTCGTAACGCTGGACGTTACGATTCGTAACGTCGCCCGACGTCTCCAAGTCCCGATGCGGGACGTTCACCGGGGACGGCGCTCAGCGCCGGACCTCCGGATCCGTCGGAGACCGTACGCGCACGCGCGGCCGTCGCGAGATTTGCCTTTGTCGCGTGCGCGGGATACGCTGGGTGGTTGGGAGGCACAGTGCAGGAAGCCCCGATGCGCCACATCCCGGCCGCGCGCGACGCCCGCAGGATCACGATCTGGATCTGGGTCGGCGCTTCGATGGCCGCCGCTACCGTGGGCGTGATCGGTGCCGAGTTCGCGATCAGAAGCCAGTCGCGTGCGGAGGCGGAGCAGAGTCGCATTCGCGAGGCACGCAGACAAGAGGGTTGGCTTGCGGAGGAGCGCAAGCGCGAGAAGGAGCGCGCCGATGAGCAGTTCGAGCGCGAGAAGCAGCGCACCGCGGATTGGGGGGAGATCGAGATGGCGCGCCTGCTCGGCGGTCTGCAGACGTTCGTCGAGCGCATCCGGGCGAGCCGGTTCCATGCTCTCTGCGATCGCTGCGGCGGTCGAGGAGCGATCCGCACTCTCTCGGGTCGCGATGCGTCAATCTGTGAGAACTGTCGAGGCAGGGGTTATCTCCGCAGGCCCTGAATCACCGACATCTGCGTTCCACCTTTCGACCCTTCCCGCGCCGGGTCGGCTGGCCGTGGAACGTAGAACCTAGAACATGGAACATTTTCGCGAGGCGGTCCTCCGGAAGGTTTCCCTCTGCCTCGGCTACCTGGTCGGCGGCAGCGGGCACCTGGCGTCGCTCGGCGTGGCCTCGGACACGTTCCGCATCACGCGCGCCGACGATCTGGGCGGGGGGCTCACGGAGTATCACTTCGAGGCGGAGGCGATGTACGAATCGGAGTTCACCGTCTACGGGAGCGGCCACGCGCCGCACATGACGCACGTCGCGGGGAGCATCGTGCTGGATGCGAGTTTCAATCTCGCGCTCGACGAGCAAGGACAGGTGCGGCTGAAGCCCTGGACGGTGCTGGATCCAAAGCTGTGGCCGGACCGGGACGATAGGCAATAGGCGCTTGCGAGGCCTGGCGCGGCAGCCTCGGTGGATCGCGCTCTGGCCCGGTACCCCGGGGCCGCGCCGACGAAGCGGGACGCGACCCGCGCCGTGCGAGTCATGCGGGACGCGCGGCACGAGCTCCGGGCGCGGCTGGGGCCGAAACCGTAGCGCGCCGGCCGGACCGGCGCGCGTTCGGGTGACGGTCCCGCCGCTTTTTGGTACAGTCCCTCCCTCATGAACCGCCTCCTCCTCGTCGACGGCTCCGCCTACTTCTACCGCGCCTTCTGGGCGGTCAAGGACCTCCGCACCTCCGGCGGCCATCCCACGAACGCCGCCTTCGGCTTCGTCTCCATGCTCGCGAAACTCCTCAAGACCCACGCGGGCGAGCCGCTCGCCATGATCTTCGACGCGCCGGGCCCCACCTTCCGCCACGAACGCTACCCCGAGTACAAGGCCACGCGCGAGAGAATCCCCGAGGACCTCGTCCAGCAGCTCCCCTACGTCAAGGAGCTCCCGCGCGCGTACGCCGTGCCGACCTTCGAGGTCGCCGGCGTCGAGGCCGACGACGTCATCGGCACGCTCGCCACCCGCGCCGCGCGCGAGGGGAGGGAGGTCGTGATCGTCACCGGCGACAAGGACTTCATGCAGCTCGTGACGAAGGAAGTCGAAACTCCCGGTCCCGGCATAGTTCTCTACGACGAGATGAAAGACCGCCGCATCGGGATCCGCGAAGTCCGGGAGAAGTTCGGCGTCCCGCCGGAGCGCGTCGTGGACGTGCTCGCGCTCCTCGGCGACGCGAGCGACAACATCCCCGGCGTGAAGGGGATCGGCGAGAAGACCGCGCCCGGCCTGATCGCCGAGTTCGGATCGATCGAGGATCTTTACCGGCGGCTCGACGAGGTGAAGCGCGCGCCCGTGCGGCAGGCCCTGGAGCGGGATCGCGAGAACGCGATCCTGTCGCGCGAACTCGCGACCATCCGGCGCGACGTGCCGGTGGACGCGGACCTCGGCCGCCTCGTGCCGGGAAAACCCGATCGCGCGAAGCTCGTGAAGATGTTCCGCGAGCTCGAATTCACGCGGTTCCTCAAGGAGCTCGAGGAAGAGGCGCCCGCCTCGGCGGGCACGTCGGAGTACTGCGCCGTCCTCGACGCAAGAGAACTGGAGGCGCTCGCGGCGCGCTTCTCCAAGGGACGCCGCCTCTCCGTCGATCTCGAGACCACGTCCGAGGATCCGGTGCGCGCGCAGGTCGTCGGCATCTCGCTTTGCGCGGACGAGCGGGAGGCCTACTACGTGCCGGTGGGCCACCGCTACCTCGGCGCGCCGGAGCAGATCCCCGCGGAGAAGGCGCTCGCGATCCTGAAGCCGCTCTTCGAGAACCCCGCAGTCGGGAAGATCGGGCAGAACATCAAGTACGACGCGCTTGTCCTGCGGAGGCACGGGGTCACGCTGGCGCCGATCGAGTTCGACACGATGGTCGGGGCCTACCTCATCGACCCCGACGGCGGACCGTTCAACCTCGAGTCGCTTACGCGCAAGTGGCTCGGCGAGGAGAAGCGCCTCTTCACCGACCTCACGGGGAAGGGGAAAGCGCAGGTCACCTTCGATGAGGTCCCCGTCGAATCCGCGCGCGACTACTCGTGCCAGGATTCGGACGTCGTGTGGCGCCTGACGCCGCGGCTGGAGAAGCGGATCCGCGACGACGGTCTCGAGAAGATCCTCGAAATGGAGATCCCGCTCATCGAGGTGCTGCTGCGCATGGAGCTGAACGGCGTCCGGATCGACGCCGAGGTCCTGCGGCGGCTGTCGCGCGATTTCGAGAAGAAGCTCGCCGGCTTGCGGCAGGAGATCTGCGCCGGCGCGGGCGAGGAGTTCAACATCGACTCGCCGAAGCAGCTCCAGCGGATCCTCTTCGAGAAGCTGGGGCTGACGCCGGGACGCAAGACGAAGACCGGCCGCTCGACGGACATGGAAGTCCTGGAACAGCTCGCGGGCGAGCATCCGCTCCCCGCGAAAGTCCTGGAGCACCGCGTCCTGACGAAGCTCAAGGGCACGTACATCGACGCGCTGCCCGCGCTCGTCAATCCGGAGACGGGACGAATCCACACGTCGTACAACCAGGCGGTCGCCGGGACGGGGCGGCTCTCGTCGAGCGACCCGAACCTCCAGAACATCCCGGTGCGGACGCCCGAGGGACGCGAGATCCGCAAGGCCTTCGTTCCCGAGCCGGGCTGGACCTTCGTCTCGGCGGACTACTCGCAGATCGAGCTGCGGCTCGTGGCGCACCTCTCCAAGGACCCGATCATGACGCGGGCCTTCCGCGAGGGGGCGGACATCCACGCGGCGACGGCGGCAGAGGTCTTCGGCGCGGGGAACGTCACGCCCGAGCTGCGCCGCCGCGCGAAGGAGATCAACTTCGGCATCATCTACGGCATCAGCGGGTTCGGGCTCGCCAAGCGGATCGGGATCGATCCGAGGACGGCGCAGGAGTACATCGACCGCTACCTCGCGCGCTACCGCGGCGTGAAGGAGTACATCGACCGCTCGCTCGTGCAGGCGCGCAAGGACGGCTACGTCACCACGATGTTCGGCCGGCGCCGCTACGTGCCCGCCGTCGCGTCGCAGAACAAGATGGTCCGCAGCGCCGCGGAGCGCGTCGCGATCAACGCGCCCGTCCAGGGCGCCGCGGCCGACCTCATCAAGATCGCGATGGTCCGCGTCTCGGAGCGGTTCGACCGCGAACGGCTCCGCGCGAAGCTCATCCTCCAGGTGCACGACGAACTCGTCGTCGAGGCGCCCGAAGGCGAGGCGGACCGGGCGCTTGCGGCGGTGCGCGAGGAAATGGAGGGCGCGCATCCGCTCGACGTGCCGCTCAAGGTGGATGCCGGGCGCGGACCCAATTGGGCGGACTTGAAATGAGGAGGTTCCTTCTCGCCTCGCTCCTCGCGGCCGTCCCGGCGTTTCCCCAGGACGAGAAGCGCCAGCCCGAGCTCGAGTGCGACTACGCGGAGGTCGTGACGGAGGGGGAGGATCGCGTCTTCTACCTCCTCAACCCGAAGCTCCGCAAGGACGACGTCGAGATCCGCGCCGACCACATGATCCTCTGGGTCCCGAAGGGCGGGACGACGCTGCACTTCCGCGAGCTCTATGCGGAGGGGAACGTCTCGTACCGCCGCGGCGTCCGCGAGCTCCGGGCGGAGCGGCTCTACTACGACCGCGCCGCGGACCTCGCGTTCGTCCTCAACCTCCGGGGCCGGGGGCGGGACCCGAAGAGCGGCACGCCGTTCCAGGTCTCGGCGGCCCAGGCGCGCGAAATCGCCAAGGGGAAATTCGAGGCTCGCGACATCAGCGTCTCGATGTGCGACTACGGCGTCCCGCACTTCGACGTGCACCTGGAGCGCGGCACGATCGAGGGCGTGAACGAACGGCGGCCGGACAGCGACACCGACCTCTTTCACTACGACTCCTGGAAGTTCCGGGGCATGAACCTCGCCCCGCGCTTCTTCGGCGTCTCCCTCTTCACCATCCCCGGGTTCTCCGTCGGCAGCGACCAGTCCGACTTCCCGCTGCGCAGCCTCCGCGTCGGTCACACCTCGCGCTTCGGGGCCACCGTGATGTCCCAATGGGGCTTGACCCTCCGCAAGGGATGGATCGACGCGATCACGCCGTGGGGGAACGACGACGAGGAGGACGACCACGAGCGGTGGGGCGAGGTCCGCGTCGATGCCGACTGGCGGCAGGAGCGCGGCGGCGCGACGGGCCTTCACGCGAGATGGGAGTGGGACGGGTACTCGGGTTACCTGGATTCCTACTACCTCCACGACCTCGGCCGCAGCGACACGGGCTTCGACGAGAACTTCGACCCGCTGGAGAACCCGGACCGCGGCCGCGTGCGGCTCTTCCACCGTCACGACTTCCTGCCGCAGTGGCGCTACGAGGTGGAACTCTCGTACCTGAGCGACAAGGATCTGCTGGAGGAGTTCTGGCCGGACGAGTTCAAGGAGGGCAAGGAGCAGGAGACCGTGCTCTATCTCCGGTGGAAGAAGGACAACCTCGCCGCGTTCGCGATGGAGCGCCACCGGCTCAACGACTTCCAGACTCAGATCGAAGCCATGCCGCGGCTCCAGCTCCGCTGGCTCGACGAGCCGTTCCTTTCCTGCATCACGGACCGGCTCCTCTACACGAACTCGACGGAGCTCGTGAACCAGCGATACCGTTTCGGCTCGGGGGTCCCCGGCGACGACGAGCGGACGTGGCGGTTCGACACCCTCCACGAGCTGTCGGCGCCGATCGACCTCACGTTCGTGCAGATCGCGCCGTACGCGTCGCTGCGCGGCACGTTCTTCTCCACCGATCTTGCCGGCGAGGACGCCGTGCGCTTCATCGGGAGCGGCGGCGGGCGCATCCGGACGGACATCCACGGCGTGCACGATCTTCGGATCGAGGGGATCGGCCTGAACCGGGTGCGGCACATCCTCCAGCTCGAGGCCAGGTACGCGTCGAACTTCACCGCCGACTCCGTCGAGGTTTTCCCGTACGACGCGACGGACGCCGCGGCGGAGTTCGAGGAGGCGAGCTTCTCCGTGCGCAACCGGTTCCAGACCAAGCTCCTCGTCGACGGGAAGATGCAGACCTGGGAATTCCTCGACCTCGGGCTCCAGATCGAGTACTACCCGAACCCGCTGCGCGACACGACGGCGTTCAACGAGAACAACCTCGCGCCGCCCTTCCACTGGATCGCGCTTGCGCCGCCGTTCGAGCGGCGCCACTGGTCGAACCTGCACTGGGACGTCTCCTTCCGGCCGCGGAGTATTCTCGCCGTGGAGGGAAGGGGCGAGGTCGATCTCGACGCTTCGCGGGAGGAGGCGAGGGAGATCTCGCTCTCGCTCCGGCCCTTCGCCTGGCTGAGCGTGGCGGTCGGGCAGACGTACTACCGCGACATCACGGACGCGTACACGCTGGGGATCACGTGGCGGCCGACCGAGAAGTGGACGCTCTCGATCGGCGGCCAGTACGACGTCGAGGCGGACTCGTTCACGAAGCAGCGGTCGTCGTCGGCCGCGATTTCCACGACTTCATCCTGGAGGGGGTCTTCGAGAACGACGAGGGGCGGGACGAGCGGAGGTTCTACGTGAGCTTCGTCCCGAAGTTCCTGGGGGCGCGGGCGGCGCCGGCCGCGGACCCGTTCCGGCCGTGATCCTGCATCACCCTATCGGACCAGGGATGCGCGCTCGATTTCGCCCTTCACGAACCGTTGGAGGAGCGACCACGGGACTTGCGGGTCCGGGCCTTCCATCGCGAGAACGAGGACCAGGTCGCCCGGCGCGAGGGGCACGTCCTGGCGTACGTCCGATAGCGCGACATACGCCCACGGATCACAGAGGATGATCCGGCCGCGGTGCGCCGGATTGATCGGATCGCGTCGAACGATGAGGGTCCGTCGGGATTTCTGCCAGTCGGGAATGCCGAGGTCGGTCAAGACGCCGACGAGCGTCTGGCGGCCGTCGAAAACGATCGGCAAGAGGACGCCGTGGTCGGTCACGACGAGGATCGGCTCCCCCCAGGCTTCCGTCCGCTCATCGCGTGCCGCGGGTTGCGCCGCGCCTCCGGGAAGGACGTTGACCGTGACGATCGGACGGCGGAGGCCGTACTCCCGGAGCTTCTCCTCGATATGGTATTTCAGTTCTTCGATCGTCAGTCCTTCCATCCGCACCTTTCCGAAGGGGAAGTACCATTCGCCGCCGGGCGGCACGAGGACCGTAGTCGAATTCTCGGGCTCGTCTTCCGCATCGATCGCGAGTATCGTGCCCGGGATGATCCGGTATTGGAGGATGGAGCATGAGGTGGCCGGCTCACAGGCCTGCTTGCGGATCAGGTCGCATTCCTCGATGAACTCCGGAGCGGTCAGCACGATGCCTCTGAGTTCGGGGTACTCCGTTTCGATGGCCCGGATGTCCGGCGAGTCGCCCGAGGCAGGGAAAGCGGGGCACACGATGAAGTCATCAGGCCGATGCAGGACGCGGCCGTCGGACCCGGAAGCTGCGACTTCTTCCCCCGAGCCTGCCGGCACGCGCCTTGTCGGTACAATGTTTGCGGGTCTCGTGGACGCTCCGCCGGCGGCGGCCGGGGAGGACGGGCGCTTCGTCCGGTGTTTCCGGGGTTCCCGCGTCTGCCGCAACACGACGGCGGGGGCGAGGATCGCGAGGAGCAGCACCGGCGGCCAGAGCAGGCAGTGCCGGCGGGCGTGGGACATCCGCGGGTCTCCTCCCTCCGAGCGCACAGCATAACCGAAGGACCGGACCCTCCGCGCATTGTTTTTGCCGGGAAGGGGAGGCGCGAGTATAATCCCCGCGCTCCGAGGGGGGCGCGCGCGGGAGGAGGGGGTGCGGGAGACTCTTCCCCCGCCCTCTCTCTTCTCTGTTCTTTCTTCTTTGTTCTCTCGGAACGACCATGAAAGTCTCCGTCATCGGCACCGGCCACGTGGGTCTCATCACGGGGGCCACCTTCGCGGAGCGCGGGAACGACGTCTTGTGCGTCGACGTCGATCGCAAGCGCATCCGGGCGCTCCAGAAACTCGCCATGCCGTTCCACGAGCCGGGGCTGCGCGAGCTGGTCGTGCGGAACTCGAAGGCGGGGCGGCTGCGCTTCGGCGGGACGAACGCGGACGCCGTGGCGTTCGGCCAGGTCGTTTTCATCTGTGTGCCGACGCCGCCGCAGGCCGACGGCCACGCCGACATGACCTTCGTCGAAAACGTCTCGCGCGACATCGCCGCCGCGCTCCAGGACTACCGCGTGATCGTGGACAAGAGCACGGTCCCCGTCCTCACCGGCGAGCGCGTCAAGATGGTGATCACGCGCTACGCGCGCAAGAACGTCGCCTTCGACGTCGCGTCGAGCCCCGAGTTCCTGCGCGAGGGCTCCGCGATCGAGGACACCCTGAACCCCGACCGCGTCGTCTTCGGCGTGGAGAGCGCGCGGGCGGAGAAGGTCCTGCGCGAGCTGTACCACAACTTCAAGGCGCCGATCGTCGTCACGGACATCAAGAGCGCGGAGCTCATCAAGCACGCATCGAACTCGTTCCTGTCGATGAAGATCTCCTATGCGAACGCGCTCGCCGCCGTGTGCGAGCTCTCGGGCGCGGACGTCCAGCAGGTGACGCGCGGGATGGGGCTCGACAGGCGGATCGGCGCCGCGTTTCTGAGCGCCGGGATCGGGTACGGCGGCTCCTGCTTCCCGAAGGACGTCTCCGCGTTCGAGGCGATCTCGCGGGAACTCGGGTACGACTTCCGCCTTATCAGCGAGGTGAAGAGCGTCAACGTCGAGGCGCGGGAGCGGTTCCTGAAGAAGGTCCAGGAAGAGCTCTGGATCGTGAAGGGGAAGACGCTGGCGGCGCTCGGGCTTTCCTTCAAGCCGAACACGGACGACTGCCGCGAGTCGGTGGCGATCGAGATCGTGAAGCGGCTGCTCTCGATGGGGGCGCGCGTGCGCGCCTACGACCCGGCGGCGATCCCGACGGCGCGGGAGATCCTCGGGAAGAGCGTGACCTACTGCAGGAGCGCCTACGACGCCGCGCGCGGGGCGGACGCGGCGCTCGTCCTGACGGAGTGGAAGGAGTTCGCGGATCTCGACCTCGCGAAGCTGAAGAGGGCGCTGGCGCAGCCCGTCGTGCTGGACGGGAGGAATCTGTTCGACCCCGCGAAGATGCGGGAAATGGGGTTCATCTATCGGAGCGTGGGGAGGCCGTGATCCGGCGATCAGCCATCAGCAGTCAGCCTTCAGCCCGCTGATTGCTGATAGCTGATAGCTGAGGGCTGTTGAATGACCATCGCAGTTTATCCGGGCTCGTTCGATCCCGTGACCAACGGCCACCTCGACGTGATCCGCCGCGGCACGCGGATCTTCGGGCGCCTCATCGTCGCCGTCGCCGACAACCCGGCGAAGCAGTCGCTCTTCACGAAGGAGGAGCGCGTCACCCTCATCCGAGAGGTGACGAAGGGGATCAAGAACGTGGAAGTGGACACGTTCGACGGGCTGGTCGTCGACTACGTGCGGAAGCAGAAGGCGCAGGTGATCCTGCGGGGGATCCGCACGATCTCCGACTTCGAGTACGAATACCAGATGGCGATGACGAACCGGACGTTCTGCTCGGACGTCGAGACGGTGTTCGTCATGACGCACGAGGAGTTCTCCTTCGTCAGCTCGCGGCTCATCAAGGAGGCGGCGCAGCTCGGCGGGGATGTGGGGGCGTTCGTGCCGAAGGAAGTGGAGAAGGCGCTCAAGAAGAAGCTCGCGGGGAGCAAGCCGCAGGGGGGCGGGATCCCGCTGGGGTAGGGACGCCGCTTCCGCCGGCGTGCCCCCGCCGCCACGAAGATGTTCCCATCCCCGCGCGCGCGGCGTAGAATGGCGCTCGTGGACGCGATCGTGGTCAACGGGACTCGGGTGGAGCCCCCCTTCGTCCTGGTCAAACCGGGGGTGAGCGAGGAGGAGTACTATCGCCTTGGGGAGGACTCGAACTGGGAGCTGCTGGGGGGGAAGCTGGTCATGTCGCCTTCATCCGACTTGCAAGAGGACATCTTCCGCTGGTTGCTTCGGCTCCTGGATGCGTTTGTCGAGGAGCGAGACCTCGGCATCGTGCGCGGGTCGCGGTATCCGATGCGGCTGGACAAGACCTGGTCGCCCGAGCCCGACCTCATGTTCGTGCGCACGGAAAACACGGGCCGCATGAAGCCCACGCGGCTCGAGGGTCCCGCGGACCTCGTCGTCGAGATCGTCTCGGAAAGCAGCCGCGACGTGGACTGCCGCGACAAGCGCGAGCGGTACCGCCAAGCCCGCGTCCCCGAATACTGGATGGTGGACCCGCTGCGGAAGGAATTGACGGTGGACTTCCTGGCCGGCAACGGGTACGAAACGCGGACGCTTGCCGAGGGCCGCATCGAGTCACGGATCGTCTCGGGATTCTGGATCGAGACCTCGTGGCTGTGGCAGCGGCCGCTCCCCAAGGTCGGCCCGTGTCTCCGCGAGATCCTCGCCTGATCGCGCGGCGGACGGTCTTCACCGCCCCCGCACCGCCTCCATCATCTTCCGGAACCCCTCCGGGTCCAGCGACTGCTCCGCGTCGCTCCACGCGCGGTCGGGATCGACGTGGACCTCGACGAGCAGCCCGTCCGCGCCGGCCGCGAGCGCCGCCATCGCCAGCGGCGGGACGTGACGCCGCGCGCCCGCCGCGTGGCTCGGATCGGCCAGCACCGGCAGCCGCGTCCGCTCCTTCAGCACCGGGAAGGCGCCCACGTCGAGCGTGAAGCGCAGCGAGTCGTCGAACGTGCGGATCCCGCGCTCGCAGAGGATCAGCCGCGGCTCGTCGATCCCCGCGCGCATCCGCCCCAGGAGCACGTACTCCGCCGCCATGAGGAGCTCCTCGATCGTCGCGGCGAACCCGCGCTTGAGGAGGATCGGCTTGCCGGACGGGTGGCTCCCCGCCTTGAAGAGGAGCGGGTAGTTCGACATGTTCCGCGAACCGATCTGGATCATGTCGGCGTAGCGCGCCACGACGTCGACGTGCGATGTGTCGAGCGCCTCCGTGACGACCGGGAGGCCCGTCTTCTCGCGCGCCCGCGCCAGGAACTCCAGCCCCTTCTCGCCGAGACCGCCGAAGGCGTACGGCGACGTGCGGGGCTTGAAGGCGCCTCCGCGGAGCGCGACGGCGCCGGCCTCCTTCACGATCCGGGCGATCTCGCAGACCTGCGACTCGCTCTCCGCGCTGCACGGGCCCGCGATCACGACGGGCGCGCCGCCGCCGATCCGCGCGCCGTTGGGGAGCGTCACGACACCGCTGCGCTCCTCCGCGGAGACGAGGGGGTGCTTGTCCGGCAGCGCGACTGCGCGGGCGACGCCCGCCACCTGCCGCACGCGGTCGAGCGGGCCCGAGTCCGAGCGGACCACGAGCAGGCCGGAATCGTGCCACCGGCAGCGGCGGTCCTCCGGCGACGGGATGTCGAGCAGCTCCAGGACGCGCGCCGCGGTCTCCGCGGGGGCGTCCGGTCCGAACGAGACGACGATGGGCATGATCTCCTCAAACGGCCGCGACGGCCTCGATCTCCACGAGCAGGTCCGGCCGGCACACGTGCGCCACGACCGGGACGAAGGGGAAGGGGGCGAGCCTCCGCGCCAGGCACGACTCCAGCACGCCTTCGTCGCGGCAGAAGAGCGTCGCGGAAACGACGTCCTTCAGCCGCGCGCCTTCGGCCGAGAGGAGCGCGGCGACGTTGTCGAGCGTCTCGGCGAACTGCGCCTCCGGATCGCCGACATGCAGCGTGCGGCCGTCCGCGCCGATGCTCGCCGTGCCGGAGACGTGGATCGTCCGTCCGACGACCGCGCCGCGCGAGAACGCGGAGCCGTACGCGAACGCCTCGCTCTGCCGCGGCGTCGTGCGGATGAGCCGCACGGGGAGGCCGTCCACCGCGAGGAGGTCCATCTGGCACTCCTCGCCGTCCGTGCGGCCCTGGATGCCCGTGCTGGCGGGGAAGGCCGTGAGGCCCGCACGGCGGTAGACTTCCGTGCGGACGCCGTTGAATTCGCCGTACCAGTCGAGCAGCCGCGCGAGGTAGATCCACGTCCGGGCCACGTGGCGCCACGCGAAGCCGTGGGCCGCCAGCAGTTCGCCCGCCTTCGCGAACATCGACTCCGCCTGGCGCGGCGCGCTGCCTCCGCTCCCGCGCACGCACGGCACGTGCAGAACGCGGAAGTCCCCGCCGTTCCACAGGCGGCCGCCGGCGGCGGAGGCGACTTCTCCCTGCACGGCCCAGATCTGGAGTCCGACGGACCGCGACTCGAGGAACGTGGCCGGGACCGCCAGCGCGCGAGAGGCCTCCGCCATCGCCGCCCGCGGTCCGTACGCCTTGACCGACATCGGCTCGACGCCGTGCTCGGCGAGCGCCCGCGCGGCGCGATCGAAGATCTCGGGCGCCGCCGAGACGTCCTCGGCGGTCCCGACGAGATACGCTTCGCCCGGGAGCGTGCGTATGTCCAGCGTCATCGCTTCCTCGGAAGTCCTCATGGTCCTCGCTCCACGATGCGGAACGGGATGGCGGGCAGGACGCCGACCACGACGCGCCGTCCCGGCTTCGCCGGCTTGCCGTCCTTCTTCTGGCCGCCCATCTCCGTGAGCACCTTGACGATCAGGTTTCCACCCGATCCGATCTGCGCCTGGGCGTCCGCCTTCAGCACGAGCTTCAACCCGTCGCGCGTCGGGACCGTCTCCTGGAGCGTCACGCCCTTGGGCGGATCGTCGAGCTCGAACTGCAGAGCGTCGAGCTTCGCCCGCGCGACCGTCCTGATCGTCACTTCGGCCGTTTCGCCGGCGGGGATCCGGACGGGCAGGGAACCCGCCACCTCGGGCGGCCGCATCCCGGCGCCGAGGACCGTAACCACGAGTTCCCGGCAGGGGACCAGGTGGCGCCAGAGGAACGCCTGCATCAGGTCCTCGCACGGAACGGCGGTCCGCGTCATCGAACGGGCGGAGCCCTCCAGACGCAGCGCGATCGGTCCGTCGGGCGGCTTCTGCGGCGCGGTCAGCGTCACGCGGATGCGGTCGCATCCCGGCGGGATCGTGGCGCCCTGAAGAGCGAAGCCGGCGGGTGCGTCTTTCAGCGACAGCGCGATCTCGCCGTCGAAGCCGTCCTTGCGCAGGACATAGACGGTGACCGGCGTGGCGACGCCGCCGCGCACGTTGAGCGTCGCGGGCGTCACGCGCAGCGCGAAGTCGGGGCGCGCGGGGCCGAGGCGCAGCCGGTAGCCGTAGCCGTCGCCGCCCTGCGACCCCGCGTCGACGAGGTGCACGAAGTAGACGCCGTCCTCGGGGAGCCTGGCGCGAAGGTACGAATCGGCGTGGTGCGTGATCGCGCCCATGTCCGTGCGCCGGTCGCCCTCCTTGCGCTCGAGGTCGTCGTTCCAGGCCACGACCCGTCCCGACGCGTCCGTCAGCCGCAGGAGCGAGTCGAGCGGCGACTGGAGGCGGCGGGCCAGCACCTCGGCCACGAGCTCGTCGCCCGCCTTGCCGTGGAACCGGAAGACGTCCACGTCGCCGGACTTCGCGATGCGTCCGTTCACGGTCCGGGGCAGGTCGATCCTCTGCGCGGTCTCGCTCGTGTCGTTCGGCTCGACTTCGAGGATCTCGGGCAGCGTGTCCACGGCATAGGTCACCCGGTTGGAGGGCCCCGCCGTCATCTCGCGCACGGCCTCGCCGCCGGGACGCGTATCGAGCATCAGGCGCTTCTCGGACAGGTTCCACCCGTCGATCGACGCGACCGTCTCCTCGCCCTCGCGGCCGCCCAGCGGGAAGAGGCTCTTGACGAAGGGCTCCTCGCTCACGCTGATCCGGTAGACGAAGTCTTCGCGTCCGCGATAGATGGAGTCGTGGATCTCCAGCTCGACCACCCCCGTCTCCGGGACCTTGTAGAACAGGACCGGGTCGGGGTCGAACCGGTAGTCGTCGTCGTACGCCAGTTCCTTCCCCTTCGAATCGAAGAGGGCCAGCGTCGCCTGGAACCAGCCGGGGACGGCGTCGGCGAGGAAGGGGATGAGGTGACGCGCCTGTGCGCGGATCACGAGCTGCTGTCCCGCGCGCGCGGCGATGCGGAAGCGATCGACGTCGCCGGGCCGGATCTGCCCGTTGATCGTGACGGGCGCGTCCACCGCTGCGCCCGGTGCCGCGTCGATGTTGTATGGTTCCGGTTCGCGGATCTCCGGAAGGCGGCCGACCTGGAAGCACATGGGGTTGCTCATTCCGAGCGGCGTCCGGAGCCGGAGCTCGCGGTCGCCGGGTGGCGCATTCGCGTCGATCGTGACCTCGATCAGGACGGTCTCGCCGATCTGGTTGTTGATCTGTTTCTTGCCGTCGAACTTGAGGAACTCGTTGATCAGGAATTCCAGCTCCATCGGCGTCAGCTTCTCGAGATCGTTGAGCAGCGGGTGATTGGGCAGCTTGGCCGTGGGCGCCTTCTTCTCTCCGCCCTCCTTCAGCTCCTTCAGCCGCCGGATGACTTCCTTCCGCTCGTCGCCGTTCAGCTTCAGGGCGCGGCCCATGTAGCGGACGACCTTGGCGCGCACACCCTCGCCCGAGACCGCGACCTCCTTGACGCCGTTGAGGATCTGGCCGCCCGCGAAGAGCAGGACGACGGAGCCCTGCTGCCCGCCGGCCGGGTAGAGATAGCCGACGTGCGGCTCCCGCGTCTCCTGGACGGGCGCGAGGAGAAGGAGCCAGAGGGCTGTCGTCATCACATGATCTCCTTCAACCGTCCCGCGCTCTCGGCGCCCTCTTCCTTCGCGGGAAGGACCCGGATGTCCAGCCCGGTCGGATTGGGCAGCGGCGCCTCCGGATCGATCCCCATCAGCTCGTAGACGCTCCCGATCAGGTCGCGCGGATAGACGTGACGCTCCGCGACGTCCACGCCCTTGGCGTCCGAAGCGCCGACGACGCGGCCGCCCTTGAAGCCGCCGCCGGCCACGACGGCGGAGAAGCAGGCGCCGTGGTGCCCGCGGCCGCCGTTCCAGGGCGCCTCCCACTGGACCTTCGGGGTCCGGCCGAACTCGCCGCTCCACCAGACGACCGTGGAGTCGAGGAGCCCGCGGTCCGACAGGTCCTGCAGCAGCGTCGCCATCGCGTTGTCCATCTCGGGGAGGCGGCGGTTCATGATCTCGAAGTGCTGCTTGTGCGTGTCCCAGCCGCCGTAGTTGATGGTGATGTAGGGGACGCCGTACTCGACGAGCCGGCGCGCCATCAGGCACGACTGGCCGAACACCGTCCGCCCGTACCGGTCGCGCAGCTCGTTCTTCTCCTGCGTGAGATCGAAGAGCTTGCGCGCCTCGCCGAACATCAGGTCGTAGGCGCCCTTCTCGGCGCGATCGGCCCGCTCGAACTCCGGGTTCCCCTCCATGGATTTTCCCAGCGAGTCGAGCTTGTGGAGCAGCTCGCGACGGCCGTGCTGGCGCTCGTCGGTGATCCCCTGGGCGACGATCCCCTCGACGGCGAACGGCTGCTGGTTGGGATTGCCGCCCGTGGCGAAGGGCTTGTAGCGCTCCCCGAGGAAGCCCGATTCGGAGAAGCGGCCCTGCGGCGTGGTGAGTACGACGTACGGGGGGACGATCCCCTTGTACCCCTTGCCGAACCCCTTGAAGAGCGACACGACGGCGCCGACGCTGGGGAAGACGAGGCGGCCCGACTTGCGGCCGGTCTGGGTGATATAGGACGCGGTTTCATGTCCGTTGTTGCCGTGGGTCATGCTCCGGATGATCGAGAACTTGTCCGCTTGCTTCGCCAACTGCGGGAGCAACTGGCCGATCAGGATCCCGTCGACGTTCGTGGCGATCGGCTTGTCCAGGGGGCCGGCATAGTCGCGGCCCGCGGCCGGCTTGGGATCGAACGTGTCGATGTGGCACGGGCCGCCCCACATCCAGATCTGGATGACGGACTTCGCCTTTCCGCCCCGAAACGCCGGCGCGGCCCAGACGCCGCGCGGCAGCGCCAGGCCGGCCGCCCCGAAGAGCCCGATCTTCAGGACGTCGCGGCGGGTGAGGTCGTCGATCATCGGGGCCTCCCGTCAAGAGGGATGGGGTGATGGGCAGATGGGGAGATAGGGAGACGGCGTTCCGAATCTCCCCATCTCCCTATCTCCAACATCTCCCTATCCCCCTAATGCCGGTACAGGAATTCCTTGCTGTTGATCAGCGCCCAGGCGAGGTCGTCCGCGGCCTGCTTCCGCCCGAGTCCCTTCGTCTGGGCGTATTGCAGCGCCGCGTTCGTCTCCTCCTTCGTCGGATCCCGGGAGAGGATGAGGAGATAGAGCGACCGCACGAAGGCGCGGCCGTCGCCCTTCGAGGCCTGGGCCAGCTCGCGCAGCCGCTTCCCGTTCTCGATCTTCTTCTGGATGTGGGACGAGTTGAGCAGGTACATCCGCTGCGCCTCCGTCGGCTGGTTCTTCCGCTCGGAGAAGAGGCCGGTGTCGCGCGCCGGCCGGCCGAACATCTCCAGGAACGGGCTCGTGATGCTGCCGTCGGCGAGGAGGATGGTCCGCTGGTCGTCCGGGATGAAGGTGAACGGCTCGGGGATCGGGCTCGAATAGCTCTCCTTCGTGCCCGTGACGGCGCACAGCGCGTCGATGAGCACCTCGGCGTCGAGCTGCCGCACCGCGTACTGCGCGAAGAACTTCTCCGCCTCGGCGTCCTTGCCGGAGGAGCGTTGATAGGTGCGCGAGTTCAGGATCAGCCGGTAGACATGCCGCAGGTCCCAGCGCGCCGCGACCAGCTCCTTCTCGAGAATCGTCAGCACGGCGGGGATCGCGGGCGGGTTGTCCGGCCGGATGTCGTCGGGCTCGTGGATGATCCCGCGGCCCAGGAGCCAGGCCCAGATGCGGTTCACGACGTTGCGCGCGAACCACGGGTTCTCCGCGCGGATCAGCCAGTCGGCGAAGACCTTGCGAGGGTCGTCCTCCGCCCGGAGGACGGCCTCCGTCCCGTCGGGGAAGAGGGTCTTCACGTTCTCGGCGGGCGCGGGATTCAGGTAGACGATCTCCTCCTTCCACTCGGAGGTGCCCTTGTACGCGACGCGCGAGAAGAAGACCGCCATGGCGGCGGCCCGGTCCTTCGGCATCGCCTCGATCCGCGCGCCCATGAAGGTGAGCGCGGCGGCGCCGGCGAGGTCCGCCGGCTTGCGACCCTGGACGGCGCGGTAGAAGTTGACCGCCGGGACCCGGAAGTTGCTGCCGCTCGAGGTCAGCATCTCTCGGGCGAACCGGTCGTACGGGCGGTTCTCGCGGATGGCGTCGTGGACCCAGCGATGGTAGGCCTGGACGGCGTTGGGCCAGAGGTTGATCGGGAACTCCGACTTGACGCGCAGGAGGTCGCACCACTTCATCGACCAGTAGTCGGCGAACTCCTTTCTCTCCAGGAGCGCGTCGATCAGCCTGGCGCGCTTGTCGGCGGAGCGGTCGGCGAGGAAGGCGCGCACCTCCTGCGGTTCGGGCAGCGTGCCGATGACGTCCAGGTAGACGCGCCGGACGAAGGTCTCGTCGGAGCACGGTTGGGCGGGCTCGATGCCGCGCTCGCGGAGGGCGGCGAGGACGGCGTCGTCGATGGGGCTCGCGGCGGGGGCCTGTTCCTGCGCGGGCACGGGCGCCGCGACGAGCAGCAACGCGGCGAGGAGCTTCTTCATCTCCGCGGATCCTCCGACTAATGGAACACCGCGGAGGGGCGGATGGTCGCGCGGAAACGGCGTGACCCGTCTACGGCGCCTCCTCCGCGAAATCCCCCTCCTTCAGGTCATCGAACTTCGTCTCGCCGCCGAGCTTCGCGGTCGACCAGAGCTTCTCCACCCGGTCCAGCACGATCTCTCCCACCTGCTTGCCCTGGCGCGAGACGCGCATCTTCATCCCCGACCGGGCGCCCGCGTCCGTGCCGACGTCGAGGTAGATGCCGTTGCGCCGGTGGACGTGCTTGAGGCGCGCGACGACCGCGTTGCGGATCTCCTGGAGCTCGATGACGTCGCCCTCCCGGATGTCGTCCTTGCGCGCGCTGTCCGTCACCCGCGCGATCGAGTAGTCCTTCTCCACGCTGTCGATCCGGAGCTTCGCGACGAGCTTCCGGTCGCGGTAGACGTAGACGATCGTCGCGGGCGCGGCGCCGTCGAGCCGGCCGAAGTTGAGGAGGAAGACGTCGCCGGTGCGGCCGCTCACGCGGTAGACCTTCTTGCCGCCCTCCCCGGTGTCGCGCGCCGGCGTCGCGGACCTCGTCCTGCGGAACGCGATCGCGTCGTCGTCGAGCTGGACCTTGAGGATGTCGCCCTCGATCACCTTCAGCTTCGCGTGCGACTCGTCGTTCCCCACGAGCTTGAGGACCTCCGCGACGGCGACGCGTTCCGTGACCAGGTTCTTCTCCTTCTTCACCTCGCGGACGATCTCGAACTTCCAGCCCGGCTTCACCCCCTCCTTCCTTCCCGCGTTGAGCAGGAAGAACCCCTGGTCCTTGTCGATGAACATGACGCGCGCCCGCATGGGGGTCTCGGGACCGTCCTCCACGACGTCGGACTTCCGCCCGTCGGACTTCGCGTCTTCCTTCGCCCGTCCCTCCGCTTTCATCTGCTGGCGGAGCTCGAAGATCTCCCTCGCGGTCTCGACGCACTGCTGCCGGTAGGCCTCGACCTCCTCCTTGAGCCGGTCGCGCTCGGCCTCCAGCTCGCGCACGCGCAGGCGGAGCTTGTCGATCTCCTTCTGCGGGTCGTCCTGGGGGGTGGGTTGGGCGAGGGCAAGGAACAGCAGCCAAGTCATGTCGGTCTCCTTTGAGCGAAACGGGGGCCAGAATTATAGACGTGCGCCGGGGGGGATTCAACTGCAAGACCGCGCCTACGCGAGCGCGGCCCGGATCAGGTCCGCGACCATGGCGGTGTCGAACTCCGTCCCGCAGTGGGAGCAGACGGTGAGGGTCGCAGTCTGCGAGTCTCCCGAGATGCGCAGGGCGGCCCCGAGACCGCCGCGGCCTGTCCGCGGATACCGTGGCCCGAAATCGTGGCGATGAGGAATCGCCTGATCCACGTCTGCTTCGACATCGATCTCGACACGGTGTGGGAGACGGTCACAAGGGACCTGCCCACGCTGATCCAGGAGCCGGAAAGGGTCTTGCCGGCCGAACCCATCTGAAGCGATTCCCTCCATTCGGCGCTGTGCATCCGCCTCGCCGGGTGCTACATTCCCCTTCCGTGGAAGGCCTTCGTCTCCCCAAAGCCGAACTCCGGCGGCGGTTCGGGCTCAGCGAACGGCTCGCCGTGCGCGTCGGCGCGCTCCGGGCGAAAGGGCTCCTCGTCACCGCCGCCGTCCTCGAGGAGGTCCGCCGCGACCGGGCGCTGGAGAAGCTGCTCCTCTCGCGCGAGATCCTCGCCCGCGCGGGCCGCCTCGACACGGCGGAGCTGCGGAAGCTCTCCCCTGCCGCGGCCGCGCTGGCGGTCTCCGACGGCGTCCTCGGCTTCGAGGAGCGCGCGCTGGCCGTGCGGCCCGCGCTCCTCGACCGCGGCGAGGCGGAGAGGCTCTTCGCGCCGGAGGACGTCTCGCGCCTGAAGCTCGCGCTTCTCACCGAGGTGGATCCGCGCCGCAAGATCCTGGCGCTGCGCCAGGCGGCGCTGGCGCCGCTCTCGTCGGACGAGAAGGGCGCCCTCGCGCTCCACGCCCTCGTCGAACCCGAGCCCGAGGTCCGGCGCGAGGCGGCGGCGCTCCTCAAGTCGCTCGGGCTGGACCCGTCGCTCGCGGAGACGCTCTCGATGCTCTCCGACGGCGCGGCCTCCGCGCGGATGCTCGCCGCGCAGAAGCTCGCCTCGTTCCGCGCCAGACCGCCCGAACGCGCCGTCGCCCTCGCGGGCCTCGTGGCCGCCCTCCGCCACGAGTCCGGGCCGGAGACGGTGGCCGCGCTCGTGGACGCGCTCGTCCCCTTCGCGGACCTGCTGACGGGCGAACCGCTGGCGGCCGCGGGCCGGGAACTCGTGAAGCGTCTGGCCGAGCATCGCGACGCCGTCGCGCCGGCGGTGCAGCGCCTCCTCGCCGCGCTCGGCCGGTCGCGCCGGGCCGGCACGGCCGAGGCGCTCTGGCGCGAGGTCGAGGGCGTCACGAACCGCGAGATCCGTTCCCTGTTCGCCACGGCGCTGGCGTCGATGGAGCACGGAGCGGACTTCCGCCGCGCGTTCGCGAAGGCCGTCGCGGCGGACCTCGCGGCGGCGCCGGTCGAGGACCTCTCCGTGCGGCGGCTCGTCGAGGCGTCGAAGGGGATGGGGGAGGAGTTCCTGGAAGCCCTCCTCGGCGCCTTTCCCACCGTGCCCGCCGACGCGAAGGGATCGTTCCTCGCCGTCGTGGACTCCGTGGCGACGACGGATTTCGTCGGATCGCGCGCGCGCGACGCCGCGGGACGGCTCTTCCTCGACGTGCTCCGCGGCGCGCCCCGGCCCCTCCGTCTCCTCGTCATGGACTCGCGACTCTGCTCCGACCCGCGCCTGGCCGGGGAGGTGAAGCGGCCGCTCTGCCTCGACTTCCTCGAGAACCTCCATGCGATGCGGGCGGAGCGGATGACCGACCTCACGGTTGCGGCGCTCCGGAGGATGGGACCCGCGATCGCGGGGGAGCTGAAGGAACGCATCGCGAAGAGCGCGTACCCCGAGGAGCGCGCCGCCGCGGCGCAGGCGCTCGCGCGGATCGCCGAGGACGGCGGGGCCGTCGACGACACGATCCGGTTCTTCCGCGGATTGGAGCCGGGGGATGTCCTGCCGCGGGGAACGGCGGTCCGCGAGGTCGGCCGCCTCTGCGCGAGCCCGCGCGCGGGGGAGCGCGTCGTCGGAGAGACGTGTCGCGACTATCTGAAGCGGATGTCGGGCGGCCCGGACTGGCCCCACGTCGTCGCCGCGCTCGGCTGGATCGGCGCCTCGCCCGCCTGCGCGCGCACGGCCGCCACGGACATCGCGCTGCGGCTCCTCGACCTCCTGGAGAGCGACCTGCCGTCGCCCGAGGTGCGGGAGACGAAGACCGCCGAGGGGACGCACCTCGCCGTCGGAGCGGAGGCCGCGGTCTACACCGATCTCCTGCCGGACGTGATCGGCGGGATCGGCCGGATCGCCTGCACGGACAAGCTCGCGCCGGGGCTCCTGGAGCGGGTGATCGGGCGCCTCGTGTCGAAGTTCGCCGCGCTCGTGGAGTACCGCGAGATCTGGGCGCCGGGCAGCGTCGTGGAACTGGCGCGGGCGCTGGGGGACATGGCGCGCCGCAGGGAGACGCCGCCCGGCGCGCGCGTGCGGATCGTCGAGACCCTGTCCGCGAACCTGGGGAACCTCTCGACGGTACGCATCGTCTCGGAGATCCTGGCCTCCGACGAGCGGTCGAAGCGCTGGGGCGAACTGGCGGCGGGGTGCGCGGAACGGCTCTTCGCGATGGCGAGGCGCGCGGACTACCGGGACATCGACGACCGGCGGACGATCGCCGCCTCGCTGGGCCGGCTGGCGCTGAACCGGGGGCTGGACCCCGAGGCGCGCGGCCGGGCCGTCGAGACGCTCGCCGGAGAGCGTGCGCCCGATTTCGCCGAGGGCCGCGCGGTCCTGGAGCGGCTCGCCGCGTGCCGGTCGCTTCCGGCGGACGTGCGCCGCCGGGTGGCGGCGATCCTCAAGGGGATGGGGAGATCGGGGAGATGAGGAGATGAAGATGACGCACGGACATTGTCGGGAAGGGTCCCGATCTCGATGTCTCCCTTATCTCCTGATCCCCAAGGGGGCGTGAGATGGCCGAGCGTTTCGAATTCACGGCCGACACGAACATCCAGGAGGCGCTCGACCTCGATCCGCAGATCGCCGAGATCTTCCGCAAGCTCGGCCTGAAGTGCGTCGACTGCGTCGCCGCCGAGGCGGAGACGCTCCGGATCGGGGCGCTCTACCACGAGAAGGACCTCAAGGAGATCCTGGACGAGTTGAACCGACACGGGTTCCGCAAGAGGAAGGAGACGGCCTGAAGCTCTTCGACGACATCCAGTTCCTCAAGGGCGTCGGACCGCGCCGCGCGGAGACGCTGGCGGCGGCCGGGGTCCGGACACCGTATGACCTGGTGACCTATTACCCGCGGCGCCACTACGACCGCGGCACGATCCGCCCGATCGCCGAGGCGCGGCCGGGCGCGGCCGTGACGATCCTCGGCACCGTCGCGTCGATGCGCTCACGCCGGACCGCCCGGCGATACATGCATCTCTTCGAGCTGAAGATCGAGGACATGTCGGGATCGATCGCGGCCGTCTGGTTCAACCAGCCCTTCCTGGAGCGGACGTTCCGCGTCGGCGACGAGGTGATCGTCACGGGGCCGGTGGGCGTCTTCGACCGGCTCCAGATCCAGCCGGTGGAGTACGAGATCCTGGGCGGCGATCGCGAGCCGATCCACGCGGCGGGGCTCGTGCCCTCGTACGCGGTGCCGGCCGGTTTCGGGCCCAAGGCGTTCCGCTCGCTCGTGTTCTCGGCCGTGCGCGAGCACGCGGCGGAGGTCCCGGAGGCGATTCCCGCGGAGCTTCGCGCGAGGCGCAAGCTCGTCGGCGCCGCGGAGGCGATCGGGCACATCCACTTCCCCGACGACCTGCGCGCGTACGAGGCGGCCCGGCGGCGCCTCGCGTACGAGGAGTTCCTCCTGCTCCAGACGCACCTCGCCCTCCGGCGGCGCTCCGTCCGCGAGGAGCCCGTGGGGGTCCCGCTCCGGATCGGCCGGACGCTCGACTTCCGCATCCGCGCGCGCTTCCCGTTCGCGCTCACGCGGGCGCAGGAGCGGGTGATCGGCGAGATCCGCCGGGACCTTGCGGCCGACCGGCCGATGAACCGGCTGCTCCAGGGGGACGTCGGCTCCGGCAAGACGATCGTCGCCGCGTACGCGCTCCTGGCCGCGATCGGGAACCGCGCGCAGGCCGCGCTGATGGCGCCGACGGAGATCCTCGCGGAGCAGCACGCGCGGACGTTCGGGCGCCTCCTCGAACGCACGCGGGTCCGCACGGCGCTCCTCACCGGCGGCCGCGCGAAGCGGGAGCGCGAGGCCGCGGGCGAGGCCGATCTCGTGATCGGCACCCACGCGCTCCTCGAGGGGGACGTGAAGTTCCGGAAGCTCGCCGTCGTCGTCGTGGACGAGCAGCAGAAGTTCGGCGTCCTCCAGCGGGCGGCGATGCGGCTCAAGGGGCCGCGCCTTCGCGACGCCGGAGCCGTCGCTTCGGCGGCGCTGGCGCGCCCCCACACCCTCGTGATGACCGCGACGCCGATCCCGCGGACGCTTTCGATGACGCTGTACGGCGACCTCGACGTGTCGATTCTCGACGAGCTCCCGCCCGGCCGGCGCCCGGTCGTGACGCTGCGGAAGCGCGAGGCGGACACGGTCGCGTTCGTCCGGCAGAAGCTGCGCGAGGGACGGCAGGCCTTTTTCGTCTATCCGCTCATCGACGACTCGGACAAGGTCGCGGCGAAGTCGGCGACGGCGATGTCGGCGCGGCTTCGCGCGGAGCTTCCGGAGTTCCGCGTCGAGCTCCTCCACGGACGGATGAAGCCGCAGGAGAAGGACGCGATCATGGAGGAGTTCCGCTCGGGCGCGATCCGCGCGCTCGTTTCGACCGTCGTGGTCGAGGTCGGGATCGACGTGCCGAACGCGAGCGTGATGGTGATCGGGAACGCCGAGCGCTACGGCCTGGCGCAGCTCCACCAGCTTCGCGGCCGCATCGGCCGGGGCCCGCACGAATCGTACTGCGTCGTGCTCTCCGATCGGGCGGGCGAGGAGGCCGAAGCGCGTCTGCGGGCGTTCCTCTCCACGGCGGACGGGTTCAAGATCGCCGAGGCGGACATGAAGATCCGGGGGCCGGGGGAACTGTTCGGGACGCGGCAGAGCGGGATGCCGGAGTTCCGGGCGGCGGACCCGGTGTCGGACCTGCAACTGCTCGCGTGGGCGCGGGAGGACGCGTTCGCGCTGGTGGAACGGGACCCGGCGCTCGCCTCGGCGCCGGCGCTGGCGGAGATGGTGGGGCGGAAGTACCGGGCGAGGGAGTCGCTGGTAGCGGTGGGCTAACGGGGCAAGCCCCCTTCGCACGGCCGGTTCGGTTCACCCCGCTGACACCGGCCCATCAGTGGAACACACGTGACATTTCCCCTCTGTTGATCAACCGCGCAAAGAAGGACGATTCGACCGACTACGCAAGCGCCTTCGCCACTGCGGTGAAGACCCGCTCAAAATTCCCCATCGTCTCAGCGTCTACTTGCTCTCCCTTCTGGACAAGCTCCGCGACCACTTGTGGGAGACCCTTGGTCTTTGCGTCGTGATCAGTCTTGAACTGCTGTGAAAAGAGGTCCTCCACCTCGGGATTCGATTTGGCGATGCCCAAGTCCGAAAGTGTGATCACATCCTTGTCGCTCAGGCGGCACTTCGCCACAAGGCGCCTCTTTTGGGCCTGGCCGGCCTTGTCCCCGTCAAGAAGCACTAGGAAGTTCACTCCGCGGTCGGCAAGCGCCTGCGCAGCATGCACAAGCTGGTCTCCTCCAGCCGGTACGACGGCCACATCCGGCGGAAGGTGCTCTCTGCTGAACTTCTTGAGGAGACCGCTCATGGCCTCGTAGTAGATACGATCGTTCTTGCCCTCGACCAGAAGCCAGAGTCGTCCAGCTACCATGTTCCCTAGGAAGGAATCCCAAACGGGAAGAAGGGCGCGTTGTGCCTCGTCCCAATCGGCCACGAACCGGCTTCCCGCGTCTGAACGTACAAACACACGGACACGTTCCAGATGCTCCGGGTCGATTAGGAAGGGCAAGTGCGTAGCCAAGATGATGGGGAATTGCTGCGCGGAGAGGAGACTCGTCAGCTTGCGCTGGGCTACGGGATGGAGGTGGATCGCAGGATCGTCAAGCAACAGCAAGGAAGTTCCCTTCTTCGACAACGCAACGAGTTTCGCATACAGCGAGACAAAGCCACGAAGTCCATGGCTGCGCCGAGAAGGCGGATCGAAAGAGCCTTGAGCGGTGATCGCGACGCCGATCTTCGTGTCTTGCTGAAAGAAGTCGAAGTCTGCTTCCAGGGCTTGCGGCCAGTACTCTTCTAGCCGGCGCGAGAGCCAGACAGACTTCTCTCGCAAGAGTTGGATTCGCTCGGCTTGGTTCTTGGTCAGGATCGTCTGAGGCTTGAGTTCCGCGAGTCCCAGCAGCTCGTCGAAGAGATTGTCAGACTCACTTGACTGTTCGCCGTCAGGTCTTGTGACTACAACGTGGTCGGATACTACGCCGACGTCGGGTACGTATGTGAACTCGGGGAGCAGCGGACCGACTGCACCCTCAATCTGGGGCATGATGGGCACTGGTTCCGAAACGGCCGCACGTGCATGAGCGCTCATCTCATCGAGTACTTTGTCAGTGAGGTACATCCGGACGGGATGCTCCTTCGGCACGTCGCGCAGCGAGGACATGAAACGCTCCAAGCTCGAAACCGCCGCTTTTGGCTTGGACACAACGTTTTCGAGGAATTGCCCAAGCCATGTATCCACGTCCACCTTCAGGCCGACGTTCAAGGCACGACGATTGCGCCCCCAAGGGTCGTTGGCGATGTTCCCAACCTGTAGCCATACCCCCTGTCTGACGTTCCCCCAGATGGCCAACGCGGAGGATTCTTGCAGGTAGAGGTTCTGGGCAGGCAGTTCCTCGGCCTGGGCCTGCAAGAAGGCGAACTCGGAGGCACCATAGCCTCCCGGGGTTCGCTTCACCTGCCCGCAGTAGATCGTGCTGACACGGGCACGAAGTTCCGTGAGCAAGGATACGAGTTGATCAGCGGCCTTGGGTACGATCGCACCGACGAGGGGAGTGCCTTGGTCGGTCTGAAAGACGTAGGCCCCGGACAGCATCTTTGTCACTTTGAAGCTGCGCGGCAGTTTTATGTCGTCGGGGAGATTGACCGTCTTCAGATCGCGTTCATCCAGCGTTAGCCAAATCGACACCATTTCAACGACTTGCTTGGCACCGGGATCCTTTGCGACCATGGCACGTGCCGCTGACATGGTGCACAGATCCACGTCTTGAAAAGTCACGCCCCGATTGAAGTGCTCGAGCCCACGAAGAAACGCGCTCTTGCCGCTCTCGTTCTCACCGACGAGGACGGTCACATGGGGGTCGAGGGGGACTTCTCCGGAATCGCAGATGCACTGGAAATTCTGAACGCGAACCTTCTCGATGAGCATCCCGGAAATATCGAATGGTTACTGGGGGATCATAACCCGTCTCTTGCTGCAAGTCCAAGGTCTTCATGTGGGCGGTGAGGATCACAGGATTGGGGAGCCGTCCGAGTTCGGACGATCCGACGCGATAGCGGGATGGGGCTTCTACAACAGCAGTCAGTCGACCGCTTTCTCCTGTTGTAGGCCTGGACGATCGCGGCGCAGGTCGGATCGGAAGACGACACTCCTTCGGCATCATCCCATGGTCACTCGCCGCGGTCGCACGGGCATGCGTTTCTTCTCTCTGTGACCTCCGCGAACTTCGTGTTTGAATCCCGGACGCGACCGCCTACGACTTCCGGAACCGCCGCCGCTTGAGGATCTCCCGAAGCTCCTCGCGGGTCTCCTCCGGTGTCCGCTCCAGCACGGCCTCCACGTCGTCGCGCGACGGAACCGTGTCGACGAGGAAGCGGAACTCGGCGGGCGTCTTCGCCAGAGGGATGAGTCGGGCGGCCAGCTCCGCCGGGAGCGCCCGCGCGTCGAGGACCGAGAGAAACCGCCGCGCCGGCGCGATCCGGTCGCGCGGGGATGATCCGTTTTCGAACCCGGCCACGACCTCCTCTTCGATGAACCGTCTCAGGATCGCGATGTGGGGGCGATCCTTCGGCCGGTTCACCGCGAGCTTGTTGCGAAGAAGATCGAACGGATCGATCACGAGAATCGCGACGTCGGGTTGCGATTTCAGACGAAACTCGCGCGCCGTCTGGAGGGCCTGCTCGGGCGGAGGCAGGCCGTCGGTCCGCGTCAGCACGTTCACCTCGAGCCCTTCCCACTCGATGAACGCGGTGGGGATCGATCGCGGTTGCGGCCGCTTGCGGACGATGAGCCCGTGTTGCGGAGCCCAGAGCAGAAGCGCATTCAGCGTCTCGGCGGAGGAGTAGAGGTCGAGGTCGCCGGACAGGACGGATTCTCCCTGAAGGCGTCCGTAGGCGCCGACGGCGCAGCCGCCGATCACGCCGCACTCGAACCCCTCGGCCTGAAGCTGCACGAGGAGTCGGGCGTAATCCTCTAGATCGTGTAGACCTTTCTCGGCGGGGGAGGGCACAGTTTGCGGAACTCCAAATAGCTCCGGTGAATCTGCTCGGGCGTCGCGTCCTGCGGCACCTTCGTCGGGTCCCACGTGTCCCAGGGGTTCGGATAGGGCATCGGCCGGTTGCGCGCGCGCGCCCGGGCGTTCGCGCGGCGCTGCGCCATGGCGCGGGCCTCCCGGTCGCGGGACTTCACTCTTCTCATGACGCGGTCATCCTATCGGCCGTCCATCTTGCTGTCGACCCAGTTCAGCCGAAGGTACTTCTTCTCGCGCACGAGCACCCAATTGCAGCGCCCCTTTCCGGGAAGCTCGACGGCCACCGTGCATCCGCCGCCGTCGTCGGTCACGTCCAGCGCGCGCGCGCCGCCCCAGGTCTCGAGGTCCTGCTTGCGGTCCTTCTTGATGCGGGTCTTCGCGAAGAGGACCGGGTCGATCTGATCGACCTCCTGGGTGAAGTCGTAGTCGAGCTTGATGCGCTTCGCCGCCTCCGGACTTCCCTTGGCGCGGTCGAGGACGGCCTTCGCGGACTCGGTGAAGAGGCTCTGGGTGTCCTGGGAGAAGAGGGCCCAGAGGGTCTCCATGTCCTTCTCGCGGGCGGCCTTCGCGAACTTCTCGACGAACTCCGGCCCGGAGTCGGCTTCGGACTTCCCGCGGCAGGCGGCGAGCGGCGCGAAGAGGGCGAGGAAGGGGACGAGTCGTCGCATAGGGAGCACCTCCGCTCCGGATTCTACCATGGAATCCCGCGGTCGTTGAGCCCATCGCGTGTTCTCCCTGGCGCGCTCGTGTCCTGATCGTAGGAGGGACGGCGGACAGACCGGATGGGTGGCTGGACTTGGATACGCCGAAGTACTGGTCCGGGTTGCTCAAGGCGCGCGGCTCCTCCGCCGCCCCTCCGCTGCCTAGATCGGTGGATTGCGGTCTTGGGGCTTGAATTCCCGGCCCCGCGTCTGGTAGTCTCGCGGCCCGGATGCCGCTGCTTTGCGTCGACGGGGTGACCAAGTCCTACGGGCGGCGGAAGGTCGTGGACGCGGTCTCGCTGACGGTGGATCGCGGCGAGGTGGTGGGGCTTCTCGGGCGGAACGGCGCGGGAAAGACCACGACGTTCCGGATGGTCATCGGGCTCGTCCGCCCCGAGGGAGGCAGGATCGTCTTCGACGACCACGACGTCACGCGGATGCCGATCTACCGCCGGGCGCGCCTCGGGATGGGGTTCCTGGCGCAGGAGCGCTCGGTGTTCCAGCGGCTCAGCGTCGAGGAGAACCTCCTGGCGATCCTGGAGACGACCCGCGTGCGGCGCGGGGAGCGCCGGGCGGTCGCGGCGAAGCTCCTCGAGGAGTACGGGCTCGCGCACCTCGCGAAGCAGAAGGCGTTCACGCTTTCGGGGGGCGAGACGCGCCGACTCGAGATCTGCCGTGCGCTCCTGACGTCGCCGTCGATCCTCCTCCTCGACGAGCCGTTCAGCGGGGTGGATCCGATCGCCGTGAGCGAGCTGCAGGGGATCATCCGCAAGCTGAAGGAGAAGGGGTTCGGGGTCCTCCTGACGGATCACAACGTCCGCGAAACGTTGGCGATCACCGATCGGTCCAGTATCATCGACGAGGGAAAGGTGCTCCGGACCGGCCGTCCGGACGAGGTCGTATCCGATCCGCAGGTGCGGGAGCGGTATCTCGGGGCGAATTTCAAGATCTGAGATGGAACGCGTCATCCGGCTGTACGTCCTGGCGGCGATCGGGCTCGTCTTCGTGCTTTCGGTCGCGATGTTCTCGAAGGATCGCCGGAAGAATGGCGTCGCCTTCCTGCTGGGGTGGTGCGTCCCTGGGCTCGGCCATCTCTTCCTGGGCCGCTGGAAGAAGGCGGTCTTCTTCTTCCTGACGCTCGGGGCGACGTACCTCTTCGGCCTCTGGCTCACGGGCTTCCGCACCGTGGGATTCGACGACAACCCGTTCTACTACGTCGGGCAGTTCGGGTCGGGGATGACGACGCTCCTGGCGAGCGTGTTGGGGAAGGAGAAGGCCTTCCCGAGACCGGACCTCTCGCTGGGGCTCTACGATCCGGGGTTGCTCTACGTCTGCGTGGCGGGGCTGCTCAACCTGGTCGTCGCGTTCAACTGCTTCGACTTCAAGGGGGCCCCCGAGGCCGCGCCTCCCGCGAAAGAGGAGGCGGCGAAATGAACTCGATCCTCGATCTCCTCCTCTATGTCCCGATCACGCTCGTGATCCTGAGCGTGCTCGAGGCGTGCAAGCAGGACGACCCGAAGAAGATCGTCCGCCGGACGGCGCTGAACTTCGGCGCGCTTACGGCCGTGCTCCTCATCGGCTGCGTGGTGATCTTCTTCGTCAACAAGTACTTCTAGATCTTCCGCCGCGGACGTCCAAGACTGATGAGGAGGTTTCCATGAAGATTGCCACACGCGTTTCCGCGGGCGGGATCTCCATCAGTCCCCCGACGCGCCGGTGAAGGGGGAGTGATGAACGTGGATTCTCGCGTCCGCTCCGGGAAATGGTCCCGGGATAACGGGTCCGTCGTTTTCTGACCGCCCGCGCTTCAGGCGCGTGCTCAGCGGATCGTCCTCGCCCTCGCGGGCGGCCACCAGATCCACGATGCCTTTCCCGTAATGTGGCCTCGCCGGACGAACGGGAACGGCTCGCGGTCGGGCTCCCGGCGGGCCGGGTCGAGGTCCTCGTCGGAGAAGACCCACTCGCGCCCGTTCACGTCCGCCCTGACGTAGTGGTCCGGGCGCCGGGAAAGCCCGAATCGGACCATGGCCTCCCGGATCGCGTCCTCGTCGTGGGTTCGCCACGCCTGGGAGTCGCAGATCACCCGGCGCCCGTCCTTCAGGCGGAACGTGAGCCTCTTCCACTTCCGGCTGTCGTGGCTGTTGCCGACGTTGTCGCCCATCATCACGTACTGCCCGGGGCCGATCCGCAGCGGGACGCCGTCCTGGAGGTTCTCGCCGCCGCCGTGGTCCGGGTCCTCGCACTTGTAGTAGATGTCCCGTCCGATCCGCAGCTTCGCGAAGGTCGCGGGTCCCGTAGAGCCGAACTCGATCACGCTCCGAGGCGAGGACAACTCGCGGTCGAGGAACGTCACCGCCTCGAACGCCGGATGCGTCTTCCCGTCCAGGATCAGCACCGCCTGGCCGTCGTAGACCATGAACCGCCCGGGCGCCGCGCGCCCCGCGCGGAGCTTCGCGCCGGGAAGCGGATGCGTCCGCCGGTCGCCCCCGCGCGCGTATTCGATGCGCGAGCCGCCCGCCTCGATCACGAGCTCGAAGCGGCCCATCTCGTTCTCGACGGCGGCGCGGACTCTCGAGCCCTCCTCCGCCGTGACCTCGAAGGCGACGAGCGCGTCTCCGACCGGCCGGCCGCCGTCGTCGCGCAGCATCCCGGAGAAGCGGAAGCACGACTCGCCCGTGCCGGTGCGCAAGCGGCCCTCCACGGCCCGGCACGGCGGCTGCGCCGTCCATTGCGTCGCGAGATCTTCATCGGGCGGCTCGATCCAGATCGAGTCCTGCGTCTGCGGGGACTTGCGCTGGAGGCGGAACTCCCCGGCGTCCCGCCGGGCGAAAATGTTCCCGCGCCATACCATGAACTCCTCGTCCGGAAGCCCGACGACGCGTTGGACGAAGATGCGCGGCGTGTCCAGCGGGAAGCGAAAGACGGCGACATCGAAACGGCCCACTTCATTGAAGAGATATGCGTGGTTCGCGACCACGATCCGATCGCCGCCGGGCGACACGTGCCGCTCCGGGAGCGCGCAGCGGCGCAGGTGTTCGGGGGTCGCCGCGCCGAGGAGCGTGGGCTCCATGCCGCCGGATGGGATCCGGTACGCGCTGAAACAGAACGTACGCAGGATCAACGACAGGCAGAGACCCGCGAGGACGCAGCGGAGGACGGCCGGCACCGTGACGGGGCGGGACCAGTCGTGGCCGAGCCATGCGCCGCCCACGAACGTCAAGCCGAGCGCGAGGACGAAGACGATCGTGACGCCGACCGGCATCCCCACGGCGACGGAGCCCAGGGTCCAGAGGGTCGCCGGGGCAGCCGCGAGAGCAAAGAGGACGAGTCTCCCCTTCGCGCTCATCGGATCATCTTGAACCACCGCCCGGCGGGCCACCACACCCAGAAGGCCTTCCCGATGATGTGCCTCCGGTCGACGAACGGGAACGCGTCGCGCTTCGGGGACGGGGCGTCCGGATCGAGGTCCGAGTCGTTGAAGACCCACTCGCGCCCGTTGATGTCCGCCTTGATGTAGTGCTGGGGGTGTACGGACAGGCCCAGCCGGCGGATGACGTCCTTCACCTCGTCCTTGTCGGACGTCTTGTCCGACTGCGATTCGTAGACGATCTCGCGGCCGTCCTTGAGACGCTGCGTCATCTTCTTCCACTTCCGGCTGTCGTGGCTGTTGCCCACGTTGTCGCCCATCATGACGTACTGCCCCGGGCCGATCCGCAGCGGGACGCCGTCCTGGATGTTCTCGCTGCTGCTGTGGTCGGGGTCCTCGCACTTGTAATAGATGTCCCGCCCGATCCGCAGCTTCGAGAAGGTCGCGGGTCCCGAGGAGCCGAACTCGATCACGCCCCGCGGCGCGGGGAGCGCGCGGTCGAGGAACGTGACGGCCTCGAACGCCGGATGCGTCCTCCCGTCCAGGACGAGGACCGCCTGGCCGTCGTAGACCATGAACCGGACCGCCGCGGCGCGCCCCGCGCGGAGCTTCGCGTCGGGCAGGGGATGCGTGCGCCGGTCGTCGCCGCGCGCGTACTCGATCCGCGAGCCGCCGGCCTCGAGCACGAGCTCGAAGCGGCCCATCTCGTTCTCGACGGCGGCGCGCACCTTCGAGCCCTCGTCCGGAACGACGTCGAATGCCACCAGGGCGTCGCCGACCGCGTGGCCCGCGTCGTCGTCGAGCTTCCGGACGATGCGGAACCGGGAGTCGCCCGCGCCGGTGCGGAGCCGGTTCTCACCCACGTCGTACGATCCGGTCGGCGGCTGCGCGGTCCAGTGCCGCGGGAAGACGTCGCGGTCCGCGAAGGACTTGTTCAGGTCGCCGGGCGGGTCGATCCAGATCGAGTCCTGCGTCGCCGCGGGTTTGCGCTGGATCCTCGGCCGCGGATCGGGATCGTCGGACTTGCGGGCGTAGACGTTGCCGTGCCAGACCATGAACTCCTCGTCCGGAAGCCCGACGACGCGCTTGATGAAGTTCCGCGACAGCTCCAGAGGGAACTTGAAGACGACGACGTCGAAGCGGCTCACGGGCTCGAAGAGGTAATAGTACTTCGTGACCATGATGCGGTCGCCGCCGGACGAGGTGTGGTACTCGGGGAACTTGCAGGGGTTGCCTTCGCGCATGTGCGACGACGTCGCGTCGCCGAGGAGCGTGGGCTCCATCGAGCCGGAGGGGATCTTGAAGACCTCGATGCAGAAGCAGCGGATGACGAGCGCCATGATGAAGGCGACGACGATGGCCTCGAC
The DNA here is from genome assembly GCA_016190175.1 of Planctomycetota bacterium. Classification (GTDB taxonomy): domain Bacteria; phylum Planctomycetota; class MHYJ01; order MHYJ01; family JACPRB01; genus JACPRC01. The sequence goes on from JACPRC010000102.1 coordinate 36,529, forward strand.
GTTCTCCTTGAACCAGCGCCCGAACGTTTCGGGGGAGGAGGCCCCTTCCGCGGGGGGGGGCTCGGGGGCCGGCGCCGCGCGCAGCCGGCGCTCCTGCTGGAGGAGGAACGTCGCCGCGGCATAGGGGACGATGAGGATCACCCAGTCGACGGCGCCCATCCGGACGGCGTTCAGGAACATGGCGAGGATGCCCGTGCCCGCCGCGAAGACGCCCGCGAGCGGGGCCCACGGGCGGCCGAGGAAGAACGCGACGCACGGGCCGGCGAAGAGGGCCAGCATCACCGCTCCCGCGACCGCGACGCGTCCGTCGCCGTCCCGGATCCCCGAGACGATCGCCGCGACGGGGAGCGCCTCCATGAGGACGAGGAGGAGAAGCGGCTTGCCGCGGCTCTTGAGCAGGTCGGCGGCGGCCTCGCTCATTCGCCCTCCTCCCCGGCGCGCAGCACGGCCATGAAGGCCTCCTGCGGAATCTCGACCCTCCCGATCGCCTTCATCCGCTTCTTCCCCTCCTTCTGCTTCTCCCAGAGCTTCCGCTTGCGGCTGATGTCGCCGCCGTAGCACTTCGCCGTGACGTCCTTCTTCAGCGGCGAGATGTCCTCGCGCGCGATGATCTTCTTTCCGATCGCCGCCTGGAGCGTCACCTCGAACATCTGCCGCGGGATCTCCTTGCGCAGCACCCGCAGGATCGACCGCCCCTTCCGTTCCGCGTTCTGCCGCGCCACGATCGTGGAAAGCGCGTCCACCTCCTGCCCGCCGACGAGGATGCGGAGGTGGCAGAGGTCCGCCTCCTGGTACTTTTCGACGACGTAGTCGAGCGTCCCGTAACCGCGCGTGCCGGACTTGAGCTTGTCGTAGAAGTCGTACACGATCTCCGCGAACGGGAGGCGGTATTCCAGGATCACGCGGATCGGGCTGAGGTACGTCGTCTTGAGATAGGTGCCGCGCCGGTCCTCGCAGAGCGCCATGACGACGCCGATGTGCTCCGCGGGGGTGATGATCTTCGCGCGCACGATCGGCTCGCGCCATTCGCGGATGAACTGGTCGTCGGGGAGCTTCGCGGGGTTGTCGATGCGGAACTGCTGCGTGCCCTGTCCGCGATCGGCGAGCACCTCGTACGTCACGTTCGGCGCGGTCTGGATGAGGGACACGCCCTCCTCGCGCTCGAGCCGCTCCTGGATGATCTCCATGTGGAGGAGGCCGAGGAAGCCGCAGCGGAAGCCGAAGCCGAGCGCCTCGCTCGTCTCCGCCTGGAACGTGAAGGAGGAGTCGTTGAGCGACAGCCGCTCCAGCGCCTTCTTGAGCCCCTCGAAGTCGGTCTCGCCCGTCGGGTAGAAGCCGCAGAAGACCATCGGGAGCGGCTCCTTGTAGCCCGGCAGCCTCCGGACCTTCGAGTCGCCCGCGGGCGCGACGGTGTCGCCGACGCGCACGTCGCGGATGAGCTTGATGTTCGCCATGAGGTAGCCGACCCGTCCCGCGGTGAGCCTGTCCGTCTTCACCGGATGGGGCTTGAAGAGGCCGACCTCCTCGACCTCCGCCTCGTGGTCCGTGCCGAGGAAGCGGATCTTGTCGCCGCGCTTCACCGAGCCGTCGAGGAGCCGCACGTACACGATCACGCCGCGGTAGGGATCGAACTCGGAGTCGAAGATGAGGGCGCGCAGCGGCCCGGCCGGCTCGCCCTTGGGCGGCGGGACGCGCTTGACGATCTCCTCGAGAAGCTCCTCGACTCCCTCGCCGGTCTTGCCGCTGACCCGCAGGACCTCGCGGCCGAAGACGCCGAGGGAGTTTTCCATTTCGAGGATCGTCTCGTCGATCTGCGCGGCCTGCATGTCGATCTTGTTCACGGCGGGGACGATCTCGAGTCCGCCGTCCATGGCCAGGGTGGCGTTGGCGACGGTCTGCGCCTGGACGCCCTGCGTGCAGTCGACGAGGAGGACGGCGCCCTCGCACGCGGCGAGGGAGCGCGAGACCTCGTAGGAGAAGTCGACGTGGCCCGGGGTGTCGATGAGGTTGAGCTGGTAGCCCTTCCAGTCCATGGCGACGGCCTTGGCCTTGATCGTGATGCCGCGCTCGCGCTCGAGGGTGTTGGAGTCGAGGAACTGCTCGCGGGCCTCGCGCTTGGTGATGGTGCCCGTGAGCTCGAGGAGGCGGTCGGCGAGCGTGGACTTGCCGTGGTCGATGTGGGCGACGATGCAGAAGTTGCGGATCTTCTCGATCATATGGGGGATCGGGAGATGGGGAGATCGGGAGATGGGGAGATCCGGCGCCATCGGCGGCGGGTCTTCATCTTCTCATCTCGGCCGTCTCCATGTCTCCTCCGGGCGGCCGGGTCCGGGCGGCCGCGAGGTCCGGATTCTAACGCGGATCATTGGTGAAGGCGAGAGCCGTGATGAATAATCCGGTTCAAGACAGGGTAACACTCCGGAACCAGGGGCTGAGGGGAAGCGTGTCGCAATTCCGGCGACGCGCATGCCGGCGGAACAAAGCACCGAGAAGAGAGAACAGAGGGGATTCTCCCCCCTGCTTGCCCGCCGCTTTACCCGCCGGAGCGGATGCGAAGCATCCGCGCAGGAGGGAGCCCGGAGGGCGCAGGAGGGCCCCCCTCCGGGAGGGGGGGCGGGGGCCGGCCGGCCGTCCGGTTGGGCTCTCGCTCCGGGGGATGGGCATATCCGTCACGCCGGTTGGTGCCATCCCCTGGGGGATGGCATCATCCGCCGCGCCGGTTGGCGCCGCTCCCCGGGGGATGGGCTCGTCCGGCGCGCCGGATGGCTCCGTCCCTAGTGTGCCTTCACGGCGGTTCCTGTGAGTTGCGGACCGATGGAGCAAGGAAGCGAGAGCGCGCACTCCGGAGCCGTTAGCTGCTAGCCGTTGGCTCCTAGCCAGAGGAGACCGGCAAAGGGCTAGCGGCTAAGGGCTAATGGCCGTCGACCGCTCCCGCCGACGAATCGTTTGAGGCGAGGAGCAACCTACAGATTCGGCTGTGACGCGACACTAGATGGAGGGGCGTATCCGTACGTCAGGTTGATTCCGTCCCTCTTTCCGGGTGGGTATACTCTTTCCAGATTCGCCCCAAGGGAGGTCTCGTATGCACCCGCTTCCTGCCGACTGCCTCGCCATCCCCTCCTTCGCGCCCCGCGCTACGGAGGGCAGGCAGGATCCCGGCTGGAAGAAGGAGAACTTCGCCGGGCCGGTGCCGGAGGGGATCGCGCGCTCGAAAAACGGGCACATCGAACTTGTGAACATCCTCGGAAGCCGGCGGTGGCGCCACGCCGGTGCGGTCGAGTCCGTCGCCTTCAGCCCCGACGGGAAGCGCGCGCTGTCGGGAAGCGATGATGCTACCCTCAAGCTCTGGGAGGTCGAGAGCGGGAAGGAGATCGCGACGTGGAAGGGACACGAGAAAGAAGTCTCCTCCGTCGCCTTCAGTCCCGACGGGAAGCGCGCGCTGTCGGGAAGCGAGGACAACACCCTCAAGCTCTGGGAGGTCGAGAGCGGCAAGGAGATCGACTCGATCGTCGTTGACGGGCGGCCGACCTCGCTCGCGGTCCGCGCCTGCGCCGCCGAAGCGACGGCTCCGGCGTCGCGAAGGCGCGGCGACCTCGTCGTCGTGGGCAACCGCAACACCACGCTGACCGTTTACCGGCTCAAATAGGAGAGGGACCCATGCCGCCGGTCATTCGAGCCCGAGGTCGTCCACGAGAAGAGCGTCGCGCCTCACCCGCCCCGGCGCCACTCGCACCATGTCGGCGACGATGAGCTGCACGCTCCGCCACACCTCCTTCGGGTTCCAGACCGACTCCGTCTCGGAGAGCCGGCCGTAGTTCCTGGCGACCAGCTCCAGCACGAGCTCGCCCACGGTGCGGACCTTCTGTCGGGGACCGCGGAGCCCGGGGAATCGAGGTGGGGCGGCGCAGGGCAGCGCCGCGTCCGGACCTGCCCGGGCGGGGAGTTCGAGCGCGCGGCGGACGCGGTGAAACACGGACATCGACAGGCACCCGACCGGCTGGTAACCGATCCACGTCCCGGCAAGGAATTCGCAGATCTCTCCGGGAGTCGAGATCTTCTGCGCCTCCGCATCGGAGATGCCGACGCGGAAGCACTCCTCGATCTCCATCACGAGTTCGACGCCGCCGAGGCCCATGTCCGTTTCTCCTGTCGCCCATCCCTCGCCGGCCGCCGCTTGCCCATCGGGCGGCCCCGGCGCAGGGGCACCGATGATTCCGGCACGCCGTACAGAGTGAACGCGACCCAGAACAGCGGATGCGCGACCCCGAATCTCCTTCGGCGGATCTCGATCACGGCCTGCTGCGCCGGCCGTGCCGCTGCGGCGGGAGCGCTCACGGAGAGTCTCCTGACGGGGAAAAAGCCTCGTCGGTCGGATCGCCCGGGAGTTTACTCGGGCGTCATCGTCGGGTGCCAAGAAAATGTGACGGCGGTGATCGCTTCCTTCCGCCGGGAGCAGCCACCCAGGCGGATTTCCCTTCAGACGCCGAGCCGGGACGCCGGATACCTGTGTGGGGAGGGGGGGATGCGGGCGGCGCGTTCAACGAATGTCATGGGGCATATGCAGGAGGTGACTCGTGCGCAAGGGAATGCTCGCGACGGGATTCCTGTCGGCCATGGCGTTCGTCCTCGTCGGATGCGAGTCCGGGCGGCGAAAGCAACACGAGCACCTCTTTCATGGTTTCCCTCATTGGAAGATGAGCGGCACGGCCACGGTCGGCTTGCCGTTTGAGGGAAAACTCGTCGTCACCTACTGTTGTGCCGAGACGAGGAGCCGGTGCACATGGTCGTCCTCCGGAACCTCGATCAGCACCGGGAAGCTGCCTCCCGGTCTGCGCCTTGATGCGAAATCCGGCACGATCTCAGGGGTCCCGGAGGTGGCGGGCGACTATAGTTGCACGATCAGGACGTCCGGTCTCCGGTGCACCTGCGGCTGGCTTGAGAAGACCCGGATGGAGGGACATCCTCCCGGCGAGAATCTCGAGGTTGTGCGCATCGTCGTGACGGGCGACTGATTTCATGACGGGCTCTCACCCCTGCTTCGCCAGCGCCCCCCGCAGCCGCCGCGCCAGCGTCCGCAGGAGGCCCGCCGCGATCCCGGGATGCGTCGCCAGCATGTCGTGGAAGTCCTCGGTGCCGATCCTCAGGAGGCGCGCCTCCTCCGCCGTCACGGCCGTCGCGGACCGCGGCTCGCCGTCGAGCAGCGACATCTCGCCGACGCACTCGCGCGGGCCGAGCGCGGCGACCTCCTTTCCGCCCGCGAGGATCCGGACGCGCCCTTCCATGATTAGATAGCAGGAATCCCCGCGGTCCCCTTCGGCGAACAGCTTCTCGCCCGCCGCGAAGCCCTGCTCCCGCGCGATCCCCGCGACGCTCGCGAGGTAGTCCGCGGGCACCTCCCGGAAGAGGTCCACCTGCTTGAGGAACGAGACCGTGGCGATGACGCGATACAGGTTCGGATCGGCGTCCTTCATCTCTTTTCCTCCGGAATGGTGGAGCGCGATCGCCCGCATCCAGGGCTCCGCGGCGAGGAGCCGGTTCCGCGTATCGTCCGTCATGCCCGCTCCCCCGGATTCGCTTGCCCACGCGCCGACGGCGGAGAGCGCCGCAGACGACCACTTGTGGGGCAGGAGGGCGTCGAGGAGCTCGATGGCGTTCGATCGCCGCGATTCGCTGCCGCCGAAGAGGGCCGTCTCGATGCGCGCGATCTCGCGGGCGTCGCACTCCATCGTGAGGAGCGAGAAGAGGACCTCCATCTCCAGCCGGGCGCGGTCGTGAAAGAGCCGGGAAGTCACCGGCTGCTCCCTCCGGCATTCCTCCCGGGCGCGGACCGAGAGCGACACGCGCTCGCAGGTCCCGGCGACGACCTCGTCGAGGTCCGGGCCATCGGCGGCGCGCGCCCTCAGGCGGCGAAGGGCGCGTCCGGCGGCGACCCTCACGACGAGCGGCGTCTCCGGATGGACGAACTCCCAGAGCGCCCGGACCGCCCCGGGTCCGCCGACCGTTCCCAGGATGCGCGCCAGCGCGGCCCGTTCGGTGGTCCCCGCCTCCGTCCGGCGGGTCCGCTCGGCGATCGCGGGCGCCGCCTCGGGCGGCAGCGCCTCGAGCGCCAGCACGGCCAGCGGCTGGAGACGCGGCTCCTTCATCCGGTCGGCGATGGCGGAGACCAGTCCCGGGTCCCGCGCCGCGCGGCAGGCGACCAGCGTTTCCCGGCGGACCTCCGGGGACGGATCTTCCAGCAGCTCCCGGAACGCCCGGGTCGCCCTTCGCCCGGCGAACTGCGCCAGCACGCGCGCCGCTTCCGCGCGGTCCGGCGCCGCTTCGCTCCTCCGCAGCCGTTCCAACCGCGGGTAGACGAGGAGGGCGCCGTCGTATCCGCCGTGACGCGCGCATCCGACGAGCGCGGCGGACCGCACGAGCGGATCGGGAGCGTCTGCCCACGGGGCGACGCGCAAGACGGCTTCGTCCCCCTTGTTGGCGAGGAGGGCCAGGACGGCCGCGGCGCGCACCTCCGCCCGCGGGTCCTCGATCGCCGCCTCGATCGCGGGCACGTTTGCGGGGTCCGGGCTTTCGCCGAGCGCCTCCAGCGCCCGGACGGCCAGGGCGGCGTCCGGCGCCGCGGTTTTCTCTCGGACCAGGGACGCCAGGTCTCCCAGCGGCCGGCCCCGCCACAGGTCGAAGGCCAGGATCGCCCGGCCCGCGTCGTCCGCCCGGAGAAGCTCCGCGATCGCGCGCCCGCCCCCTTCGGCATCCAGCAGCCGCGAGAGGTCCGCGGGATCGAAGCTCGACCGGCGCAGCGTGCCCGAGAGCGCCTTCCGGTGCTGGGCGCGCAGGAAGAGGACCGAGACGATCCAGACGATCCCCAGGCCGATTCCCACAGGGGTCAGGTGGTGAATGCGGGGCACGACCCGGGAGAGACCCAGGAGGAGCAGACCGCCCGCGCCCATTCCGATCGGCACCAGCATCCCTCCGACGATCGCCTGAGCGCGCAGGCGGAGGCGGGTCGGCAGCGGGAGGAAGAGCAGCTCCCGGGCCGGGAGGTCGAGCGTTTCCGCGAAGCCCATCCGCACGAAGTTCGCCGCGGCCGCCATCGCGAGGACCGGGTGGAAGAGGAAGCCGGCGTTCGCCAGCACCAGCGAAGTCGGGAGCACGAGAAGGCACCAGACCGGTCCGAAGCGCCGGAGCAGCGGGCCGACGAGGACGAACTGGACGACCAGTTGCGCGGCGCCCAGCAGCGCGTAGAAGCGGCCGAAGTAGCTTGCCAGCGCCTCTTCGCGCATCGCGGAGCCGGCGACGACCTTGAACTGGTACTGGACGAGGACGCCGAACATCACGCCCGCGAGGACCATGACCATGATGAGCCGCACGTAGCCGCCGGCAAGGACGGCGGCAAGCGACGGACGGGGACCGCCGTCGTCGCCGGCGATCCGCTCCTCCTCCACGGGCTTCGAGAGGCGGCGGATGACGATCCCCCATGCGGCCCCGCAGGCCATGAGTCCCGCGCAGACGAACAGCAGATTGTCCGGCCCGATCGCCCGGACGATCGGCGAGACGGCGTAGCCTCCCGCGACGGTTCCCAGCGCCATCCCTCCGCCGACGTAGCCGTACAGGCGCCGCGCGTCGCGCCCCGTGAAGAAGTCCCCCATGTAGGAAAAGAAGAGCGTCACGCAGATCAGCCCGCAGACGTCCATCCAGATCGCGATCGCGAAGCAGACCCACCGGTTGCCGAGGGATGCCGCCGCACGCAGGAGGAGCACCGTCAGCGCGAGGGCCAGATGGGTGGCCACGATGAGCCGCGTCCGGGAGATCCGTCCCTGGAGGAAGTCGACCACCCACGTCACGGCCACGGTCGCCAGCGCCAGCCCGACGAAGACGAAGGGGAAGAGGCGCCGGGCCTCCGCGGGCTCGAACCGCGAGAAGAAGAGGGTGTCTCCCGCGGTGAATCCGACGGTCCAGAAGACGGAGATGGTCGTGAGGAAGAGGAGGAAGGCCTGGACGCGGCCGAATTCGGCGGGACGGATCCGGAACGCCGCCTCGAAGAGACGCCGCACCGCCGACCGGTCGGGTGAATCCGCCATCCGCTCCCCTGCGTCCGGCGCCTGAGCCGGGCGCGAGAGGAGGATTCTACGTGCGCGGGATCGAAAACACAAAGGCGCAGCCATCGACCATCAGCTATCCGTCATCAGCCATCAGTCTGATACCGATGCTGCCGAGAGCCGATGGCGGACGGCTGAGAGCCGATTACTGACGGCTGAGAGCCGATTACTGACGGCTGAGAGCTGATTACTGACGGCTGAGAGCTGATTACTGACGGCTGAGAGCGGAATGCTCGAAGCGCGCGACACCCGGGGGCGGATCCGGCAAATCCTTCCTCCCGTCCCGGAAGGAACCTCCGAGTCTGCATCCCCTGGGCGCCCGGAACCCATCCGGCATGCGCTTTGCACCACCGGGAGCCATGGCCCGGATGGCGCTGCTCGTCGTGGACGACTCCGATCTCTGCCGTGCCTACTGGGAAACCCTCGAACGCGAAGGGTATCGCGTCCTGTCCGCCTCCGGCTCCGGCGAGGCGCTTCGGACGCTCCGGGTCCACCTCCCCGACGTCGTCGTCGTGATCCTCGACGAAGCCGGCCTGGTCTCCCGTCTTCACCAGGAAGTCGGTCCCCACCGGATCCCGATCGTGGAAGTCACTCCGAGAACGGGGGTCTCGCGGCGCGAGTCCCTCCTCACCCGGCCGTGGCGCAATGCCGTGCGGCAACTGGTCGAGGAGGCGGTCCGGGACGCGTCGTAGCCTGACTTATTCATCCGGGCTCCGCCGCCCGGATGAATGAGTCACCCTCCGGGCCTTCGCCACGCCGAAGCGGCGGGCTTCGGCCGCGCAGGCGGGCAGCTTCATCGGCCCTCCCGGCCGATTCCGCTGGACAGCCC